>JAJXYV010000041.1 GCA_021780435.1 Pseudomonadota bacterium
GGGACGAAATTCCATGCGGGGCGAATTCACGAAGACCTTTCCGCATTACGCGCCCGCCGATCTGTTCGCGCTGGTCGACGACATCGAATCCTATCCGACCTTCGCGCCGTTCTGCCGGCGCGCGCGCGTCCTCTCCGGCGAGGGCGCCTTGCGACGGGTCGAGAATGTCTTTGGCGCCGGTCCGTGGCAGGTTCGTTTCGTCAGCGAGGCGCGGGCCGATCCGCCGCGTGAACTGGTCATCGAGTCGAGCGATGGACCGCTGCGCGCCTTTCGCCTGCGCTGGCTGTTCGAGTCTCAGCGCGAGGGATGCCGCCTGACCTGCCAATGGATGCTGGAATTCGCCTCGCCCCTGCTCAACGCCGGCGCGACGCTGGCGGGCAAGGACTTTGAGCGCCGGGTCCTGGACGCCTTCGAGCGCCGCGCCGCGGCGACGATCGGAACAAGGGCAAGCGCATGAGCCGGAGCGAAGCGGGCGCGACGCGGCTCGCCAACTGGATCGCCGCCATGCGGCCGCGTACGCTCTCCATGGCTCTGGCGCCGGTTTTCCTTGGGGCCTGTCTGGCGCAAGCCTTCGCCGGCCATGTCGATCTTGCAGCTGTGGGCGTCGCCGCGTTCTCGGCCGTCTGCATCCAGATCGCGACCAATCTTTTCAATGACGTCCGAGACTTCGAGCGCGGCGGCGACGGGCCAGACCGGCTTGGGCCTCGGCGCGCCGCCGCCAGCGGCCTGCTCGCGCCGGGCGAGATCAAGGGCGCGGCCTATGGGTTTTTCGCGCTCGCCGCGCTCGGCGGGCTATATCTGGCGGCTGTGGGCGGCTGGCCGATCCTCGTCCTCGGCGCGCTGTCCATTGTGGCCGGTTGGGCCTATACCGGAGGGCCGGCGCCGATTTCCTACACGCCCCTCGGCGAACTGTTCGTTATCGCCTTTTTCGGCCTCGGCGCCGTCGGCGGAACTTTTTGGCTGAGCGCGGGAGCGCTCGCGCCCGAGGCGTTGATCGCCGGGCTCGCGCTCGGCCTGTTCGCGGCGGGCGTGCTGATGGTCAACAATTACCGTGACGCCGCGGCGGACGCTCGCATCGGGCGGCGGACGCTCGCCATTGTCGCGGGGCCGTCGCTGTCGCGCGCCCTTTACGCCGCCATGTTGTTCGCGCCTTTCCTGCTGGCCGCATTCCTCGTCGTTTTGGCGCCGCGTCGCGCATCCTGGCTGGCGTTTGGCGCCTTGCCCATGGCATGGGGTCTGGTCAGGAAGCTGGACGAGACGCCGCCCGGGCTCGGCCTCAATCTGCTGCTCGCGCGGACGGCCCAGACCCAGGCGCTTTTCGCCTCCTTGCTCGGGATCGGCGTCCTGATCGAGTTTTGACGGAGCACCGGAAAGGTTTTTCGATGAAGACGCCCGCATCCGCCCGCCGCGCGCATTGGCCTTCGCTGGGTCTTTTTTGCGCCGTCGCTCTGGCCTTCGCGGGAGCCTCGGCGGGGCGGGCGGAGGCTGACGGCTTTTCCGCCTTCGAGGGCGGGTTTCGCGGCAGCGGCCACACGGTCGGCGCCGAAGGGCAAAGGCAGAGCCTCTCCTGCCGCGCGACCGGCGCCGTGGCCGGCGAAGGCCGCGCCTTGTCGCAGAACATCGTCTGCGAGTCGGAAGCTTATAAATTCGACATTCGCGCGGAGATCCTTGCGGAGGGCGATGGCGCGCGCGGCGAATGGCGCGAGGCGACGCGCGGCCTGGCAGGTGAAGTCACAGGAGGCGTCGAGGATCGGCTTTTCACAGGCGAAAGCCATGTGAAAGGCTTTTCCGGGCGGTTCAAGATGCACGCCGGCCCGAAAAAGCTGGTCTTCACCTTCTGGCCGGAAGAAGGAAGCATCAAGCGCATTCACGGTTCGCTGGCGCGGCAGACGCCCTTCGAGCCGGAGGCCGAGACGTCGCCTCAGCCGCCCGGGCCGGCTTCGCAGCCGTCGCGCCCGGCGCGGCCGCATCGCGGGTCGGGATTGATTCTGCTGAACTGAAGCTAACGGAGGTCCTGCGCCAACTCGCTCCAAAGGGCGAAAGTCTCGCGCAAATCGTCGGCAAGCGGCTGGAAGGCTGTAGAGAAATCGAGGCCTGTCGCGAGTCTTGCCGAGACATCATTGATCTGAGACGCCCCGAGCGCGAGGCGGAGCGCCTTGCGGGCGCCGATCGTCACCGGGCCTCCGAGCCGAACCGGCCGCCCGCGGGCGGCAAGGCGTCCCGGCCGGGCCGCAGGATCGGCGAGCGCGCGGCGCAGGCCCGAGGTCTTGATCGCCCGTCCGCTGTCGTCGAAGGTCAGGATTGGCGTGATGCTCGGCGCATCAGCAGCGCGTTCATGGAAATCGGCCGCTTTCAGCCAGGGCGTCGCCGCCAGATGGCGCCGGACTTCGCCAAGGAAGGCGGAGCGGATCTTCGCGCGCTGCTCTGGTGCGATTTCGGAGAAGCATTCCAGTTCGGCCAGGGCGCATTCCCAGCGCAGACCGACGCGGGGATCGGCGAGCGCGCCGAATTCGTCGCGCAGCCGTTCGCGCAAGGGCAAAGGCCAGTCCAACGCGGCGGCGTGGGTCCGAAGCGCGGGCGGAAGCTCGACGCGACTGATTTTCTCGATCAAGGAGGGCGGCAGGAGCAGGGCGGCGGCGCCGATCGGCCCGCCGGCGAAGGTCGAGCCCGAGATCAGGATCGCGCGGCCCGCGCCGAGGTCGGCCGAGGCGGTCGCCCGTTCGCCGCGCATTTGCCGCCCGTCGATCAGGACGAGAAGGCGATCCGGAAAAGCTTGCTCCAGCGCGGCGACGCAAGCGCGCGACGGCCCTCCAAGGCCCGTTTCCGAACAATCGGCCACATGAAGGACGACATCCTTGCCGTCCGCGACCGCCTTGGCCGTAAGGGAGACGACTTGGGCGTCGATTTCATCGGAAGGGAGCGCCAGGCCATAGCGATCGCGCAGGCTGAACGATTCATCAGCGGACAAGGCGGCTTCGGGACGTTCGGGCGGCGCGGCCGCGATATGGGCCAAGGGCCGGCTGACGACAGCGCGGGCAAGCGCTTCGAAAGTGGTTTCGGCTTCTACCGGGGAAGCCGCGAGAATCGCGGCGCAGTCCGGGTCCGCCATCAAGGTTGCAAGGCGACGCCGGATTTCGTCGAACCATTGCGGAAGGGCAAGCGAAGACTCGGCGCTCAGGACAAGGTTTTGCGCCTTGCGCGCAGCCTCGAAAGCGCGCGGCGAGATGCCGGCGGCCTCGCAGGACGACAGCCAGATCTCGCCTGCGGCGCGGCGTGGGGCGTCGCCAAGGCCGCCTCGCCTTTCGTCCGGACCGAAAAGCAGATAGTCAAGAAGGCTGTCGGCCGCAGTGTCCCCCGGCGCCGCGACGCGCGCCCGGGCGGCAGAGAATGCAGCAGAGGAAAAGGTCTTGATCACGAAATCGGACCTGGGGACGGCCGGGCGCTCGGAACGTTCCTCCTAACGCCGCAGGCTTCAAGAAATGGTTAATATTTCTCGCTCAGGTCTTGGCGCGAAAGAGAAAAACAAGTCGGGAGAGCCCCTTGACCCTGTCTCATTCCTGTCTGAATTTCTCCATCAAGCGTGGTAACAATGGTTTATGTTCGCCTTTGACCCGAGCCTGAGGAGAGCGCGCATGCGCGCCAGAATTTCTTTCTTTTCATCCAAGCCCGCCTTGCGCGCGCTGAGCGGTCTTGGCGTCGCCGCCTTCGTTCTTGCGTCCTCGCCGTCCGCCTTGGCGGAAAACGTCAAGCCGGCTCCCGCCAAACCGGCTCCCGCCGCTCCCGCCGCTCCCGCCCCTTCCCCTGCCAAACCAGCTCCCGCCAAGCCGGCCGAACCTGCCGCGGGTCCTGTGCTCACCGGCTTCTGGACGGCCTATAACGACGACGGCAAGCCGGGCGGAATTTTCTATTTCTACGAAAAAGACGGGCTCTACGAGGGCCGGCTCGTCAAGGAAATCACCTATCCCGAAGACCCGCCGGAAAACCCGCTCTGCACGCATTGTCCGGGCGAAAAAAAGGACAAGCCTATGCTGGGACTGGTGATCGTCTGGGGCATGAAAAAGCATGGCGTCGCCAAATATGAGGACGGAAAGATCCTCGATCCGCGCAACGGCTCCGTCTGGAGCGCCGAACTCGACGTCACGCCGGATAATCAGAAGCTCAATCTGCGAGGTTATGTCGCGACGCCCTTGTTCGGCCAGACCCGCGTCTGGACGCGCTTGCCCGACGACACGATGGCGCTGGCGGACATTCCTGGCGATCCCCTCGTCGAAGTAGCGCCGGCGACGCAAGGGAAGAAGCCGGCGGGTCACGTCGCGCCCACGAGCGCCGCGCCGGCCCACGCCGCGGCGCCGGCTCACCCTGCGGCCGCGCCCCATCCGGTCGCGCCTTCGCAATAAGGCCTTGCGCGTTCAAGCCTCGGCTTCGGCGCCGCCGGCGATCAGAGACATCCGGATCAGTTCGGAGAGGCTTCGCGCTTGCGTCTTGGTCATGAGATTGGCGCGATGGGTCTCGACCGTGCGGACGCTGACGCCGAGTTCATAGGCGATGGTCTTGTTGAGTTTGCCCTTGATCAACCCGTGAAGGACATCTTTTTCCCGCGCCGTGAGATTATTGAGCTTTTCCCGGGCGGCGAGCGCGCCGCCGTCGCCGCGCCGCGCGAGGGCGGCGCGGACCGACGAAACCATCAATTCGTCATCGAAGGGTTTCTCGATGAAATCGACGGCGCCGAGTTTCATGGCCCTGACCGCCTGGGGAACGTCGCCGAAGGCGGTCATCAGGATGACCGGCATGGGCAGCCGCCGCCTCTTCATTTCTTCGAGCAGTTCGAGGCCGTTCATTTCCGGCATGCGAATATCGCTGACGACGCAGCCCGAGTGCGGGGGACTGGTTTCAAGGAATTCCTTCGCGGAAGCATAAAGCCGGGTGTCCAGCCCCGCGCTTTGCAGGAGAAGGGCGAGCGATTCCCGGACTCCGAGATCGTCTTCGATAACATGGACAAGCCGTCCGCTGGTCATGGAGCAAACTCCCTGCCGCCACGGCCCTCGATTTGTGGCGCCTGCGTTCTCGACCGAACCGACCGAGCGCAGGAGCCGGCTCCGCCGGTCGGCAATAATGGATAAGAATGCATCCAGATCCGTCCAAATGGCATGATTTGGCTCAAAAGTCGCCTTGAGCAGAGCCTAGCAGCCGTCGTGGGCCTTGGAAAGCGCCAGCGCGATGGGCTAGTCTGGCTGCGCCTGGAGGAGGCGCGGAGGCGTCATTTGGACGAATTCGGCAAGAACGTAATTTCCGCGCCGAGCGCCGTTTCGGCGATCGAACGGCGCGCGCTGGATTATTTCGAAGCCCTCGAGGCGACGCCGCTGCATATGAAGGCCCTCGCCTGCGCGATGGTCATAATCGCCGTCGGATTCCTTTACGGCTTGATTCCCGGCTCGGTCGACATTTTCATCCGGGACGACATTTTCTATCCGGCTGTGGTCATTTCCGCTCTCCTGTGCGGCGTGGTCGGCGGGTTGGTGGCGGTGGCGGTCTTCTCTATATTCGCGCACCTCGGGCTGGGCGCCATGATGCTGGGGCGGTTGGATGAGCCGGTTCACTTCGCCGCATCCTTCGATTTTCTCTTCGGCGCCGCGGGCTATATTGTCCTTGCGCGATTTCCGCATCTCCTCGCGCGCGCGAGGCACGCAAGCGAAGCCGCGATCCGCGCGGAAGTCGAACAGCTCCGTGACTTTGTTCAGCAGGCGCCGGCCGCGATCGCGATGTTCGACAGGGAGATGCATTATCTCGGCGCCAGCGCGCGCTGGTGCGAAGCGCGAGGCCTTGATCGCGAAATCGGCGGCAAATGGCACTATGCCGAATTGCCGAATTTTCCCCAGGCATGGAAGGATGCGCATCGGCGCGCGTTGGCGGGCGAAGCCGTGCGCAGCGAGCAGGACCATATAGTGCGCGCGGATGGGCGGGAAGCCTGGGTGCGCTGGGAGGTTCAGCCCTGGCGCCTGAATAGCGGCGAGATCGGCGGCGTCGTCATCGTTTCGGAGGACATCACCGAGCGCGTCCGCATGCAGCAGGCGCTTCACGACAATGAACGCCGCGTGACCGCCATTTTCGATTCCGCGATGGATGCGATCGTGACAAGCGACCGCAATGGCGCGATCATTTCCGCCAATCCCGCGGCGCAGGACGTGTTCGGCTATTCGCTGCAGGAATTGCTCGGGAAAAATATCAACCAGCTGATGCCCGAGCCTTACGTGCTGCGGCACAATTCCAATTTCGACGCCTATCTCCGCGGCGATGGGAAGCAGATCATCGGCCAGCGGCGCGTGGTCGAAGGCCGACGCAAGAATGACGAAACCTTTCCGCTTGAGTTGACCGTGAGCGAGGCGGGCATGACCGATGACCTGCTTTTCGTCGGAATCATGCGCGACCTGAGTCCGATCGAGGCGGAGCGGCGACGGGTCAGCCTGCTCCGCGAGGAACTGGCGCATGTCAGCCGTGTCAACGACATGGGCGAGACGGTCGCGGGCCTCGCCCATGAGGTCGGCCAACCGGTCGCCGCCATCCTCAATTTCGCCGCCGCCTATCGCCGCGCGCGGGCGACGATCGGCAAGGCCGCGGAAACAGATCTGATCGCCAAAATCGAGGAACAGGCGCGCCGCGCCGCCGAAATTATCAAGCGCCTGCGCGGGTTTATCGAGAAGCGCCCGCCCGAGCGTCGCGCCGTCGCGGTCGAGTCCCTGATCGACGACGCCTTGAGCCTCGTCCATTTGCGCACTCGGCCGCGGATCGTAAGGACGCCGCCCGGTCCGGAAGTCGCTGGCGTTCAGGTCTTCGTCGATCCGATTCAGATCGAACAGGTGCTCATCAATCTTTTGCGCAACGCCGACGACGCGCTTATTGACGCCGAAGCCCCGGAGATCACCATAGAGACAAGTCGCTCGGATTCCGGTCATGTCATGGTCAGCGTCGCCGACAATGGCGTTGGCGTGGAGGACGGGGCGGCCGCAGAATTGTTCGATCCCTTCTTCACCACCAAGCATCGGGGCATGGGCGTCGGGCTATCGATCGGCAAGAGCATCGTCGAAAGCCACGGCGGCGCCATTTTCTATCGGCCGAACGCGCCGCGCGGTTCGATCTTTGAATTCGAACTGCCGCTTTACGCGCCCAAGCCGCGTTAAGGCCGTTTGCGGCCACCGCGGTCTTGAATTTGTCTTCTCGCGAATGGAAGGCCTTTGGCGCGATGCGAGCGGACCGCGCCTTCGAGGCGTCACCGCCGGAACAGTCCGAAATAAATCATGCCGATCAAAAACAACTCGCTTGGCCAGTAGCCGCTGATCTTCGGAATGTCGTCGGCGACATCCCTGACCCGGCGATGATAGAAAATATGCCGGAGCGGCGCACGCGCCAGAGGTTCCGCTTCAAGATATTTCGAAGGCACGAAGGCGCGACGCGGCAGCGGAGGCGCCGAGAGGAAGCCGACGACCGGATCGCCGCAGTTCGAACACAAGCCGCGGTCGACGGCCGGCGGGCGGCGATATTTCTTGAACAGGATGCTATGCGGCTCGATCGGCGAGACGGCGCGGGCGTCAAAAACTGTCACGTCGGCGAAAGGCTTCTTGTATACCGCCTGGCAGATCAGACAGTGACAAATGAAACGTCCGATCGGCTCGCCGTCGACGGCAACCCGCGATGAGCCGCAGCGGCAGGAATAGGTCAGTCTCATGAGACGCCTCTCATCCTTGATTTCCCGACGAAACGGCTGAACCCATCACCTCCGGCTGCTGAATTCGGCCAATGCGCGCTTGACCTCGTCGTCGTCAAGCTGATGGAAATTGCGGTAGAATTGCCCTACGCCTTGGAAACTCCAGGGCTGGGCGAGACAGATGACCTCGTCGGCGAGGGCGGCCAGGCGGTCCAGCGAGTCCGGGGCGGCGACCGGGACGGCGAGAATCACGCGGTCCGGATCGCGCCGCCGCACCGCGCGGAGGGCGGCCTCCATGCTTGCGCCGGTTGCAACGCCGTCGTCGACCAGGATCGCGGCGCGGCCGCGCGCGGGAATCGGCGGCGCGTCGCCGAGATAGGTTTTGCGCCGCCGTTCGATCTCGGCGAATTCGCGCGTGGCGAGCTTGCCGATCGCCTGCTCGCTCAAACCAAGCGCCGCGGCGATGTCGTGATTGACGACAATGTCCGGCCTCTCGCCATCCACTGCGGCGCCAAGCGCGAGTTCCGGGTTCCCGGGCGTTCCGATCTTGCGGGCGAGAATGAGGTCGAGCGGCGCGCCAAGCGCGCGGGCGACCGGCGCGGCGACCGGAACGCCGCCGCGCGGCAGGGCGTAGACCACCGGATCGCGCGGCGCGCGGCGGACAAGGGCGCGGGCGAGAATCCGGCCGGCGCTTTCGCGGTCCTCGAACTGGACAGGACGGGGCTGCAAATGACGGTCGAACCATTTCGTCGCCGCAGCGATCACTTGTTCGAGCGCGCCCGGCTCCTCGAACAGATGGGTTGCTCCCGGAACCACCTTCAGCTCGCTCCACACCCGGCAAATGCCCTGCGCGCTGCGGTTGAGCGCCAGGACCTCGGGGTCGTCGCCGCCGACGATGAAAAGGATCGGCGCGTTCAGCGCGCCGATCCTTTCTTCGGCGAGATCGGGACGGCCGCCGCGCGATACGACCGCCGAAACGTCGGCGCGCCGCTCGACAGCGGCGACGATCGCCGCCGCCGCGCCGGTGCTGGCGCCGAAAAGGCCGAAGGGAAGGGCGAAAAGCCGATCGTCGCCACGCGCCCAATCCACGGCTTCGGCCAGGCGCGAACTCAGCAGCGCGATGTCGAACACGTTGCGTCGGTCGCGGGCCTCTTCCTCCGTCAGGAGATCGAACAGCAAGGTGGCGTAGCCCGCCGCATTCAGCCCTTCGGCGACGAGGCGGTTGCGAGGGCTGAGGCGGCTGGACCCGGAGCCATGGGCGAAAATCACGACGCCGCGCGGATCTGGCGGCGTGGCGAGGAGGCCGGGCAGGCTCTCGCGTCCGAGGATGATTTCAGCGACGGGCGTCATCCAGCCTCCGATGAAGGCGTTGAGCGCCCCATTTGACGCCGGAGCGCCGTCCTCGGCAAGCGCCGGACATTACGCAGAGGCGGAAGGAGACGCGAAACTTGTCGAGACGATCTGGTCATTGGCGGAAAATGGCGTCGCTGTCTGCATCAGGCGACGGGCAAGCGGGGGCGCCGGATCGCGGTCAACCACGACCAGACCGACGATCCGCCGCGCTTCCGGCTCAACCAGCGGCAGAGCCTTTACGCTTGGAGGCAAGCCGAAGAATTCCAGAATCTGGGCCGAGGCGATGCTGTTCACCCCGGGGATCATGGCGTGGGTATAGAGATTGAAGATCGAGTTGGTCTCCATCGTCGGCTTGGGGGCCTTGCCGACCGATCGGAAAATGCCGTCGATGATGCGGCGGTTCTGCATGTCCTGGGTGAGGAGACAAAGATTGAGCTCCGCGGCCTCCGACCAGCTGATCCTGTCGCGCCCGCCGAGCGGGCCGTCGGCGCGGGTCAGCAGGCAATAGGTTTCGGCGTAGATCGGCTTGGCGACGACGCCGGGCAGGGGCTCGTTGTCGAGATAGGTCATGCCGGCGTCGAGTTCGAAGGCCTCGAGCCGCTCAAGGATTTCCGCCGATGTGAGCGACAGAACCTCCAGCGTCACGGCGGGACATGCGGCGCAGAAAGGCGCCGTGACATGAACGGCCAGCGGCAACGCCGTGGGAATGACGCCGAGGCGCAGCTTTCCCGAAAGGCCGTCGCGGGCCTCGGCGATTTCGGCGCGCATCATTTCAATTTCGACCAGCATCCGCCGCGCGCGTGCGAGCACGATCTCGCCTTCCCGGGTCAGGCCCTGGAAGCGTGGGTCACGCTCGATGAGCAGGACGCCCAGTTCTTCCTCCAGCTGCGCGAGCGCCGATGACAGCGTCGGCTGCGAGACATGGCAGGCTTCGGCGGCGCGGCGAAAATGCTTTTCGCGGGCGAGGGCGTCGAGATATTCGAATTGCCGGATGAACATGGGCTAGTTCTGCGGCGCTTGCGGCTTGGGCAGAAGTGGCGCCGCTGCATCGGAGCGCTGGATCAGGCCGAGGGCGTCGGGCGCGAGCACGGCGTCGTCCCAGCCGCCGGACAGGGTGAAGCCGATCTGCAAGGGCGTGGAGTCGGGGGCGGCTGCCGGCGCGCGCGTCGCGACGGCGTGCATGTCCAGGGTCCGGTCCGGGATCTGGAGCCGCCCGGAAAAATAGACGGTCGTCCGGTCTTCACGCGCGACGCCTTCCTCGATTTCCGCCTGTCCCTGAACGATGTTGAATTTCGCGGAAAGCTCGTCGAAGGCGGTGCGGCCGGACCGTAATTCAACGCCCGCCGTCAGCGGCTGGCGTTCCAGCCGGCGGAAGGCGAGGCCCAGGTCGAGGCCGTAGACCTCTCCGGATTGGACCTTGAAATCGCCGCGCGCGTCGAGATGGCTGGCGAGATCATAGAAACTCTCGCCATTCGTCTCGAAACTGACTGACGCGCGGGCGACGCCGGAAATCGATTGCCGCCGGAAGACGTCCCACAGCAAAGCGGCGGAATCGACCTTTTCGACGGACGCGGAGCCGCGCAGGTCGAGGCCAGCCCCGCTTTCGGCGATGATCGCCCGCGCGTGGGCGCGCCCCGAATAGGTCGAAGCGTCGGCAAGCGACAGATCGAGACGTCCGTTCTTGAGAATTGCGGAAATCGCGACATTGTCGGCCAGGAATTCGCCGAGACGCACGTGACTCGCTGACAGGCGCAAGTCGAGGTCCGCGGCGTCGAGATGGGACGGCGCGAAGGATTCGTGGCCCCACTGCCCGGCGGAGGTTATGGCCGGGATGTCCTCGAACATCGGGTCGAGATTGACGTCCGAACCAGCCAGCGTGGCGGCGATCTGCGGCCTTTGCGCGTCGAGGCGAACCGAGGCCGCGCCGTCGAGCGAGTTGCCGTCGACCGTGATGGCGATTTGCGGGAAGGACAGGACGCCCGGCTCGATGGAGGCTTCTCCCTTGATCGCGACGTCGCGATAATGTCCGGGGAGCGGAAGGACCAGGCCGAACCATTGCGCGACATGGCGCAAGGAAGGCGCTAGTCCGGAGATCTGGCCCTGGAAACGGGGGCGCGGCTTCAGGACGACAGCGCCGTTGAGGTTGAGCTGCAAGCTCTCGCCTTCTGCGCGCAGGGTGATCGGACTTTGCTCGCCCTTCGGCAGCTTGTCGGGCTTGGCGACCCAGAGAGCGAAACGGATCGGCCCATGGTCCCCGCCGAGGGCCGGCAGGAGGCAATGGCCGATCACGGAGACGGGCGCGCTGGCGCGGCTGAAGTCGAGCCGCGCGTCGCACTGATCGGCGACCAGTTCAGGCGGCTCCGCGCCCGCGGCCTTGAGCAGCGCCCTGGCGTTGATCAACTCCACCTCCCCGGGCAGGGGGGCTTTCTGCGCCGTCACGCCGACGGGATCGTCGAGCCGCATGTGCGACGGATCGAGGGTGATAACCGCGTCGGCGAGAACCACGCGGGCCAGATTGAGCCGCCCGGTGAACAGGCCGGAAAAGCCGAGATCGACGCGCAGGCTCGAGGCCGCGATCGTGGCGGCGCCCTCGCGATAATCGAGATCGGCGTCGTAGATCCGGATATGCGGCCGAGGCAACATGGCGAAGACAGAGCGCCCGTGCGAGGTCAGCCGAACATCTGACGACGCCCGAATTTCGCGTTCGATCGCGCCGATTTGCGCGCTTTGTGAGACCGTCCAGGGCGCGGCCGCCAATGCGACAAGCGCGGCCAGGATCGCCGCCAGAACCCATCTGATGTTGAATTTCATGCGCCGACAATAGCCTTCCGCGCCGTCGGGGCAAACTGCAAAAAGCGCGGCCGGGGCCTTACGCCGCCCTGAGCCGCGCCGCCAGGACCCGGGAAGTCTCCTGGTCCACAATGGCCTTGAAGGCCGAACGGAACGCGTTTTGCGAAAAGCGCTCGGCGTTGGCGCGGCAGTTTTCCGGCCGGAAACGCTCCGATTCCGCCTCGAAGCGCTCAACCGCCGCGATGATCGCCTCCTCGCTCTGGCTGTCGAAGAACAGGCCGGTCGGCCGGGCGGCTTGCGGGCCGACGACCGTCTCCAGCGCGCCGCCGCGCCCGAAGGCGATGACCGGCGCGCCGCAGGCCTGGGCCTCGACGGGCATGATGCCGAAATCCTCCTCCGCCGCAAAGACGAAGGCCTTGGCGCGGCGCATGTAGTCGCGCAGCGGCGCGTCGCCGAGATAGCCGAGGACTTCGATATTCGGAGTCGCGATGCGGCGCACCAGCGGCAGTTCCGGCCCGTCGCCGATGATCACCAGCTTCTTGTCAGGCGTCCGGGCGAAGGCGCTGGCGATCAGGGCCATGCGCTTGTAGGGCGTCATGCGCGAGGCGGCGAGGTAGAAATCCCCGCGCTCGGTGGAAAAGGGCATGGCCTCGATGTCGACAGGCGGAAACACCACGTCCGCCTCGCGGCGATAGACCTTGGCGATGCGCCGGGCGATATAGGCGGAATTGGCGATCATCCGCTCCGGCCCGTTGGCGGTGCGCATGTCCCAGATGCGCAGATAATGCAGGAGTACGCGCGCCAGCGCCGAGCGGAAGCCCCGTGTGAGGCCGGATTCCGCGAGATAGGTGTGCTGGAGATCCCAGGCGTAGCGCATGGGCGAGTGAATATAGGAGATATGGACCTGGTTTGGCCCGGTGATGACGCCCTTGGCGACCGCGTGGGACGAGGAAATCACCAGATCATAGCTCGAAAGGTCGAATTGCTCGACCGCCAGCGGCATGAGCGGCATGAACAGGCGGTGCCGCGTGCGCGCGCCCCACATGTTCTGAAGGAAGGAGGTCGTGACCTTGCGCCCGCGGATCATGCCGTCCTGGCCGGGCGGCAGCGCGCAGATCAAGGTGAAGAGGTCGGCGTCCGGATAAAGGCCGAGGATTTCCTCGACGACCTTCTCCGAGCCCGCGCGGGTCACCAGCCATTCATGAACGATTGCGACTTTCATCCCTGATCCGCGTCGGAACCTGACGTCAGGATAAGGGCTTGCCCGTTAATGAAGGGTAGCGGCGGCGCAGGTCGATCAAACTGGCGACGCCGGCCGCGAGCCAGCCGAGGATCATCGTGGTTCCCCCGGTTGGCGCGGCCATCGGGAAAAGCCGCGCGCCGCGTAGGGTCAGAAGTGTCACGTCCGCTGAAAACAAGGCCGCGCCAAGCGTGATCGCCAGAGCCGCGGCCAGCCAGAGGCGGGCGCCGGGCGTTGCTTCGCGCGCCCGCGAGGTCAAGCCAAGCAGGGCCGCCGCATGGGCGAGAAGGATCAGGGCGACCGAATGCAGATGCTCCGCGCCGGAGAGATGGGCCGCGGCGGCGGCCGCCGCGACGCCGCAGGCGCCGAACAGTCCGGCGCAGGCGTTGAGCGCATCAAGGATTTTCGCCATGTCCCGTTAGCCTTCCGAAAGAAATTTCCGCCAAGATCGCAACTCA
>JAJXYV010000135.1 GCA_021780435.1 Pseudomonadota bacterium
TTGATGAGCATTTCGACCCGCCCCGTTTCGAGGAATGTGGCGAAGACGGCGTTATTCACATGCCCCTGCCTGTCGGTGTCGCCGTAGCGCAGCTTTTCCCGCGCCCGGAAGGGAAAATCGGCGAGCGCAGGCGCGGGACCGAGGACGGCGGTTGATGTCTTGTGCGACATGGCGTGTCTTCCGGCGAATGCCGGCCCTGCCGAACCGGCCCGTTTGAGCGCGGCCTTGCGACCGCATGCTTCCGTGTTAACCTGCGCGGAGCAAAGAGCAAATCCCCCCAAACCGAACGGAAACGCGATGCCCGCCAGAAACTTCTTCGCCTTCATCGTTCTGGCGGCTCTCGCCATGGTCGCCACGACCGGAGCCCGCGCGGAAGCGCTCAAGGCCGCCGTCTTCGACGCCGTCTTTGTCAATTCATCGCCGCAGGAGACCACGCCGGAGGAAACGGCGCGGATCGCGGCCTTGACCGCCCATCTGAAAGAGGCGCTCGAAAAATCAGGCCAATATCACGTCATTGACCTGGCGTCGGTGAAGTCCCAGGTCGATTCCGTCAAGGACATCCACGACTGCAACGGCTGCGAGGCGGACATCGCCAAGGCGGCGGGCGCGCAGGTCGCGGTCGTCGCGTGGGTCCAGAAGGTCAGCAACCTGATCCTCAACATCAATATCCGGATCGTGGACACGGCGACCGGCGCGCCGATCAAGGGCGGCAGCGTGGACATCCGCGGCAATGACGAGGTCTCGTGGAGCCGCGGCCTGAAATATCTCCTTGAGGAACACGTTTTCAACGGACGGCGCTGACTCGCCGTTTGGCGCGCGACCGCGCCGCTCACGCGTGTCAGCGTATTGTCAGCCTGGCTGTGCAATGTTGCGCACACCCCGTCAGCGGCGAGCGTTGACAGGGTGAAGTTTTGCGCCAAGCCACGACCGGCATCCGGTTGACAGGGAAGACCCTTCGGCGTCTGCTACCAGACGAGCGCATTTCTGTTGTCCGAGGCTTTTCATATGATGATTGCAGGCGCAAGGCGCGTTCGATCCCTTCACGATGACACTGCGGGAAAAACGGCTTTCCCTGGCGAAGGACAACACGCGTCCGGAGCGATTCGACATCGGCGGATTGGGCCGCAAGCCCGCGATTTCAGCCGCGCAAGCCTGATTGGCGGCCAATGATGGCGCGCGTCGATCTCGGCCTTGCGCCTTTTCGGGTTTTGGCGGCGCTTCTGGCCGCGGCGACGCTGCTCGGAACGCCGCAGCCGTCCGCCGCAGCAGGGAACGAACTCGCCCTCACGCCCGATCAGGTCAAACAGCTCGACATCAAGCTGACGGACGTTCGGGTCGCGACGAAGAGCCTTGTCGCCACCCTGCCCGCGACGATCATCCCGCCGCTCAATACGCGCATCGCGATCACGGCGCCCTTCGCGGGAACCGTCGTCGCGGTGAAGGTCCTGCCCGGCCAGACGGTCCACCAAGGCGAGCCCTTGGTCGTTCTGGCCAGCCGCGACGTCATGGAGGCGATGGTTCGTCTGAGGCAGGCGGAAGCCGAACTGCAGGCGGCCGAAGCCATCGCGCGGCGCCAGCGCGAACTGTTCCAGAAAAACCTCGTCTCGACGAGCAAGGTCGCCGAGGCTGACGCGCAGGTCGAGAAAATCCGCGCCCTTGTCAGCGAGAGCCGGCGCCTTCTGGCCATCGGCGACATCAAGCTGAATGCGGACGGCGGCTACAGCCTGACCGCGCCCAAGGACGGCCGTGTCGTCGAAATCAAGGCCGCGCCGGGCGCCGCCCTGCAGGCTATGGACGCGGCCCTGGTCGTCGACACGAGCCGCGAGCTCTGGCTGCAGGCGCAACTGCCCGGAAACATGGTCGGAGCGGTCGCCGTCGGCGACCGGATCGAATTGCCCAACGGCGACGCCGGCAAGGTGATCTCCGTCGGCATCGCGCTCGATCCCTTGACGCGTTCGACCACGCTCCTGGCGCAAATTCCGGCGAGCCCCGAGCACATTTCCGGACAGTCGACGTCGATCACCATCGTCAAGGTGCCCGCGCAACAGCAATTCGAGATCGACGCCGACGCCATCTCGTTCATCGGCGGGAAGGCCCATGTCTTCGTCGAGACGAAGGGCGGCTTCACGCCGACGCCCGTCGTCGTCAAGGGCCGCACGGCCACGGTCGCGACGGTGGAGGGCGACCTTCAGCAAGGGCAGCGGCTCGCGATCAGCGGCCTCGCGCAGCTCGAAAAAATGATGTCCGGGGAATAGGCATGTTGCGGCGTCTCGTCGAATTCTCGCTGTCTCAGCGCCTGTTCACCCTACTCATCGCCGGGCTGATCGCCGGCTTCGGCCTCTATGCGTTCATGCGCATCCCCATCGACGCATTTCCGAACATCGCCCAGGTGCAGGTCAAGATCATCCTGAAGGCGCCGGGCATGACGCCGGAGGAGGTTGAGACTCGGGTCGTGACGCCGCTCGAAATGGAGCTGCTCGGCATTCCCGGCAAAACCATCCTGCGCTCGTCCGCGAAATATGCGATCGCCGACCTGACGATCGATTTCCAGGACGGAACCGACCTCTATTGGGCGCGCCAGCAGGTCGCCGAGCGTCTCGCCGCGGTCCGCGGCGACCTTCCCGCCAATATTTCGGGCGGCCTCGCGCCGATCTCGACCCCGCTCTCGGACGTGTTCATGTTCACCGTCGAGGGCGACAGCCTGTCGCTCGAAGAACGGCGCACGCTGCTCGACTGGACGATCCGGCCCGCGCTGCGGACCATTCCCGGCGTGGCCGACGTCAACGCCCTGGGCGGCTTTGTCCGCACCTTCGAGGTCGTTCCGGATTCGCGCTTGCTCGCAGCGGCGGGTCTGGGCATCGCCGATCTCACCGACGCGATTTCAACGAACAACCGCAACGACGGCGCAGGCCGCCTGGTCGATGGCGAGAAGGCGCTCGTCGTCCGCTCGGAAGGCGCGATCAAGACGCCGCAGGATCTCGAACAGATCGTCCTGAAGACCGAAGGCGACCGGATCCTGCGCGTCTCGGACGTGGCGACCGTCCGCATCGGCTCCCTGACGCGCTATGGCGCGGTCACGCAAAACGGCGTCGGCGAAGCCGTCGAGGGGCTGGTGATCGGCCTGCGCGGCGCCGACGCCAGCGCCATCGTCAAGGCCGTGCGCGAAAGGCTCGACGGGTTGAAGTCGAGCCTGCCGCCCGGCGTCTCCATCAATGTCTTCTATGACCGCGCCGATCTCATCCAGAAGGCGGTCGGAACGGTGAAGAAGGCTCTGATCGAAGCCACAATCCTCGTCATCGTCCTGCTGCTGCTCTTCCTCGGCGATTTCCGCGCCGCGATTGTCGTGGCGGTCACCTTGCCGATGGCGGCCCTGACCACTTTCCTGATCATGCGCTGGTTCGACATGTCGGCCAATCTCATGAGCCTGGGCGGCCTCGCCATCGCCATCGGCCTCATCGTGGACGCCGCCGTGGTCGTGGTCGAGAACAATGTCGAACGGCTCGGCCGCGCCGGCGACAGCAGGACGCCGCGGCTGCACCACATCTACCAGTCGACGGCGGAGGTTGCGACGCCGGTCGCCTCCGGCATTTTCATCATCTGCCTGGTGTTCCTGCCGCTGCTTTCCCTCCAGGGGCTCGAGGGCAAGATGTTCGCGCCGGTCGCGCTCACGATCATCTTCGCGCTGAGCGGGTCGCTGCTCCTGTCGCTGACCCTGACCCCCGTCCTGTCGTCAATGTTCCTCAAGGTCGCGGGGCATCACGAACCCTGGCTCATGCGCATTCTGACGCCGGCCTATAAAACGGTCCTCGGTTTCGCCCTGCGCCGCCCGCTTCCGGTCATCCTGGTCGCCGCGAGCGGACTGGTCGCCGCGGTCCTCGCCTATGGCGCGGTCGGCAAGGCCTTCATGCCGACGATGGACGAAGGCGCCATCATCATGCAGACGACGAAGCTGCCGTCGATCAATCTCGCCCACAGCGTCGAACTCGATCTTCTGCTGCAACGGCAATTGCTCAAGACCGTTCCGGAAGTCGAGCGCATCGTGACGCGCGTCGGCGCCGACGAACTCGGACTCGATCCCATGGGCCTCAACGAGGCCGACAATTTCCTCGTCCTCAAGCCGAAGGACCAATGGCGCAAGCCGGACAAGGAATGGCTGCTCGGCCAATTGCGCGACGCCATGTCGGATTTCCCCGGCGTCGAATTCGCCTTCACCCAGCCAATCGAAATGCGCACTTCGGAAATGCTGACCGGGTCGCGCGGCAACCTCGCGATCAAGATCTTCGGGCCTGACCTCGACACCCTTTCCTCGCTCGCCAACCGGATCAAATCGACCATCTCCAAGGTGCGGGGCGCGGCCGAGGTGATGACGCCCTCCGCGGGAACCGTCGATTATTTCCAGGTCAAGCTCGACCGCATGGCGCTTGGCCGCGCGAGGCTGTCGGTGAACCGGATCGAAGACGAGTTGCGCTCGCTGCTCGAAGGGGCGCCCGCGGGGCTGGTCATCGAGCCCAACCGCCGGACCGACATCGTCGTGCGCGGCCCGCAGGATCTCCGCGAATCGCCGGAAGCCTTTTCGGACACGCAGCTGGCGTCCGGCGACGGCGGCTTGATCCGCAGCCGGGACGTCGCCCAGCTTTCGCGGACAGCCGGCGCCGTCAAGGTCGACCGCGAGGACGGGTCGCGCTTCTCGATCGTCCAGGCCTATGTCAACGGTCGCGACCTCGTCGGTTTCGTCGATGACGCCCAGAAGGCGGTGGCCGCGGAGGTTCCGCTCCCGCCGGGCTACCGCCTCGTCTGGGGCGGCGAATTCGAAAACCAGCAGCGCGCGATGGCGCGGCTCGCGATCGTCGTCCCGATCGCGCTCGGCCTGATCTTCATCGTTCTCTTCGCCACCCTCGGCTCGATCCGGCAGGCGCTGCTGATCCTGGCCAATGTGCCTTTCGCTTTGGTCGGCGGGCTCATCGCGCTCTGGATCTCGGGCCAATATCTGTCCGTGCCGGCCTCGGTCGGCTTCATCGCGCTGCTCGGCATCGCGGTGCTCAACGGCCTCGTGCTCGTCAGCTATTTCAATCAGCTCCTCGCGAGCGGCGCGCCGATCGAAGCCGCCGTGTTCGACGGCGCGCTGCGCCGGCTGCGTCCGGTGCTGATGACGGCGAGCATCGCGGCGCTCGGCCTCGTTCCCCTGCTATTCGCATCGGGCCCGGGCTCTGAAATCCAGAAGCCGCTCGCGGTCGTGGTGATTGGCGGTCTCATCACCTCGACTTTGCTGACGCTGGTGCTGCTTCCGATCTTCTTCAGACGTTTTGGCGCCGTAGACGGCGCCGCCTCGCCAAAATCGCGGAAACCGCAATGGATCACGATCTCTGCAAGCTGAACCTCATCTTTCCGGTGGCGGCGGAAGACCAGATCCTGGACTTCCTGCTCGATTCCCAGCCGACCCTGCCGGGATTCACCAGCCTGCGCGTCGAAGGGCACGGCGCCGAGTTCGAGAACGCGTCGCCGCGCGAAATGGTTCGCGGCCGAATCGAACGGCGTCTAGTCTTCATGATCCTCGACCGCGCGAGGCTGCATAGCCTCGTCGCCGAATTGCGCGAGCGCATCGCCGTGCCTCACCTCGCCTATTGGGTGGAGCCGGTGGAAAGTTTCGGGCTGTTCAGATGAGCCAGGCGCGCCGTCTCCGAATGGCGAACGCCCGCGATCGCCTGACCGCGCTGTTGGTGGCGGCGATCGCGATGAACGCTTCGACGGTCGCGGCGGAGACGATGTCGGGCGCCCTGGCGCGGGCGTATCAGAACAACCCGGAACTCAACGAACAGCGCGCGGCGGTCCGCGTCGCCGATGAGAGCGTGCCGCAAGCCAAATCGGGATGGCTTCCAACCATCAACGGCGTCGCGACCGACGGGCCTCAATACGCCGTCGCCAAAAACGATCCGACATCGCCGCCGACACAGGCTTCGAAGGCCGCCGCGGCAACCTATGAAATCGATTTTTCGCAAACCCTGTACGATGGCGGGCGCACCGCAAACTCCGTGATCAAGGCGGAGAGCGGCGTCCTGGCGGCGCGCGCCCTGCTGCGCCAGAGCGAGTCGGATACGCTGCAGACGGCGGCGACGGCCTATATGGATGTGATGCGCGACACCGCGATCCTTAACCTGCGGCGCGGCTATGTCGATGCGCTGGCCGCCGAGCTGGAAAACGCCCGCGCCCGTTTCGAAGCGAATCAGGTGATGCGGACTGACGTCGCCCAGGCCGAGACATTCCTGGCCCAGGCGCGCGCCGACCTGGCGCTGGCGCGCGCCAATCTCCAAGCCAGCATCGCTTCCTATCGTCGAGTCGTCGGCGTCGCGCCAGGGCGGCTGCAGCCGGCGC
The DNA here is from genome assembly GCA_021780435.1 of Pseudomonadota bacterium. Classification (GTDB taxonomy): domain Bacteria; phylum Pseudomonadota; class Alphaproteobacteria; order Rhizobiales; family Beijerinckiaceae; genus Rhodoblastus. Next base: position 6,370 of record JAJXYV010000135.1, read on the forward strand.
GCCCCATCGAGAAATTGCTTCCGGGCAGCCTCGAACTGGCGATCGCAACCGCCATGACCCAGCACCCGACGATCGCCGCCGCGCTGCATCAGGCGGACGTCGCCGAGTCCGCGGTCAAGGTCGCGGAAGGCGCGCTGTCGCCGACCGTCATCGCCACGGGAACCGCGCAGCAGCCGAACGCTTTCACCGGACCGCCCGACAATGTCATTTCCTTCGCCAACTTCGGCGGTCAGGTTGACGCCCCCCTCTATCAGGGCGGCGCGGAATATGCGGCGGTCCGGCAGGCCAAGGAACAATTGTCCGCCGCGCGTTTCGCGGTCGCAACCCAGCGCGACGGCGTCCGCGGCCGGCTTTCCGCCGCCTGGGGCAGGCTCGCGGCTGCGCGCGCATCGGTTCCCGCCTATGAAGCGACCGTCAGGGCGGATGAATTTTCTCTGATGGGCGTGCGCGAGGAAGCGCTGGACGGATTGAGGACGACCCTCGACATTCTCAACGCCCACCAGGCCTTGCTGACCTCGAGGATGCAATTGCTGTCCGCGCAATATGAACGGGTGGTGGCCTCCTACGCCGTGATGGCGACAGCCGGGCTGCTGTCGGCGCAAGGCCTCGGCCTGGCCGTGACGGCCTACGACCCAAGGGCGCATTACGATCAGACGAAAAATCGATTCATCGGCGTCGGCGCGCCCGATGGGCGCTGAAGCCCCGCCAACGGGATAAAACAGTCCTTCAGCTTGGCTGAGGGCGGCGAGTCGGCAAGAGGCGGCCCGACGTTCCAGCCGGAAGGATGGTTCCGCACCCGGAGTTCCTGGCAGGCGCTGACCTTGAGCGACCCCGCGCCATCGATCGATGGTGGCTCAAGACGCTCAGAGTGCGAGTTTCCCGCCCGCGAAGACCAGGGAGCAGGCCAGCAGCGTGCGCAGCACCTGATCAGGCGTGCGCGCGGCGAAATAGCTGGCGATGATGATGCCGGGAATGGAGCCGAGCAGCAGCGAGACCAGCATGGACCAATCCGCCGACCCGATCATCCAATGGCCGGAACCGGCGATGAGGGTCAGCGGGACGGCATGGGCGATGTCCGAGCCAACGATCCGCACCGTCGACATTCTCGGATAGAGCATCAGCAGCGCGGTGACGCCGATCGCGCCGGCGCCGACCGAGGACATCGTGACCATCACGCCGAGCATGACGCCCAGCGCGACGGTCAGGATTCCGATGCATTTTTCCGTCATCCTGGCGAAGATCGGCTGGCTTTTCGCGACCAGCCAGGGACGAAAGAGCAGGATCGTCGCGGTCAGCAGCAGCGTATAGCCCAGAATCACGGAAATCATCGAACTCGACTTCGCCGAGAAGACGCCAAAATGCGAGATCGTAGCAAGCGTCGCCAGCGACGCGGGCGCCGAGCCCGAGGCGAGCCGGCGAACAATCTTCCAGTCGACCGAGCCATTGGCGTGATGCACCGCCGAACCGCTGATCTTGGTGATGCCCGCATAAAGAAGGTCGGTGCCGACCGCCGCCGCCGGATGCACGCCAAACAGCAGAATCAGAAGCGGGGTCATCAGCGAGCCGCCGCCGACCCCGGTCAAACCGACCAACGCGCCGACCACGACGCCTGCGATTGTATAGGGGAGATGGACGAAATGCTCGACCCCCATGCGACGCTCTCCATTCTATAAAACATATCAAGTTTGGAAATTATAGGTATTTAGTCAACTGTTATTTTGACGCAGCGCAAATCCGGAGCGCGAACCCGCGCCAAAATCATTGGCAAGCGCCGCAGCGCGTGAAATATTTGCGACAGAGGCCCGCCGGGATGGCGGTTGAAAATCGGAAGGAGCGGGACATGAGCGAAACCCCAACCGGCGAAAAACGCGTCATCGGGCCGCGGCTCGTCGCGCTTGTCGGCCCGTTCCAAAGCGGCAAGACCACCCTGCTCGAATGTCTCCTGACCCGCGCCGGCGCCCTCTCCCGCCAAGGTTCGGTGCGCGACGGCTCATCCGTCGGCGACAGCAGCGCGGAAGCGCGCGCCCACGCCGCCAGCGTGGAAGCCAATGTCGCCTCGGTCGATTATCTCGGCGACCGCTATACCTTCATCGACCTGCCCGGCTCGGTCGAATTCGCCCACGAGGCCCGCAATGTCCTGCCCCTGTGCGACGCCGCGATCGTCGTCTGCGAGGCGGACGAACGCAAGCTGCCCGCGCTGCGCATGATCCTGCGCGAACTGGAGGACCTCGGCGTTCCGCGCATCCTGTTCATCAACAAGATCGACCAGGCCACGATGCGCATCCGCGAGACGCTCGCCATGCTCCAGCCGGCCTCGCGCACGCCGCTTCTGCTGCGGCAGATCCCGATCTGGCAGAGCGGCATCGTCACCGGTTTCATCGATCTCGCGCTCGAACGCGCCTTCGTCTATCGCGAGCACGCGCCCTCCGAAGTGGTTGACGTGCCGGCCGGCGAAATGCCGCGCGAGAAGGAAGCGCGCTACACCATGCTCGAAAAGCTCGCCGATTACGACGACGACCTGATGGAGGAGCTGATCGCCGATATCGAGCCGCCGCGCGACCAGATCTTCGACGACCTGACCCGCGACCTGCGCGAGGGGCTCGTGGCGCCGGTTCTGATCGGCTCGGCCGAAGCGGGCCACGGCGTGACCCGCCTGCTCAAGGCGCTGCGCCACGAATCGCCGGGGATCGCCAAGGTCCGGGCGCGCCTCGGCGTCGCCGACCAGGGCCCGGCGCTCGCCCATGCGATCAAGACCATTCACACCGCCCATGGCGGCAAGCTGAGCTTCGCTCGCGTCCTGCGCGGCGCGTTCAGCGACGGCGCCCTCGTCAGGAGCGCCCATGGCGAGGATCGCATTTCCGGCCTGTCCCGGCTGATGGGCCTTGCCGGCTCGAAACAGGGCAAGGTCGAGGAAGGCGATAGCGTCGCCTTCGGCCGGCTCGACCATGTGGCCACTGGCGACACCTTCGGCGACGCCAAAGCAGCGGCGCCCGAGCCGGCGCTTTCCGCCGTCGCCCCGCCGCAGCCCACCCATTGCATCGCCCTGACCGTGAAGGACCGCAAGGACGAGGTTCGGCTGGCCGCCGCCATGAGCAAGCTCAGCGACGAGGACCCGTCGCTTTCCTTCGTGCAGGACCAGGAGGCGGGGGAGCTGAGATTATACGGCCAAGGCGAGATGCATCTGCGCGTGGCGCTGGAGCGGCTCGCCGCGCGCTTCGGCGTCAGCGTCGAAGCGCAGAAGCCCGGCGTCGGCTATCGCGAAACGATCCGCCATTCCGTGTCCGTGCGCGGCCGGCACAAGAAGCAGTCCGGCGGTCATGGCCAGTTTGGCGACGTTGCGCTCGATGTCGCCCCCGTGCCCCGTGGCGAAGGCTTCACGTTCAGCGAGATGGTCCATGGCGGCGCGGTGCCGCGGAATTATTTCGGCGCGATCGAGGAAGGCTGCAAGGACGCCACGGAAAAGGGGCCGCTTGGCTTCCCGGTCGTGGACGTCGCGGTGACGCTGACCGACGGCTCCTACCATACTGTCGATTCCTCCGACATGGCCTTCCGCACCGCCGCCCGCATCGGCATGTCCGAGGCTCTGGCCAAGGCCAATCCGGTTCTGCTCGAGCCGATCCTCAATGTCGAGATCACCACGCCGAGCGACGCCCTGTCGCGCATCACAGCCATCGTCTCCGGCCGCCGCGGCCAGATCCTCGGCTATGACGGGCGTCCGGACTGGGAAGGCTGGGACGTGCTCAACGCCTTGATCCCCGAAGCCGAAATGGACGGACTGATCGTCGAATTGCGCTCGGCGACGGCGGGAGTCGCCTTCTTCACGCAGAAATTCGATCATCTGGCGGAAATGGTCGGCAAGAGCGCCGACGCCATCGTCGCCCACCACAATGGCGTCAAGGCCCCCGCGCATTGAGGCGGCAAGCTCTCACTTCTTGAAGCTGTTGCGCTCGGACTTGTTGAAATTGCTGATATCGCCGCCCCGCGCGGCGGCCGCGCGCCATGATTTGCGAATGGCGTCGGATTTCAGGTCCGGCGCGAGCCAGGATGGCAGACGCTCCATCTTCTCGCCGCCGCAAGCCGGACAGACAACCTTGTCGTCCGAGCGCATGAGCAATTCGGATTCCTTCTCGCAATCGGCGCATTTGTAGGAATAGAGCGGCATTTTGTCGTCCCGGCCTGTTTGCCCAAAAATCAAGCAAGTTCCAGGCCAGCGTCACGACTGCGATTGCGCCGACACACTGCGGAAGCGCCACAGGGCCAAAGCGAGAAAAAATCCGCCAATCGCCGCCGTCGCCACAAAACGCGGCCAGACGATGTCGAAGCCGGCGCCGCGATAGAGGATCGCCTGGGCGATGGCGACGAAATGGGTCGTGGGCGAGGCCTGCATGACCGCGCGCAGGAAAGGCGGCATGGACTCGAGCGGCGTATTGGCGCCCGAGAGGAGGTTCAGCGGCACGGCGACGAGCATGTAGAGCAGGCCGAGCTGCGGCATGGTCCGCGCGATGGTCGCGAGAAAAATCCCAACGGAGGTCGCAAAAAAAAGATAGAGCGCCGCGCCGAGCATGAACAGCGGGATCGAGCCTTCGATCGGAATGGCGAGCAGCCTCTTCACCACGAAAACCAGCGACAGCCAAACCGCCCCGGCGATGATCAGGCCATTGGCCCAAATCTTCGCCGTCGCGATCTCGAAGGGCGTCACCGGCATGACCAGCAAATGCTCGACCGTGCCGTGCTCGCGCTCGCGCACCACGGCCGCGCCGGCGAGGATGATCGCCAGCATGGTGGTCGAGCTGATGATGCCCATAACGCTGGTGAACCAGGCGGTGACCAGATTGGGATTGAAGGCGATCCGCACGACCTGATCGATCGGCGCGGGCGGAGTCTCATCCTGGTGGGTCAGGAACTTGTTGATTTCGTCGGAAAGAATCTGCTGGGCGTAGCCGGAGCCAATTCCCGCCTGCATCGACGCCGTGGCGTCGACATTGACCTGAAGCGCGGGCCGGCGCCCAGCGAGCAGATCGCGCTCGAAATGCGGTGGGATGTCAATGATGAACGTATAGGTCCCGGTGTTCATCAGGCGGTCAATATCGCCTTGCCCGACCGGGACGGCGGGCAGGAAATAAGGCGGGAGGAACGCCCGCACGAGGCGCGCGGACAGCTCCGAATGATCCTCGTCGACATAGGCGATCGAGGCGTTATGAAGCTCCTGCATATTGCTTTGCGCCTGGGCGATGATCGCCAGCGAAAAGGAATAGACCACCAGACCGAGCAGCACCCAGTCGCGGAAAAAGCTGCGCAGCTCTTTCGTCCCCAGCCAGAAGATATTGCTCAGGGTCTGCATCATTTCTCCTGTTTTCTCAGGAGCAGAAGGCTGCTCACGATCAGCGCCGGCGCAAAGAGCGACAGGATCGCGAGATCGCGAGTGAGATCGGCGAAATGGAGGCCCTTGGTGAAGGCGCCGACCGAGATCGGCAGGAAATAGGTCATGGGGAACAGCGCCCCCAGCACCCTGCCAAAACCGGTGATCGAGGACGCGGGCGTGGACATGCCGGAAAACATGGTTGCGGGCAGGATGGTCAGGATTACCGTGCCAAACAAGGCCGCGATCTGTGTCGAGGTGAAGGCCGACACCACCATGCCGAAAGCCGTCGTCGCCATGACATAGACGATCGCGCCAAGCGTCAGAATGCCGAAGCCGCCCTTGAGCGGCACCTGAAAAATGAAGATCGCCATCAGGAACATGACGAGGAAATTGACGAAGGCCAGGACGACATAGGGCAATTGCTTGCCCAGCAGGAATTCGAGCCGCGTCACCGGCGTCACATAGAGATTGGTGATCGAGCCGAGCTCCTTCTCGCGCACGATGGCGAGCGCCATCAGAATGGCCGGAATGAGCGCGAGCTGCAACGCGATGGCGCCCGGAACCATCGCATAGATGGAATCGAAATCCTGATTGTAGCGGAAGCGCGTCTCGATATCGGCCGCCGGCGCGTCGCTTCCCTCCGGCAGGCCGCGAATGGCCGGATCGGCGAGGAATTGCTGGTGGACGCCTTCGAGATAGCCGTGGATCGTTTCGGCGCGGAATGGCATGGCGCCGTCGATCCAGACCGACACCTCCGTCGGGCGCCCCCGCTTGATGTCGCGGCCGAAGCCGGGCGGAATTTCGACCGTCACCGTGACGGCGCCGCTTTTGAGCCGATTCTGCAAATCCTCGGCGTCGCGGATCGGCGGCTGCTCCAGAAAATAGGCCGAGCCCCGGATTTCGCTGGCATAGGCGCGGCTCAGGAAGGAATTGTCGCGGTCGAGCACCGCATAGGTCAGGGAATCGACGTCGGTTGTGATGCCGAAACCCAGCACCAGCAGCAATACGGCCGGGCCGAGCAGGGCATAGCCGAGGCGGATGGAATCGCGCGACAGTTCCAGAATTTCGCGGATCGTATAAGCCATCATGCGGCGCAGGCTGAAGCCCGGATTGGCGGGCGGCGCCGCGGACGCGAAGAGCCTTGGCGCATCCGCCACCGCGCTCTCCGCCGAGCGCGCTCCGGCTCCCTCCAGAAACGAGATGAATGCGTCTTCGAGATTGGCCGCGCCCTTGGCCGCGACGAGATCGGCCGGCGCGCCGGTGGCGAGAATCCGCCCGGAATCCATCAGCGAAATGCGGTCGCAGCGCGCCGCCTCGTTCATGAAATGGGTCGAGATGAAAATGGTCACGCCCTGCCCGCGCGACAATTCGATGAGCAGGCGCCAGAACTCGTCGCGGGCGAGCGGATCGACGCCCGAGGTCGGCTCGTCGAGGATGAGCAGTTCGGGCTCGTGAACCAACGCCACAGCCAAGGCGAGACGTTGCCGGACGCCAAGCGGCAGGTCGGCGGCGAGGGCGTCGCGATAATCGTCGAGGCCGAATCGCTCGGTCAGCGCGGCGATCCGGGCGCGGGCTTCCGGTCGCGGCAGATGAAAAAGGCGGGCGTGAAGATCGAGGTTCTGCGCGACAGTCAGCTCGGTATAGAGCGAAAAGCTCTGGGACATGTAACCGACGCGCCGACGCGACTCCATGCCGCCGGCCTCCATGGTCTGGCCGAAAAGCCGCGC
>JAJXYV010000222.1 GCA_021780435.1 Pseudomonadota bacterium
CCGCCGCTTTTTGGGCAAGGACGTCTAGTGATTGGTTGCAGCCGGGCGTTCGGCTGCCCTCAAGACCTTGCAAGAACGGTGAATCGGCTGCGACATAAGCAATTTCGCCGCCAAGGCGTTGGATACGGAGAGCGATTTTCAATTGGTCTGAATCATAGCCCTCCAATGGCGGACACGCAGCATCATACGGCAACAGACCGATTTCGATCGCGAGCGCCATATGGTGCTGTTTGAGAAATGCGAGTGCTTGCCGCATGTCTTCGTCGGAAGAGGTTCGCGAATAATTTTCTAGCATCTTGAAGACTTTGACGTCTGAGGCAGCGCGTTCCCAATCCGAGCCCGGCTTGAACAGGTCCTGCAAGTCAGAAACGCCGACACGGCCAAAATGCGAATTTTCATAACCTTGTAGTGGCGCAAACCAGACTTCAGGGAGGGTTGCCGCCTTGGGACCCGGCAGAACGCATGAAAACAGGAACGTCGTCAGGGCGGCGATGAAATGGAAAGGCTTGCTCCTCATTGGCGCCCCTTTTTCTGAAGTCTGGATTCGTAAGGTGAGTCTATGTTTGCCGCGTGACGAGCGTAAGGCGAGTCTCGAACAACGAAAATGAAAAACACACGTGCGCGGAAACCGCCCCTCAGGGCAGGCGCGATCGCTTTGGGCGCGCCGGCTTGCGAAGCGCGGTCAATTTTGTTGTTCTGCCTCGCCCCGCCGGTAGCTTTCGTCGAATGAGTAGCCAAAAGCGACCATTTCGGCGGTGCATTTCTCCCTGAATTCAGCGATTTGATCGTCGGACCAGCCCGTGGATTCGAGCGAATAAACCTGGCTGGCGCTGTTTGCCGATGTCGCTTCAGGTCGAGAAGATGTCATTTCGGTCGCGACCAGTTCAACGGAATGACACGGGAGGCGCAGGAAGGCGCCAAGTTTTTGCGCGACGTTCTGAGGCTGTCGCGCGATGTCATATTGATCGATTTCGATATGGGAAATGCCGGAGTCCCGGAGGTTTCGCCATCCCTCCATCGTGGCGACCCAGTCCTCGCAGTGAAGCGCGAAGGGCGCGTCGGGGAATTTTTTCATTCTGGATACAACATTTTCAATGGCGCGACGTTTGGCGAAGATGAATTTCGCCTCGGGCCAGAGTTTTGCAATATACGGAACGGCAAAATACATATCTGTTCCAGGGGTCTTGTCGATCCATGGCGCGCTTGGGTTGGCCGCGTCCTGCTGCGCCTTCAGGGCGGATATCATGCCAAGCTTCACGGCCTCGGAGTCGATCTGGGAAAGGAGCTGGCCTTCGGAACCGATCTTATGCGTCGCGAAATGGGCGTCGACGATCTCGCGGACGCCTCTGATCAGGCTCAGAAGATGGCCTTCGTCAAAACCGTGGTAGCCTCCATTTCGCAGGGCGCTGGCGAGAATCGTCGTGCCCGAACGCGGCGAGCCGATGATGAAAACGGGATGCGCCGCCTGGCTCAAATCTTCGGGCTCGGACGGCCGCGGCGCGTCGGCATTTTGAGGGAGGGCGTAGCGTCCAAACCTCAATTCTTGGTCGTGGTCGCCGACCAAGCCCCTGATATCGGCGCGGCCGACGTCGATGGAATTGTCGAGTTTTGCGGTGAAGCCGTATTTGCCGTCACCCTTGCCCGAAGCAAGGAGATCAGGGCGGTAAATATCGGCGATCGTCCGGGCCACGACGACGCCATCGATTTCGATCCGAACCTCTGGCCTCAAGTCGGGACGGTCCGGATCCCAAGCCCAGCCGGAAATTCGCGTCGGCAAGATTTCGTCAACGAATCCCTCGGGCGCACTCAACGGGATGCTCCAAATTTAGAGAAAGGACCGGACCTTTTTCCGGTATTCTGCGGATGACGCCGTGCAGTACAATCGGCGCCTGTCGTTTATTGTGGTTTGCCTTTTCGGCGGGACTTTCTCGGACATGCTTTACCGGTTCGGCGGGCTTCGTCAAATCTCCGGCTTGATTTCCCGGGACGATGGTCAAATTTGCACCGCACCGCAACATCGATAGGGACAAGGCTCGTCATGCGCCCGCAGCTGACGACAAAATGCTGTTTCCCGGCGAGGCAGGCGTTATAAGGCGGGGGCTATCTGGCTTCGAATCGGACGGGCGCCATGCGCATTCTCATCACCAATGACGACGGCATTCATGCGCCGGGACTCAAAGTGCTGGAGCGCATCGCGAGGGCTCTTTCCGACGACGTGATGATCGTGGCGCCGGAAAGCGACCAATCCGGCGTGGCTCATTCGCTTTCCCTGTCCGACCCCCTGCGCCTGCGCAAGATCACCGAGCGGCATTATGCGGTGAAGGGCACGCCGACCGATTGCGTCATCATGGGCGTGCGCAAGCTGATGATCGAAACGCCGCCGGACCTCATCCTGTCCGGCGTCAACAAGGGACAGAACGTCGCCGAGGACGTCACTTATTCCGGGACGATCGCGGGCGCGATGGAAGGCACGCTCCTCGGCGTGCCCTCGATCGCGCTGTCGCAGTGCTATTCGCCGGCCGGCGCCTTCTTCGAATGCGCGGAGACCCATGGACCGGGCCTCATCGACGCCCTCGTGTCGCGCGGCCTGCCGCCGGGCGTGCTGGTCAATGTCAATTTCCCGGCCTGCGAGCCCGCGGCGGTTCAGGGCGTCGCCCTCGCGCGGCAGGGGCGCCGCGAGCAGGAGCTGATGAAGATCGAGGCGCGCTTCGACGGACGCGGCAATCCCTATTACTGGATCGCCTTCGAGCGCCCGAAATTCAAGGCGGGCGAGGGAACGGACCTCGAGGCCGTCGCGCAGAACCGCATTTCCGTCACGCCGCTGCGGCTGGACCTGACCGACGAACCGGCGCTCGCCCATTTCGCCGGCGCCTTCGGCTGAGTCCTGATGCCGAGGCCGCCGGGCTCAAATCCTTTTCTTCTGGCCTCGGCCCAGGCGCGGGCGGAGGCGAAGGCCCAGCTGCTGATGCGCCTGCGCGCCGGCGGCCACGCCGATCTCGCCCTTTTACGGGCGATGGAGGACGCGCCGCGCGAATTGTTCGTCGGCCCGGCCTATGCCGATCTGGCGCTGCGCGACGTGGCCGCGCCCTTGCCTTGCGGCCAGACGATGGAGGCGCCCTCGGCGCTCGCGCGGCTGATCTCCGCTCTGGCCCCACGCCCGGACAGCCGGATTCTCGAGATCGGCGCGGGCTCCGGCTATTCGGCCAAGGTTCTTTCTCATCTCGCGCGCGAAGTCGTCAGCGTCGATTGTTTCGAGCGCCTTGCGCTCGAGGCCCGTGGGCGGCTGGAGCGGCTCGGCGTCGCCAATGTTTCGGTCGTCTGGGCGGATTGCCACGAGATCACGCCGGCCTATGGTTTGTTTGACCG
>JAJXYV010000176.1 GCA_021780435.1 Pseudomonadota bacterium
TGCAATTGCTGGACGAGCGCGGCGACGCCCAGACCGAATACGGCCGCCGCGCCTTCGCGGTGCTTCTCGCCCAGGACATCGCGGTGGCGCCGGTCCTGGCGCTGATCCCCCTGCTCGGCGGCCGTGCGGCGCCGTCGTCGCTCGCCCATTCGATGCACGACGCCCTGATCCATATTTCCCAGGCCTTCGCCGCGCTCTCCTTCGTCATCATGGCGGGCCATTACGCGCTCAATCCGCTGTTCCGGCTGTTGGCGCGAGCGGGCGCGCGCGAAATCCTCACGGCGGCGGCCCTGTTCATCGTTCTGGGCGCGGCGGTGCTGATGCAGGCCGTCGGCATGTCCATGGCGCTCGGCGCCTTCCTCGCTGGTCTGCTGCTGTCCGAATCCAATTTCCGGCATCAGCTCGAAGCCGACATCGAGCCCTTCCGCGGCCTGCTGATGGGTCTTTTCTTCATGTCCGTCGGGATGTCGCTGGACGTGAGTCTCGTTGGCGCGCGGCTTGGCTTTCTGGCGGGGGCCGCCCTCGCCATCCTCGTGGCGAAACTGGTCATTGGCCTCATCCTGTTCCGGTTGACCGGATCGTCGTCCCGCGATTCGCTGAACGCGGCCGGCGTCCTGACGCCGGCGGGCGAATTTTCCTTCGCGATCTTCCCGCTTGCGGCTGCGGCGGGATTGATGTCGTCCGCGCAATCGAGCCTTCTGTCCGCGCTCGCCGCAATCACCATGGTCGCGGGGCCGCTCTTCGCCAAGGGAACGGAATTTCTCGCCGCGCGGCTTGAACGCCGCGCGCCCGCGCCCAAAAATCCGTCGGAGCCGCCGCCGGCGCCCCGCGAGCGGCGCGCCAAGGTTCTGGTCGTCGGCTTCGGCCGTTTCGGCCAGATCGCCGTCCAGCCGCTGCTCGCCGAGCGCTTCGACGTGACGGTGATCGACACTTCGGTCAAGCGCATCCGCGACGCGGGCAAATTCGGCTTCAAGGTCTATTATGGCGACGGCTGCCGGCTCGACGTGCTGAGAGCGGCGGGCGCGGGCGACGCGCGGATCATCGCCATCTGCGTCGGCGACCGCGCCATCGCCAACGGGATCGTGGCCCTCGCGCGCGACAATTTCCCGGTCGCGAAGATTTTCGTCCGCGCCTATGACCGGATTCACGCCATCGAGCTTCTGGAGCATGGCGCCGATTTCCAGGTCCGCGAGACTCTGGAATCGGCGCTGCGCTTCGGCGGGGCGGCGGTCGCGGAATTGCGCGGCAGCCCCGATGCTGGCCGTGATGCGGTCGAAGCCGCGCGCGCGCGCGATCAACTGAGGCTCGAGATCCAGAAGGCGGGCGGCGCCCCGCCGCCGTTCTTCACGCCCGACCAGCCGCGGCTCAATCCCGAACCCCTCGTCAGGCCGGCGGGAAAATCCCAGGGGCTGACCCCGGAAAGCCGGACGATTGTCGAGGGACCAGCCCAATAGCCGCCAGCGGTCGCTGGCGGGAAGGAGGGCTGTACTTTGCGGATATCCCGGCAGGCTTCGCCAAAATCGCATGCGGGCGCGGCGCCGCCCCCTGATTGCGGCCCTTCGCACAAAGTACTATCAAGCGATTGGCGCCGAGACGCGCCTGCCCGCCCCTTGCGCCAGCCCGGCGCCTCCATGCTCTTGAGATTTGTGCTGAAAGCCGCCCATGGCCCGTGACCTCGTCGATGAACACCGTATCTCGTCTCGCGACGAACTGGTCGGCTGGCTTGAGGCCGGGTGCAAGCCGCAAGGGCCGTTCCGGGTCGGCACGGAGCATGAAAAGATCGCCTTCTATCGCGTCGATCTGTCGCCTTTGCCCTATGAGGGGCGCCCAGATCTGGGCCGCGAAGGCGTCCTCGCCTTGCTCGAAGGCTTGGCGGCGGCCTCCGGCTGGGAGCGGATCGAGGATGCGGGCGCCCTGATCGGCCTTTACGATCCGCAGGGCGGCGGCGCCATTTCACTGGAGCCGGGTGGTCAATTTGAACTGTCGGGCGCGCCGCTCGACACTGTCCACGAAACCCGGGACGAACTCGACGCCCATTTCGCCCTTCTTCGCCCGCTTTGCGAACGCATGGGCGTGTCCTTTCTCGACCTCGGCATGAGCCCGCTGTGGCGGCGCGATCAGACGCCGGTCATGCCCAAGCAGCGTTACCGGATCATGTCCGGCTACATGCCCAGGGTCGGCGGGCTCGGTCTGGACATGATGTTTCGCACCTCCACGGTGCAGACCAATATCGACTTCGCCTCCGAGGCCGACATGGTCGCGAAAATGCGGCTGGCGCTGAGCCTGCAGCCCCTGTTCACCGCGCTGTTCGCCAATTCGCCCTTCACCGACGGCAAGCCCAACGGCTTCCTGTCGATGCGCTCGCAGATCTGGACCGACACCGATCCCGACCGCACCGGCATGCTGCCCTTCGTCTTCGAGCCAGGGATGGGTTTCGAGCGCTATGTCGATTATGCGCTCGACGTGCCGCTCTATTTCGTCAAGCGCGGCGACGTCTATCATGACGTGGCCGGGGCTTCGTTCCGCGATCTCCTCGTGGGCAAGCTGCCGCAACTGCCGGGCGAATTCGCGACGATATCGGACTGGGCCAATCACCTTTCGACGATTTTTCCCGAAGTGCGGCTCAAGCGCTATATGGAAATGCGCGGCGCCGATGTCGGACCGCGCTCCCACATTCTTGCCTTCGCGGCGCTCTGCGCCGGCCTGTTCTATGACAGCGCGGCGAGCGCCGCGGCCTGGGACCTCGTGAAGGATTTTTCCGCGCAGGACCGCGAGGCCATGCGAAAGGCCGTTCCGCGCGAGGGGTTGGCGACCAGGGCCGGGGGGCGCAGCCTGCTCGATCTGGCGCGCGACATCCTGCCGCTGGCGCGCGCGGGACTCGCGCGGCGCGCGCTTCGCGACGCCGAAGGCCAGGACGAAACCCACTATCTCGCCGTTCTGGAAGAAATCGCCGAAAGCGGAGAAAATCTCGCGCAAAAGCGCCTGAAGCACTTTCATGGCGCGTGGAAGAAAAGCGTCCTGCCAGCCTTCCAGGACTGTGTCTACTGAAAGACCGTCAATAACCGCCGACGAAATTCATCGGCCGCAGGCGAAGGCGGCCTTCGGGGCCGGCGGTTTCCGAATTCCCCGCAACATATTCCGCCGGCGCCGGGCGGGCCGCCGGCGGCCGCGCGGCCGGGACGCGGGTTTCGCCGGCGAAGACAGGTCCCGACGGCGCCGGGGGCGTCCCCAGACGGATAAATCTTTCCGCCGCGAAGGAAGAAGTCGAAAGCGCGGCGACGCCGAGGATCAGCGCCGTACAGGCAAGCAACCGGCGCGCAGCCGCTGTGCTCCGCCTCGTTCTGTTCAACCCGAATCGCTCAGTCATGATGGTCTTTTTGACCCCAATATGATGGCGAGATCATGTCAGTTGCGGATGCAAAGGCCGCTTCAGCCTCGCCAGTCGCCAAGGACGGTCTGGACCAGGGCGAGCGCCGCGACGGCGGCGGTGTCGGCGCGCAAGACCCGTGGCCCCAGCGAAAGGCGGACGACCGGCGCGATCCTGGCAAGAAGGGCGCGTTCGGACTCGTCGAAGCCCCCCTCCGGGCCGATCAGCACCGCGAATTTCGTGAAGCCGGCGCCCGCCGTTCGCAAGGCGGCGACCGGATCGGCGATCTCCGCCGCCTCGTCGCAGAAGATCAGCAACCGGTCGGCGGGCCAATCGGCCAGCGCCCTTTCGAGCTTCTCCTCCGCCATCACTTCGGCGAGCGCGATGATCCCGCATTGCTCGGCGGCTTCGATGGCGTTGGCGCGCAGCCGCTCCAGATTGACCCGGCTCGCCTGGGTGCGGCGCGTCAACACGGGCCGCAGCCGCCGCGCGCCCATTTCGACCGCCTTTTGCGCCATGTAATCGAGCCGGGCGTGTTTCAGCGGCGCGAACAGATAATCGAGGTCTGGCAGGAACTCTTGCCGTCGGGTCTGGGCCTCGATCCGCAAGGCGGCGGATTTCTTGCCCTGGGGCGCAAGCGCCGCGCGCCACTCGCCGTCGCGTCCGTTGAAGACCAGCAGCCGCGCGTCCTCGCCAAGTCGCAGTACATTGACCAGATAATTGGTCTGTTCCCGCGTCAGTTCGACGGTCGCGCCGACGCTGAGCGCGGCATGCACGCAGAGGCGATGGCTGGTGAAATCCAGTCGCGTCATCGGCGTTCGCGGCCCGCGTCAGGTCTTGGGCGCGGGGAGGACGAGATCGAATTCCGCCGCCTCCGGCCCGGTGACGGTCAGGCGAAGCGGCGCTTCGGGTCGTAATCTTTTCGCCGGATGCTCGACGAGGGTCAGCAGGAAGACGTTCTTTTCACCTGCCGGCTTGACCTCGAAATAAAATCCGGCCGGGGGCTCGACAAAGAGGTCGCTGGCCTCGCCTTCCGTGATCCTGATCCGCCATTGCGGCTTGCCGTCGGCCGGCTTGACGGCTTCGGCCGTGGCGAAACGCGCCGCCGCATCCGCGTCGAGGGCTTTGGGAACCAGTTTGAGGGCGGCTTCGAGCAGGTCGCTGTCCGGCGTCGAGGGCTGGGGCGGCAGGGTTTCAGCCAGCTGGGCATGGACGGGGATGCAGATCTTTTCGCAGACGGCGTAATCGAGCTTGAGGTCGAGCGCGACCGGCTTGCCAGCGTCGGCTGGCGTCACGCGAATCGGGAAGGAAACCTCGTGGCGATAGCCGAAAGCGACGCTGCCGTCCTCGTCGATCCGTTTCGGCTGGGGATAGACCGCCTCGGCCTCGCCGAGATTGTCGGAGCCGGCGAAATCGAAAGTGGAGGGCGCGCCGGCCTCGCCGGGATCGCGCCAATAGGTCACCGCGTCTCCCGCCAGGCGAAGCTGGACGAGGGCGTAGCGCGCGCCGTCATGAAAGCCGCCGTCGACGAGGCGGGCCTCGGATTTCGGTCCCTGAATCCAGTCGCCGGCGCGCGCCGGAAGCGCCAGCGCCATTGCCGCCGCGGCTGCAATTCCGAACCGGCGGAAGATCCGCGACGAATGGGCTTCACTTTGCGCGCTCATCCTTTAGCATGTCTCCTTGTGGCCGCGCGCGGGGCTGGCGATCCGCCGCTTGGGCGAACGCGCCGACGCGCGGCGGGAAGGCGCATTGTGAACACCACTGGTCCAGGTCCGTTTCTCGAAGGCAAGTGCCTCGTGGCCATGCCGAGCCTGCAGGACGTTCATTTCAACCGGTCGGTGGTCTATGTCTGCGCCCATTCGGCGGAAGGGGCGATGGGGATCGTCGTCAATCATCCCGCGCCGGGCGTCAATTTGCTCGATCTTCTGCTGCAACTCAAGGTCATTGATTCCTCTGCCGCCACGCGCCTCCCGGAAACGGTCGGCGGCCAGCGCGTCCTGTCCGGCGGTCCGGTGGACGCCACGCGCGGCTTCGTCCTGCATTCGACTGATTATCGCGCGCCCGACGCGACCATGGAGATCGACGACAGCGTCTCCATGACCGCGACGCTCGACGTGCTGCGCGCCATGGCCCAGGGCGAAGGCCCGGAAAAGGCGGTTCTGGCGCTGGGCTACGCCGGCTGGTCGCCTGGGCAGCTGGAAAAGGAAATTCTCGCCAACAGCTGGATGATCTGCCCGGCCGATTCGGCCCTGCTCTTCGATCCCGAGCACGAAACCAAATATGAGCGGGCTCTCGGCGTGATCGGCGTCGACCTTCGTTTTCTCGCCGACGAGGCGGGCCACGCCTGAGCCGGGGCTCGGACGAAAGCGGCGATCAGGAGACCGGCTCGGCGGCGGCGCCGACGAGCTTGCGCGCGTCGGCCACGCTCAACGGCGGGCCAAAGGCGAAGCCGAGCGCATATTCGCAGCCGATCTGGGAGAATTCGATCACGTCAGACTCGTTTTCGGCGCCCTCGACGATCGCCTCCATGCCGAAATCATGGGCGAGCGTGACGAGGGAGCGCAGCATGGCGGCGCGATTGGTCTGGGCGTCGTGCCGCACGAAGGCGCGGTCGACCTTGATCATGTCGATTGGGAAGCGCTGGAGATAGGCGAGCGACGAATAGCCCGCGCCGAAATCGGTCAGCGACAGGCCCGCGCCCAGTTCCTTGAGCCGGCCGAGCATCTGGGCCGAATATTCCGGGTTTTCCATGACCAGAGCCTCGCTCAGCTCCAGCTTGAGCGAGCCGGGCAGAACGCTGACGCGCGTGAGGATGTTCTTCACGTCGGCGATCAGGTCGTGGCGCAGGACCTGGCGCGATGAAATGCCGACGCAGGCAAAGATCGGCGGATTGACGTCAAGCGCCTTCTGCCAGGCCGCAAGCTCGCGGGCCGCGCGATGCATGGCGAACAGGCTGAGATCGACGATCTGGCCGGTTTCCTCGGCCAGGGGCACGAATTCGCTGGCGTCGATCCGGCCCATGCGCGGGTGCTGCCAGCGCAGGATGGTTTCGAATCCCGCAACCGTTCGGTCGTCCAGGCGGACTATCGGCTGGAAGAACAGCTTGATCTCGTCGCGCTCCAGCGCCCGGCGCAATTCGCTTTCCATCGCCTGGCGATTGGCGCCTTGCGAGCGCATGGAGGGCCGGAACACCTCGATCTTGCCGCCGCCGTCGCGCTTGGCGTAGCGCATGGCGATCTCGGCGTCCTTGAGCATGTCCTCGCGCTTGGGATGCCATTGCGGGTCGTAAAGCGCGACGCCGATCGAGACGCTGAGTGGAATTTCGTGATTGGCGAAAGTGACCGGAGTCGAGACCGTGCGGCGGATGCGGTCGGCGAGCTGGACGATCTGTTCGGTGTCGGCCTGGGACGCCAGGATCACCGCGAATGTGTCGCCGGAAATGCGCGCCAGCGTGTCGCGCGGCTGGAGGAGGCGCCCGAGCCGCCGGGCGACGGTGAGCAGGATGGAATCCCCGGCCGACGCGCCGACGGTCTGGATGATCCGGTTGAACCGGTCGATATCGACACAGAGCGCGGTGGGCCGCTTGTCCGGCTCGGCCTCGGCGTG
This sequence comes from Pseudomonadota bacterium, assembly GCA_021780435.1. GTDB lineage: Bacteria > Pseudomonadota > Alphaproteobacteria > Rhizobiales > Beijerinckiaceae > Rhodoblastus. Next base: position 6,974 of record JAJXYV010000176.1, read on the forward strand.
GAGCAGGGCGAGTTCGAGCCGGTCGAAGAAGATCTCCCGGTTCGGCAGCCCGGTCAGATTGTCGTGGACGGCGTCGTGCAGGAGGCGCTCGAAGGCGTTCTTCTGGTCGGTCACGTCCGTCAGCGTGCCGACAAGCCGGACCACGTCGCCGTCCGGCCCCACGACCGGGCGCGCCCGCAGCCGGAACCAGAAATAATTCCCGTCGCTGGCGTGGAGGCGGAAATCCTGGCTGATGCGACCGCGCCGCTGTTGCAGGACCGTATCGAGACAGGCGCGGTAGCGATCGCGCTCCATCGGGTGGAGCAGGCTGAGCCAGGAGGAGGCGGGGCCTTCAAGGTCGCCGCGCCGCATGCCGAGCTGCTCCTCGATCTCGGGGCTGACATAGATCTGGTCGTTGACGACGTCCCAGTCATAGATGACGTCATTGGCGCCCGTGAGCGCCAGCGCCTTGCGCTCGACGTCGCTGATCGCGCCATGGGCCACGCCGCCGGCGGCGAAGGCGCTCTGCATGATGGTGAAGCCGATCAGCATGACCAGAAGCACCAGGCCGCCGAGAAGCGCCGGCGAGGCGAGGTCGTTCGCAATCGATCCGTTGACGATGAAGGCGGCGGCGACGACCCAGATCACCAGCAGCAGCCAGGTCGGGATGAGCATGACCGCGCGCTCGACGCCATGGGTGGCGAGATAGATCACCAGGATGAAGCCGACGGCGGCGGTGGTGGCGAGCGAAATGCGGGCGATGCCTGCGGCGATCGGGGGGTCGTAGACCGCGAGGCCGACGAGGGCGAGCAGGAAGGCCAGCCAGACGCCCGCGATGTGCGAGGCGCGGACATGCCAGCGGCCAAGATTGAGATAAGCGAAAAGGAAGACGACCAAAGTCGCCGCGAGCACGGTTTCGGCGCCGGCGCGCCAGATCCGGTCGGCGTTGGCCTCGGTGCCGAAGATCTTGCTCCAGAAGCCGAAGTCGATCGAGACATAGGCGAGAACCGCCCAGGCGAGCGCGGCTGCCGCCGGGAAAATGACCGCGCCCTTCACGACGAAGACGATGGTCAGGAACAAGGCGAGCAGGCCGGCGATGCCGATGACGATTCCCTTGTAGAGCGTCAGGCCGGTGGTTTTGTCCTTGTAGGCGTCGGGCTCCCAGAGATAGAGCTGGGGCAGTTTCGGCGTCTTCAGCTCGGCGACGTAAGTCACGGTCGCGCCGGGGTCGAGCGTCAGGCGGAAGACGTCGGCGTCGTCGGACTCTTCCTTTTCCGGCGGAATGCCCTGGCTCGCCGTGATGCCCGCGATCCGCTCCGAACCGAGGTCGGGCCAGATCACGCCGGAGCCGACGAGGCGGAAATGCGGCGCGACGATCAGCCGTTCGATCTGCTCGTCGGTGTCGTTCGTGAGCGCGAAGACGATCCAGGCCGGATGGGCGCCGGGCTCGCGGGCCTGAACTTCGATGCGGCGAACGATTCCGTCCGAACCAGGCGCGGTCGAAACCTGGATGCGGTCGCCCTGGTTCGAATAGTTTTCGACCCAATGGGTGAGGTCGATCGCCTGGGCGTCCGGCGGCACGCGCACCGATTCCACCGCGCCGGCGGGGCGAGGCCCAAGGAGCGCGGCGAGCAGCGGCAGCAGCAGGAGGACAGAACGGAGCAGGCGCACGCGACTTTCAGACGGGATCTGGTTCGGGATGGCGCGCGGGGCGCCGCGGGGCGTTTTCGCAAATCTCGCCGCGATTGCAAAGCCCGCATTTGGAAGGCTGTTCTGACGCTCAGGCGCGGCGAGGCGCCCAGACGCCCCAATTTATTGGCGAAACTGTGACGCGAGGTCCGACGACGATGATTCCTCGCGCAGGAAGTCGCTTTCCAGCATGGCGAAGAGCAGGTGATCCTGCCAGGCGCCGTCGATCAGGAGATAGGCCCGGGCGTAGCCCTCGCGCTGGAAGCCGAGCCGCTCCAGCAGGCGGCGGGAGCGCTCGTTGTTGGGGGCGCAGGCGGCCTCGACCCGATGCAGCCGCATGTCGACGAAGGCGTGGCGCAACAGGGCGCGCGCCGCCTTGGCCATGAAGCCCTGGCCGGCATGGTTCTCACCCATCCAATAGCCGAGCGTGCCGCATTGGGCGACGCCGCGCCGCAAGTTGCCAAGGGTGATCCCGCCGAGCAGCGCGTCGTCGGCGGCGCGGAAGATCAGGAAGGAATAAGCCTCGTCCCGGGCGCGCTCGTCGTCGTGGCGCAGGATCCGCCGCTGGAAGGCGGGCCGGGTCAGGTCGTCAGGCGGCCAGGTCGGCTCCCAGGGCGTCAGAAAGGCGCGGCTCGCGCCGCGCAGCCGCCGCCACGGCTCGAAATCGCCCATGACCGCCGGGCGCAGATAGACGCCCTCGCCATCGATTCGGCCGGAAGAAGGTTTTTTTCGCGCGAATCCGAAAAGGTTGTACATGGTCGCCGCCGGCGGAAGACCAGCCTGATTAGCATAGAAACAAGAGCGTTTCGACGGGCGGACCCGCATTCAGACTCCCGCCAGCAGCGCCGAGACGTCGGCGGCGCCGGGGGCCTTGCGCGCCGCCCCGAGAATGGCGACGGTCGGCGCCGAGCGCAGCATGGCGGCGCCTGCGGCCCGAACCTCTTCCAGACTCAGGGCGTCGATCTTCCCGATCATTTCCTCGCGTGTCAGCACCCGTCCGAAGATCATGGTCTGGCGGGCGATCTGCTCTGCGCGCGCCGAAGAGCTTTCGAGCGCCGTCAGCAGCCCGACCTTGGTCTGCGCCTTGGCGCGCGCGAGATCGGACTCGTCGAGCGCGTGCGCGGCGCCGGCGAGGCAGGCGAGGCTGACCTCGACCAGTTCGCGGGTCTGGCGCCCGGAGGTCGCAGCTTCGACGCCGAACAGGCCGGTGTCCAGGAAGGGCCAGTGGAAGGTCGCAATGGAATAGGCGAGGCCGCGCTTTTCCCGGACTTCCTGAAACAGCGGCGACGCCATGCCGCCGCCGACCGCATTGGCGAAGAGATGGGCCGCGTAATTCTGCGGATCGGCAAAGGCGCGGCCCTCGAAGCCGATCACCACCTGGGTCTGCTCCAGCTTTTTCGCCACCAAAGCCTCGCCGCCGACATAATTCGCCGCCTGCGCGGCGACCGGCGGGGCGGGTGGAAGGTCCGAAAAGAGCCGCGCGGCCTCGTCGCGGATCCGTTCGTGCTCGACCGCGCCGGCAGCGGCGACCACAACGGATCGCGGGCCGTAATGGCGCTGGAGATAGGCTTCTATCGCGGCGCGGTCGAATCCGCGCACCCGTTCCGGCGCGCCGAGGATGGCGCGGCCAATCGGCTGGCCAGGAAACGCGGCTGCGTTGAACAGGTCCATGACCAGTTCGTCGGGCGTGTCCTGCAGGGCGGCGATCTCCTGCAGGATCACCTCCTTCTCGCGCTCCAACTCCCCGGGGTCGAACAGGCTGTCGGTGAGAATATCGGCGAGCACGTCGAGCGCGAGGCCGCAGTCCTCGCGGAGCACGCGGGCGTAGTAAGCGGTGCTCTCCACGCCCGTCGCGGCGTTGAGGTCGCCGCCCGCGCTTTCGATCGCTTCCGCGATCGCGCGGGCGTCGCGCCGGCGCGTGCCCTTGAAGGCCATATGTTCGAGAAGATGGGACAGGCCCTGCTCGGCCTCGCTTTCATTACGCGAGCCAGCGGCGACGAAGACCCCGAGCGAGGCCGTTTCGAGCCCCGGCATGGCGTCGGTGACAACGCGCAGTCCGGACGCCAGTTCGCAGGATTCAACCGCCATGTTGCGCGGTCACGGCGCGGGCGCGGGCGCGGATGAAGCCGACCACCGCCTGTTCGTCATTGGGCACCACGGAAAAACGCTCCTCGCGCTCGAACAGGTCGGCCAGGTGCGCCGGCAGGGGCGCGGAAACGCCGGTCGCGGCGCGCACGGCGTCGGGGAATTTGGCCGGATGGGCGGTGCCGAGCGCCACCATCGGCGTCGCGGGATCGCGCGCGAGATGTTTTCGCGCGACATGGACGGCGACCGCCGTATGCGGGTCGAGGATATATTCGCATTCCCGCCACGCGCGGGCGATCTCGGCCGAGGTGTCGGCCTCGCTGGCGGCGCCGGCGGCGAAGTCGGCGCGGATCGCCGCAAGCGCGGCGGGCGGAATGTCGAAGGCGCCCGACTGGTCGAGGCTCGCCATCAGGGCGCGGATCGTCGTCGGGTCGCGGCCCACGGCGTCGAACAGCAGGCGCTCGAAATTGGAGGAAACCTGAATGTCCATGGAGGGCGACTGGGTCGCGTGGACCCCGCGCACCTCGTAGCGGCCCGTGGCGAGGGCGCGGGCGAGGATGTCGTTGGAATTGGTGGCGACGATCAGCTTCTCGACCGGCAGCCCCATCTGCTTGGCCATATAGCCGGCGAGAACGTCGCCGAAATTGCCGGTCGGGACCGTGAAGGACACTTTCCGCATCGGTCCGCCGAGCACGGCGGCGGAGGTGAAATAATAGACCATCTGCGCCACGACGCGGGCGAAATTGATCGAATTGACGCCGGAAAGGCCGAGTTCCTCGCGCAAGGCCTTGTCGCGGAAGAAGCGCTTCAGCATGGCCTGGGCGTCGTCGAACGTGCCTTCGAGCGCGATGGCGTGGATATTGTCGGCAGCGACCGTGGTCATCTGCCGGCGCTGGACGTCGGAGACCCGGCCATGCGGATAGAGGATGAAGACATCGACCTGTTCGAGGCCGCGGAAGGCCTCGATCGCCGCCGCCCCGGTGTCGCCGGAGGTTGCGCCGACGATGGTCGCGCGCCGCCCCCGCGCCTTCAGGGCCTGGTCCATCAGCCTGCCGAGAAGCTGCATCGCCACGTCCTTGAAGGCGAGCGTCGGCCCGTGGAACAGCTCCAGCACGAAGAGATTGTCGTCGATCTGGGCGAGCGGCGTCACCGCCTTGTGGCGGAACGTCGCATAGGCCGCCTCGAGCATGGCGCGGAAATCCGCCGCCGCGAGCGCCCCGTCGAGGAAGGGCGCAATGACCGTTTCGGCGACCTCCGCATAGGGCTTGCCGGCGAAGCCGCGTAGGGTCTCGGGCGACAGGCGCGGCATGTTTTCCGGCACATAGAGGCCGCCATCGGGCGCGAGGCCCGCGAGCAGGGCTTCATTGAACGAAATCTTGGGCGCTTCGCCGCGCGTCGAGAGATAGGCCACTTTGATTTTCCGATGGGATTTGCGGCCTTTTAGCGCGTCAGATCGTCCTCGTCACGTTCCGCGCCGCCAAATTCCGCGTTCTTCATGATCGTGACATGGCCCATCTTGCGTCCTGGGCGGGCTTCCGACTTGCCATAGAGATGCAGGCAGGCGCCGGGAACGCCCAGGAATTCACGCCAGCGCAGGATGTCATCGCCGATCAGGTTGATCATCTCGACCGGGCCGTGGGCGCGGGCGACGCCGAGCGGGAAGCCGCAGATCGCGCGGACATGCTGCTCGAACTGGGAGGTGACGGAGCCATCGAGCGTCCAATGGCCGGAATTGTGAACCCGCGGCGCGATCTCGTTGACCAGAAGCCGCTTGCCCGTCGGCGTCGAGACGAGGAACATCTCGACCGCAAGCACGCCGACATAGTCGAGCGCCTCGGCGATCCGTTTGGCCTTGTCGCGCGCCCGCGCCCGCAGGTCGGCGTCGATCCCGGCGGGAACGGTCGTGGTGGCGAGGATATGGTGCTCGTGGGTGTTGAGCCCGACGTCCCAGGCGACGAAATCGCCATCGAGGCCGCGCGCCGCCACCACCGAAACCTCGCTGAGGAAGGGCACGAAGCCTTCGAGAATACACGGAGGCCCTCCAAGCGACCGGAAGGCCACGGCGAGGTCCGACCCTTCGCGGATCAGGGCCTGGCCCTTGCCGTCATAGCCGAAGCGCCGGGTCTTCAGGATCGACGGGCGGCCGATCTGGGCGACGGCGCGCGCCAGGGCGCCGGCGTCGTCGACCTGGGCGAAGGGCGCGACCTCGATGCCGAGGCTCGCGACGAAATTCTTTTCGACCAGCCGGTCCTGGGTCAGGGCGAGGACGGCGGGCGACGGGCGCACCGGCTTGATCGCATCGAGGAATTCCGCCGATTGCGCCGGGATGTTCTCGAATTCATAGGTGATGACGTCGACAGCCTGGGCGAAGCGCGCGAGCGCCTCCTGATCGTCGTAGCGCGCGACCGTCGCCGCGGCGGCGATCTCGATCGCCGGGTCGTCCTGGCGGTCGGTATAGACATGGCAGGACAGGCCGAGGCGCGCCGCGGCGAGCGCGAGCATCCGGCCGAGCTGGCCGCCGCCGACGATGCCGATGCGCGCGCCGGGCGCCAGTCGCGTTTCAGTC
>JAJXYV010000276.1 GCA_021780435.1 Pseudomonadota bacterium
CAAACAGCGGCCCGCAATGGCCGCTGTTCGCGCTTCTGAATTACCCTTGCCGCGGGGTGGAGCAGCCCGGTAGCTCGTCAGGCTCATAACCTGAAGGTCGCAGGTTCAAATCCTGCCCCCGCAACCAGAAAAAAAACGGCGTTCCGCATCCCGGAGCGCCGTTTTTTGCGTTTGATGAAACGGGGGGACGCCGGATAATATTTGCCCTGAAGATTGCGGACGGGCGGTTCTCGTTCGCCAAAAAATCCCTGAAAAGCCGCCGAAGACGCGGTCACGCACAGAGGTCCAGATGTCCGATCGGTTTCGTCACGGGCGAATCGAAATCGCCGCCGTTCTCCACCATTTCATCGAGCGCGAAGTGCTCCCCGGTCTTGGCGTCGATCCTGCGCCGTTTTGGGCCGCCTTCGAAGCCTACCTCCTCGATCTCGCCCCGCGCAATCGAACCCTTCTGGAGAAGCGCGATGCAATTCAGGCGCGCATCGACGGATGGCATCGCGCCAACAAGGGACGAATCTTCGACTTTGCGGCGTACAAGGAATTCCTCTCGGAAATCGGCTATCTCGTTGCGCCGGGAGGCGGCTTTTCGGTTTCGACCGCCAACGTCGATCGTGAAATCACGTCCCAGGCGGGCCCGCAGCTCGTCGTCCCGATCATGAACGCGCGTTACGCCCTGAACGCGGCGAACGCGCGCTGGGGCTCGCTTTATGACGCGCTTTATGGGACCGACGCGATCCGTCCACTGGAGCCGGGCACGAAGGGTTATGATCCCGAACGCGGCGCAGAAGTGATCGCCTGGGGGCGGGCGTTCCTCGATCGGATCGCCCCCCTGACCACCGGTCGGCACAGCGATCTCACGCATTATTACGTCGAGAATGGCGCGTTGCGCGCGCAACGCGCGGAAGGCGGCATTGCGTCGCTCAATGATCCCACGCTGTTCGCCGGCTATGTGGGCGATCCGATGCAGCCGCGCGCGGTGCTTCTCATCCATAACGGCCTGCACGTCGAAATCCAGATCGACAAGGCGCATCCAATCGGGAAGACCGATCGCGCCGGCATGTCGGACATCATCCTGGAGTCCGCGTTGACCGCAATCCAGGATGCCGAAGACTCGGTCGCCGCCGTCGACGCCGAGGACAAGGTCGTTGTTTATCGCAATTGGCTTGGCCTGATGAAGGGCGGTCTGGCGGCGACTTTCGAGAAGAATGGCCACGCGTTTCAGCGCCACATGTCGCCGGATCGTGACTACATGAACCCGGAAGGCGAGCGTTTCCTCCTTCCTGGGCGCGCCCTCCTGCTCGTGCGCAATGTCGGCCATCTGATGACCAGCGACGCGGTCCTGATCGACGGCGCCGAGGCGCCGGAAGGTCTGCTCGACGCCATGTTCACCAGCTTGATCGCGCTCTATGATCTCAAGGGCCTCGGCCGTTTCCGCAACAGCCGCGCGGGCTCGATCTATATCGTCAAGCCCAAGATGCACGGGCCGGAAGAGGTCGCCTTCTCCAACGAGATTTTCGGCCGCGTCGAGGATATCCTCGGCCTGCCGCGCGACACGATCAAGATGGGGATCATGGACGAGGAACGGCGCACGACCGTCAATCTCGACGAATGTATCCGCGCCGCCAAGGATCGGGTGTTCTTCATCAATACCGGCTTCCTCGATCGCACCGGCGACGAGATCCACACGTCGATGGAAGCCGGCCCAATGATCCGCAAGAATGACATGAAGGGTTCGGCCTGGATTGCGGCTTACGAAGACAACAATGTCGATGTCGGGTTGCGCGTCGGCTTGCCTGGCCACGCCCAGATCGGCAAGGGCATGTGGGCGATGCCCGACATGATGGCCGCGATGCTGAAGGCCAAGGGAGCGCATCCGCGCGCGGGCGCCAACACCGCCTGGGTGCCGTCGCCGACGGCGGCGACCCTGCATGCGACGCATTATCACGAGGTCGATGTCTCCGCCCGTCAAAAGGAAATCGTCGGCCGTGCGCCGGCGAAGCTCGACGCCATTCTCACGATTCCGTTGGCCGACCGGCCGAACTGGTCGCTGGAGGAAATCAACGAGGAACTGGAAAACAACGCTCAGGGCATTCTGGGCTATGTCGTGCGCTGGATCGACCAAGGCGTCGGCTGCTCCAAGGTGCCGGATATCCATGGCGTCGGACTGATGGAGGATCGCGCCACCTTGCGAATCTCGAGCCAGCATATCGCCAACTGGCTGCGCCACGGGATATGCTGCCCGGAACAGGTCCTTGAGGTGATGCAGCGCATGGCGTCGGTCGTGGACCGGCAGAACGCCGGCGACCCGAACTATCAGCCCATGGCGTCGGATTTCGACAAGAGCGTCGCCTTCCAGGCGGCCTGCGATCTGGTGTTCAAGGGCGCGCAGCAGCCGAACGGCTATACCGAGCCAGTGCTGCACGCCCGCCGGCGTGAGGCCAAGGCACGGTCGGCGTGACGCGGCGAGCGGCCTCGGAACGACGCGGGACAGCGCCGTCCCGGCTCTTCGCCATCAAAGGGGCTTGAGCCCGGCCGCCGCGGCGCCGGCGATGGCGCAGGCCTCGTCATTGTCGGACGTGTCGCCGGTGATGCCGACGGCGCCCACGGGCGCGCCGTCGGCGCCGGCGAGGATGATTCCGCCGGCGGCGGGAATGACGCCTTGAGGCACGATCGGCCCCAGCGCGGCGACGAAGATCGGACGTTTGGCCGCCAATTCGTCGATCTCGCGCGAGGAGACGCCCAGCGCCAAGGCGCCGCTGGCCTTACCAATAGCGATCTGTGGCCGGTGGTTCGAGGCGCCGTCCTGGCGTTGCAAAGCGATGAGATGGCCGCCGGCGTCGAGCACGGCGACCGTCAGCGGTTTGAGGCCGAACTCCCGGCCCTTCGCCAGCGCGGCGGCGATGATGATATTGGCCCGTTCGAGCGTGATCGCGGCCATCCGAAACTCCAGTCAGAAGGGCGGCAAGGCGCGCAACCTAGATCTGTACAGGAAAAAGGCAATCCGATTTTGCGCCTGGCAAATCATTCGCAAGCGGAAATTGTGACTTGATCCTGTCGCGCGCCGGGCTCAATCTTCGGGTGGCGATCCGCGTCCAAATCCTGCTTATCTTTCCGACAGGCCGTCCCGATGTCCGGCATGAAGGCTTCCCGCCGCGCCGCTGATTCGGCGCGTGAAGAAATCACATACGCCACGGCGCCCACCACGCTCGGAACAATATTGGTCGCGCGCCGGCCTGACGGCATATGCGCGCTGTTGCTGGGCGAGCGTCGGCAACGGCTCGAGCGCGAACTTGGCGTGGCTTTTCCGGACCATGTGCGAACGCCTGACGAGGACGCGCTTCTGCCGGAGCTTCTGGGG
>JAJXYV010000194.1 GCA_021780435.1 Pseudomonadota bacterium
CTGTCCGGCGTCGGCGGCTGGGCCGGCATCGGCCTTGCGGCGGGCCTGACCGATCCGCACGCCGGTCTCGGCGCGGTCGGCGGCTACGCGGCCCTGAGCAACTACACCTCGCTCGGCGGCACGTTGACCGTCTTCGCCCTGCCGGACTGAGCGCAGCGCGACGCCTGCGCCGGGCGGCAAGATCGCCCGGCGTGAAGGAACGGCATTGCACGAAGGCGGCGCCGCCACGATGGAGGACAGCTGAGGATGAAAAACGATAAAGCCGCAACGGCTCCTCGGGCGACGCAGGACCTTCGGCGTCAGGGCGGCCCCAAGGAGCAGCGCGGCGAACCTTGGGACGAAGTGTCGGAAGCGTCGTGGGAATCCTTCCCAGCCAGCGACCCGCCCGCCTGGACGATGCGGCGTCCGGAGTCGCACAACCATCCGGCTCCGGAGACCGCAGGACGAGGCGCAACGACGCCACCTGGCCGAAAATTACAAATAAAATCAAAATGACATCATCAACCGTCCATAGTTTTAATCAAGACTTTCGATCGTTAAGCTTCTTCTCCGAGGCGAAATGACAAACTTGAACTCCGGCCACGGACACGTTGGCCGGAGTTCTTGTTTTCAGGACGTCAAAATATCGCGAACAGATTTTTCTTTATTGGTGGGCCGGGAGGGACTCGAACCCCCAACCAGACCGTTATGAGCGGCCGGCTCTAACCATTGAGCTACCGGCCCCACCGGGCCCCGAGCGGGCCGCCGCCTGTTTAGACCGATTTTCGCCACGCTTGCAATGCGTCCCGCGCCGCGCGCTCTTGTTGCGGCGCCGAAGCGCGTTATTTATAGCGGGTCGCCGGACAGGAGACTCCCATGACGTCGAAGACTTTCAAGGTTGAGCGCACGGACGAGGAGTGGCGGACCTTGCTCACGCCGGAGCAATATGACGTGCTGCGCCGTCATGGCACCGAGCGTCCGGGCTCCTGCGCCCTGAACGACGAGAAGCGTCCGGGCGTCTTCCGCTGCGCCGGTTGCGGCCAGGACCTGTTCCGCCAGACCAGGAAATTCGAGAGCGGCACCGGCTGGCCGAGCTTTTGCGAGCCGCTTCCGGGCGCGATCGGGACCAGCCGGGACGCGAGCCATTTCATGATCCGCACTGAAGCCCATTGCAGCGCCTGCGGCGGCCATCTCGGCCATGTCTTCGACGACGGCCCGGCGCCAACCGGCCTGCGCTATTGCATCAATGGCGTCGCTTTGGATTTTCACCCCGATTGAGTCGTTCAACGAAGGCCGCGCTGGCGATTTTCCAGAAAAACGTTTAAGAGCGCGGCATGAGATGAGGCTCCCACCAGCTTCAGGAAGGTTCAATGCGCAAGGTTGTCGGCGCCAAATTGCATGGAATCCATGTAACGGACGCCAATATCGACTATCACGGCTCCATCACGCTCGATCCCGACCATTGCGAGGAGGCGGGCATCCTGCCGCTGGAGTTCGTCGAAATCTGGAACAAGAATTCCGGCGCCCGGATCTCCACCTATGTGATCCTCGGCGAGCGCGGTTCGCGCTGCTGCATCCTCAATGGCGCGGCGGCGCGCACCTGCCAGCCCGGCGACCAGATCATCATCTGCAGCTCGATCTATATCGACGCCGATGAAATACCCTCGCTTCGGCCGAAAGTCCTCGCTTTCGACCGCGAAAACCGCGTCATCGACCGCCTCTCCTACCAGGTCGATGTCGATGAGACCGGCCGCTACCGCTTCTCCATTCGCGACGAGAACGGCGCGGCCCAGCCCATACCGCTGAAGGCCAAGAAGTTCTGACCTTCAAGCGTGTCCAGCGACGCGTCGGAATGCGAAAGCGGCGGAAACGCCGCTTTCGCATTCCGGGGCGCCAGCCATGAAGAATGGCCCTTCGCCCCCGAAAACCGGGGGCCCGCCCGGGCCCGAGGAGTGAAGAATGAACGCACGACTGTCGCTTTCCAAGGACAAGATCAAGATCCTGCTGCTCGAGGGCATCCACCAGACCGCCGTCGACCTGTTCCGCTCCGCGGGCTATGAAAATGTCACCCGCCTGACCAAGGCGCTGGACGGCGCGGAACTGCGCGAGGCGCTGCAGGGCGTGCACATGGTCGGCATCCGCTCGCGCACCAAGCTCAGGGAAGAGATCTTCGAGGCGGCCGACCGCCTCATCGCCGTGGGCTGCTTCTCGGTCGGCACCAACCAGGTTTCGCTGCCCTCGGCGCGCGTGCGCGGCATTCCCGTCTTCAACGCGCCCTTCTCCAACACCCGCTCGGTGGCCGAACTGACGATCGGCGAGATCGTCATGCTGATGCGCCGCATCTTCCCGCGTTCGGTCAGCGCCCATCAGGGCGGCTGGGACAAGAGCGCCACGGACAGCATGGAAGTGCGCGGCAAGACGCTCGGCATCGTCGGCTACGGCAATATCGGCGCCCAATTGTCCACGCTCGCCGAAGCCATGGGCATGCGCGTGATCTATTTCGACGTCGTGGACAAGCTGCGGCACGGCAATGCCGAGCCCTGCTCCATGGACGAGCTTCTGGCGCAGTCGGACGTGGTCAGCCTGCATGTCCCGGAAACGCCCCAGACCAAGAACATGATGGGCGAGGCGCAGTTCCGCGCCATGAAAAAGGGCGCCTATTTCATCAACAACGCGCGCGGCACCGTCGTCGACGTGGACGCGCTCGCCCGGGCGCTCTCGGACAAGCATCTGCGCGGCGCCGCGGTGGACGTCTTCCCCAAGGAGCCGGCGGGCAATGGCGAGAAATTCGTCTCCCCGCTCCAGGGCTTCGACAATGTGATCATCTCCCCCCATATCGGCGGTTCGACGGAAGAGGCGCAGGAGCGCATCGGCTCGGAAGTCGCGCGCAAACTGATCGACTATTCGGACATCGGCTCGACGCTCGGCGCCGTGAATTTCCCGGAAGTCCAGCTGCCGCCCCGCCCCCAGGGCACGCGCTACATGCATGTCCACCGCAACGTGCCGGGCATGCTCAGCAAGCTGAACGACATTTTCTCCAAGCGCGGCATGAACATCGCCTCGGAATATCTGCAGACCGACGGCGATGTCGGCTATGTCGTGATCGAGGCCGACGGCTCGCACGAGAATTGCGAACAGGCGCTCGAGGAAATCCGCGCGCTGGAAGGCACGATCCGCGCCCGCATCATCTACGAGCGCTGAACAAGGGTCATTTCATGGGAGGGGCGCCGTCGCGCGACGGCGCCCTTTCTTTTGCGCCTATTCCCGCCGGACGATTGTCGCCTCGGCGCAGACGTTGGCGCCGTAAACGTCCGCGCGTCAAATGGGAAAAGCCGCGACAAAATTTTCGCAGCG
>JAJXYV010000120.1 GCA_021780435.1 Pseudomonadota bacterium
CTCGGGGTTCTGGCGAAACTTCTTCCCGAACTGGGCTTCGAGGTCCGGATCAGCGAGGTCGGCGTCAATCCCTTGCCGGTCGAGGACATCGCCTCCTGCGACCTGCTGGTCGTGCTCGGCGGTCCGATCGGGGTCTATGAGGTCGAAAACTACCCTTGGCTGGTCGACGAGATCGCGGCGATCGGCGATCGGCTGAAGGCCAGAAAGCCAACGCTAGGCGTCTGCCTCGGCGCACAGCTCATGGCGGCTTCGCTCGGCGCCCGCGTCGGGCCCGGCCCGGCCAAGGAGATCGGCTATGCGCCGCTCGGGCTGACGCCGACAGGCCTCAATTCCGTTCTGGCGCCCCTTGGCGACCAGCCGGTCCTGCACTGGCACGGCGACAATTTCGACCTGCCGCGCGGCTCGGTCCGCCTCGCCTTCACCGCCGCCTGTCCCAACCAGGCCTTCGCCATTGGCAATCACGCCCTCGGCCTGCAATTTCATCTCGAGGTCGAGCCGGAATCCATCGAGAGCTGGCTGATCGGCCATACGGTCGAATTGTCCAAGGCTGGCGTGCGGCCCGCGAGCCTGCGCCGACAGGCCGCGCAATATGGCGAGGAAACCGCGGCGCGTGGCGCCGTGGTTGTTGCGCGCTGGCTGGAGGAGGCCTTCGCGTGAGCGGTTTTCCTGATCTGGCGACGCGCGTCGGCGCCTGGGCGCCCGAATTGCGCGGCCGTCTTGCCGCCAACGCCGAACTGGCGCCCTTCACCTGGTTTCGCGTCGGCGGACCGGCGCAGCTCCTGTTCAGCCCGGCCGACGAGGCCGATCTGGCCTATTTCCTGAAAAGCCTGCCCGCCGAAATTCCGGTCGTGACCATCGGCCTCGGTTCGAACCTGATCGTGCGCGACGGCGGCGTCGAGGGCGTGGTCATCCGCCTTGGCGGCAAGGCGTTTGGCGAAATCACGATCGAGGAGGGCCATCGCCTGCGCGCCGGCGCGGCGGTCCCCGACATGCGCGTCGCGAAAGCGGCCGCCGAGGCCGGGATCGACGGGCTCGCCTTCCTGCGCGGCATTCCCGGCGCGATCGGCGGCGCCCTGCGCATGAATGCGGGCGCCCATGGGGGCGAGACCAAGGATGTTCTGATTTCCGCGCGCGGCGTCAACCGCAAGGGCGAGATCGTCGAATTGCCGGTCGCCGACCTGCGCATGACCTATCGCCACAGCGGCGCGCCCGAGGATGTGATCTTCACCAGCGCCTTGTTCCAGGGCCGTCCGGGCGATGCCGCCGCCATCCTTGCCGAAATGGACCGGATCACCGAGGCGCGCGAGAAATCGCAGCCGATCCGCGAAAAGACCGGCGGCTCGACTTTCAAGAACCCGACAGGCGAAAAGGCCTGGCAGCTGGTCGACCGCGCCGGCTGCCGGGGGCTCGTCGCCGGCGACGCCCAGGTTTCCGAAATGCATTGCAATTTCCTGATCAATCGCGGCGCGGCGACCGCCGCCGACATCGAAAATCTCGGCGAGGAAGTCCGCGCCCGCGTCAAGGCCGCGACCGGCGTCGAGTTGCAATGGGAAATCAAGCGGATTGGGGTCAAGTAGCCGGTTGGGCGCTCCCTCTCCCCATGGGCGGGGCGCGGGAATGACGGAGACACAGATGACCAGACATGTCGCGGTTCTGATGGGCGGCTTCTCCAGCGAGCGCAGCATATCTTTGCGATCCGGCGAGGCCTGCGCCCGCGCCCTCGAAGGCGAGGGCTTCAGGGTTTCGCGGGTCGATGTCGGCCGCGACGTAGCGGAAATCCTGGCGAAGCTCCAGCCTGACGTAGCGTTGAACGCCCTTCACGGCCCCGGCGGCGAGGACGGCGTGATCCAGGGCGTGCTGGAGCTGCTGCGCATTCCCTATACCCATTCCGGCGTGCTGGCCTCGGCGCTCGCCGCCAACAAGGACAAGGCCAAGGCTGTCATGGCCGCCGCGGGGGTTCCGGTCGCGCCGGGCAAGGTCGTTTCCCGTTTCGAGGCGGCGAAGGCGCATGTCCTGCCGCCGCCCTATGTGCTCAAGCCGGTCTCCGAAGGATCGAGCTATGGCGTCTTCATCGTCCAGGAGGGAGCGTCGCATCCGCCGCAGGAGCTTTTGCGCGCCGACTGGCCCTATGGCGACCTGATGCTGGCCGAAAAATACATCGCCGGCCGGGAGTTGACCTGCGCCGTCATGGGCGACCGCGCGCTCGACGTCATCGAGATCAAGGCGGCCGGCGGCGGCTGGTACGACTTCGAGGCGAAATACGCTCCGGGAGGGTCAATTCACGAACTTCCGGCAAATGTTAAAGAAAATATTTACCAAATCATTCAAGAGTTGGCCTTGAAGGCGCACAGGGCTCTCGGGTGTCGCGGCGTCAGCCGAACCGACTTCCGTTACGACGATCGTCCGGATGGAACGGGCGAGCTGATCGTTCTGGAAGTGAACACGCAACCGGGCATGACCGAGACCTCGCTGGCGCCTGAATTGGCCGCATATGCCGGCATTTCGTTCGGTGAGCTTGTAAGATGGATGGTGGAAGACGCCTCCTGCGACCGGTAGACGGGCTTAAACCAGCCCTTGCGTCTCCGCGCGCCGCGCTCGCCGGCGCGCCCGCCAACTCTTTCCACGGCCTGTCCTTTTTTCAGCCCCGTCTGCGCAACCGCGCCAAGACCGCGCGGCGCAAGGGGCTTCGCGCCTCGAACGACGAAGGCGGCCTCGTCGCCTTCCTGCGGCTTCCCGGCCTCGGCTCGGTCCTGGCCATCGCCTTTCTCGGCGGCGCCGGCCTGCTCGGAACGGTCGCAGGCGGCCAATATGCCCTTTTCGTCGCCGAAAACGGCCGGCCGCGCGACCTGATCGCGCGGGAGTTCGGTTTCGGGCTCGATGCGGTGACAATTGCCGGTCAGATCGAGGTCGGCGAGAAGGAAATCCTCGATGTCGCGGGCGTCGATCCGAAATTGTCGCTGCCCTTTCTCGACGCCGACGAGATGCGGCGCAAGCTCCTTGCCGTGCCGCTGATCAAGAATGTCAGCGTGCGCAAGCTTTTCCCCGACCGCCTCGTGATCGACGTGACCGAACGCCGCCCCTTCGGCCTCTGGCAGAAGGGCGGCGCGGTTTCAATCGTCGCCGCCGACGGCGCGCCGATCGATTCGCTGCACGATCCGAAATTCGAGAGCCTGCCTTTCGTCGTGGGCGAGGGCGCCAATGAGCGCATCGGCGAATATGCCAGCCTGCTCGAAGCCGCCGGCGACCTGCGCAGCAAGATCAGCGCCGGCATATTGGTGTCGCAGCGCCGCTGGACGCTAAAGATGAAGACGGGCGTCGAAGTTCTTCTCCCGGAGGTCGGTCCGAAGGCGGCGGTCGCCCGGCTCTCCCGGATGGAGCAGGACGCGCATGTTCTCGAGAAGGACGTGGTCTCGCTCGATCTGCGCGTGCCCGGCAAGCTCTATGTCCGGCTGACCGAGGAGGCCGCGGCGGCCCGCGAGGCCGCGCGGTCGCATGGCAAGGGAGCGCGGACATGACCGCTTCCGTGCATCTGCCCCGCATCAAGCCGATTTCGACCCGCAAGAGCTCGATCCTGTGCGTGCTCGATGTCGGCGCCTCGAAGGTGGTCTGCCTGATCGCCAAGCTGATTCCCGCCGAACCCTCGGACCTGCTGCGCGGACGCACCCACCGCACCCGGATTCTCGGCATCGGCCACCAGCGGTCGCGCGGCATCAAGGGCGGCGTCGTCATCGACATGGACGAAGCCGAAGCCGCGGTTCGCAATGCCGTGGACGCCGCCGAACGCATGGCCAAGCTGCAGGTCGAAAGCGTAATCGTCGCCAATCACGGCGGGCGGCTCGGCTCGGCCTATTTTCACGCCAGCGTGCCGCTCATGAACGGCGTCGCGGAGAGCGACGTCCATCGCGTGCTGGAGGCGACCAGCGTGCGCACCGCCCGCCAGGGCAGGGCGATCCTGCACAGCCTGCCGACGGGCTTCACGCTCGACGGCGCCGCCGGCATCCGCGATCCCAAGGGCATGATGGGCCAAACGCTCGGCGCCGACCTTCATGTCGTCAGCGCCGACGCGGCGTCGCTGAGCAATCTCCTGCTCGCCATCGAGCGTTGCCACCTGTCGATCGAAACCGTCGTCGCGACGCCCTATGCCTCGGGTCTGGCGGTGCTCGTCGACGACGAAGCCGTGCTGGGCGCGACGGTGCTGGACCTCGGCGGCGGCTCGGTGACCATGGGCGTGTTCCGCGACGGGCGCCTGCTGCATAGCGACGCCGTGGCCGTCGGCGGCAAGCATGTCACCATGGATATCGCGCGCGGGCTGAACACGCGCCTCGCCGATGCGGAGCGGCTCAAGACGCTTTACGGCAGCGCGATCTCCTCGCCGTCGGACGACCGCGAGACCCTCGCGGCGCCGCAGGTGGGCGACGATGGCGACAGCCCTATCCACATTTCCAAATCGCAGCTGACCCGGATCATCCGGCCGCGCGTCGAGGAAATCCTGGAACTGGCGCGCGACCGGCTCAAGGCGGCGGGATTCCCGCCGACCTCGGGCGGCCGGATCGTCCTGACCGGCGGCTCGAGCCAGCTCACGGGACTGCCGGAAGCGGCGCGCCGGATCATGGGCGGCCAGATCCGCGTCGGGCGCCCGCTCGGCGTCCAGGGCATGCCGGAATCGGCGAAAAGCCCCGGCTTTTCGGCGGCGGTCGGCCTGCTGGTCTATCCGCAATTCTCCAGCGTCGAATATTTCGAGCCGAGTCGCGGCGGCGCGGCCGGAGAGCGGCGCAGCGAAGGTTATTTCGGCCGGGTTGGCCGGTGGCTCAAGGAGAGCTTCTGAAACGAACCGGGCGGCGCGAGGCGCCCGTCGGAAAACGAGTAAAGCGTAAGGCCGCATTTCGCGGCCGGGGGTTCAAACAGCAAACAGGCGCGGGCTTGGCGCCCTGAGAACAAGAGGCTTAAAATGTCAATCAACCTGAAAGCGCCGGAACTGCGCGAACTCAAGCCCCGCATCATGGTGTGCGGCGTGGGCGGCGCGGGCGGCAACGCAGTCAACAACATGATCGCCTCCGGCCTCGCCGGAGTCGATTTCATCGTCGCCAACACCGACGCGCAGGCGCTGACGAGTTCTCGCGCCGAGCGCATCATCCAGATGGGCCTGCAGGTCACCGAGGGCCTCGGCGCGGGCTCCCAGCCGGATGTCGGCCGCGCCTCGGCCGAAGAGGCGATCGAAGAGATCCGCGACCATCTCGCGGGCGCCCATATGTGCTTCGTCACCGCCGGCATGGGCGGCGGCACCGGCACCGGCGCCGCGCCGGTCATCGCCCGCACCGCCCGCGAAATGGGCATCCTCACCGTCGGCGTCGTGACCAAGCCGTTCCAGTTCGAAGGCCAGCGCCGCATGCGCATCGCCGATTCCGGCATCGAGGAGCTGCACAAATCGGTCGACACCCTGATCGTCATCCCGAACCAGAACCTGTTCCGGGTCGCCAACGAGAAAACGACGTTCGCCGACGCCTTCTCCATGGCCGACCAGGTGCTCTATTCCGGCGTGGCCTGCATCACCGACCTGATGGTGCGCGAAGGACTGATCAATCTCGACTTCGCCGACGTCCGCGCCATCATGCGCGACATGGGCAAGGCGATGATGGGCACGGGCGAGGCCACCGGCGAGCGCCGCGCGATCCTGGCGGCGGAAGCCGCGATCGCCAATCCGCTGCTCGACGAAGTCTCGATGAAGGGCGCCAAGGGCCTGCTCATCTCGATCACCGGCGGCAACGACCTCACCCTCTATGAGGTGGACGAGGCCGCGAGCCGCATCCGCCAGGAAGTGGATGAGGACGCCAACATCATCCTCGGCGCGACCTTCGACCAGGGCCTGGAAGGCGTGATCCGCGTCTCGGTGGTCGCCACCGGGATCGACAAGCCCGCTGGCGTCGCCGACATCAACGAACAGCGCCTCGCCGAGGCTGCCGCCGAGCGCCTGCGCGCCCAGGCCGCCGCCCGCCAGGCCGAAGCCATGCATGCCGCGCGCCCCGCGGCTCCGGCGCCCGCTCCCGTGCAGGAAGCCTATTACGCCGCGCCGCAGCCGGCTCCTGCGCAGGTCTATGCGCCCCAGCCGGCGCCCGCGCCCGTCTATGCGCCGCAGCCCGCGCCCGTCGCGCCCGCGGCCTATGCACAGCAGCCGGCCCCCGAGCAGGCCTATGCGCCGCATCATCCGGACGTCCAGATCAAGCGCATGGCGCCGCCGCCGTCGGTTTATCAAGAGCCGCTCGCCGCGCCCCAGCGCCGGATCGAGGCGCCCGTGGCGCAGGAAGCATTCGTTCCGCCGGAGGCCGAACTGCCGGTTCGGGCGCCGCGCATGCCCAAAATCGAGGAGCTTCCCCTTCCGGGCCAGAATCTGATGCGCGCCAGCCAGCAGGCGCCGGCGGGAGCGCAGGACACCCGCCGCCGCACCCTTCTGGAGCGGCTGGCCACGTTCGGGATGAGCCGCGCCGATGAAAAGGCGGTCGCTGGTCATCAGATGGCGCCGGCGGCGCCTATGGCCCTCGCGCCGGCCGCTCAGCAGATCGCGCCGTCGCCGGTCCATCCGTCGCCCGCTCATGCCGCCTATGCGCCGCCGCGTCCGGCCCAACCCGCGCCGACCCACGCTGAATACGCCAAGCGCCCGCCGGCGCAGCGTCCGGCGGCGGCGCTCGACGCCAATGGCCGCGGCTATCCGCGCGCCGAGGACGATCAGCTGGAAATCCCGGCTTTCCTGCGCCGCCAGTCGAACTGACGGATCGGCTCGCGCAGCCGCCCGCAACTAAAACTGTCGAAAAACCCGCCGAAAGGCGGGTTTTTTGTCGTCGGAAGGGTGCGAATCCGCGTAATAGAGAACGTTTGATTAAGGACAGTTGGTCGAAAATGCGGTTAATTTGTAACAGTGGCGTAAGAAAGAGTGATTTGTTATGTGGCGCCGCAGCAGATACCTTTCCAACATGGCGAATCGACGGATTCGACGGGCTGGAAGGACAATCGGCTTCTGGTTCGGCGGCAGTTCACCGCGCTTCGCCACGCGCCTGTCGAGGTTCCAACCGCATCTTCGCGGCGAAACGATGACGCTGCTGCAACGCTCCCGCTTTCTGCCGGGACGAGCCGACGGAACTATGATGAAGCAACGCTATCAAACGACCCTGCGCGATCGTGTCGTTCTCGCCGGAGGCATTGGCGTTCATTCCGGTAAACCCGTCCGTCTCGTTCTCAACCCCGCCGACGCCAACACCGGCCTCGTCTTCCTGCGCAGCGGCCTGCCGGATGGCGGCAATCGCTTCATCGAGGCCAACTGGTCCAAGGTGACGATGACCGAACTGTGCACCGTCATCGGCGACGGCGCCCAGCACATGGTCGCCACCATCGAGCACCTCGTCGCTGCGCTGCGGGGCTTGGGCGTCGACAATTGCCTCGTCGAAGTCGACGGCCCGGAAGTTCCGATCATGGACGGCTCCGCCGCCGCCTTCGTCGAGGCGATCGATCGCGCCGGGATCGTGCAGCTGGAGACGTCGCGCCGCTACATCAAGATTCTGAAGCCGGTCCGCGTCGAACAGGGCCGCGCCTTCGCCGAGCTTCTTCCGGCGGACAAGGGCTTCCGCCTCGACGTCGAAATCGACTTCAAGAGCGAGGCGATCGGCCGCCAGCGCAAGATCCTCGATCTCGAGCCCGCCGCGTTCCGTCGCGAACTGGCGCGCGCCCGCACCTTCGGCTTCCTGGCCGACGTCAAGCGGCTGGTGGTGGCCGGCTTCGCCCTCGGCGCTTCGCTCGAAAATTCCGTCGGCATTGACGACGACCGGGTCCTCAATCCGGAAGGCCTGCGCTATTCCGACGAATTCGTGCGCCACAAGATGCTCGACGCCGTGGGCGACCTCGCTCTGGCCGGCGCGCCGATCATTGGCGAGTACCGCTCTTATTGCGGCGGCCACAAGATGAATGTCGCGGTTCTCG
Source organism: Pseudomonadota bacterium (assembly GCA_021780435.1). Lineage (GTDB taxonomy): Bacteria > Pseudomonadota > Alphaproteobacteria > Rhizobiales > Beijerinckiaceae > Rhodoblastus. Next base: position 7,966 of record JAJXYV010000120.1, read on the forward strand.
CCGCTCTGTTCGCCGACCGCTCGGCCTGGCGGCTTGTCGACGCCGCGCCGGCGCCGCGCGAGGGCGCGCGGGCCGATCTCGGCCTCGTCGCGTCGCCGGTTTTCCTGCCCGAACGCAGCTGAATCCGGGCCTGGTCCTTTTCGCCTGACGCGACCCCGCCGCACTCCGGTTCCGGCTGCGGAAACGGTCGAGTCTTAAAAATGCCGTAAAAAATCGCTTTTGCTTTTGTGCGCGCGGCGCTATGCGCGTGGGGAAGGCGGCGTGCAGGGCCCGGCCCTGGACAGTTCCGCACCGTTGCAGAGAACATCATCCGGGCCCACGACGCGCCCGCGTCATCACGAGCGTGTTTTATGAACCTTTTGAATTCGACTGGCCTCAAGTTCTTTCGTGTCGCTCTCCTTACGGGCGCCGCCACGATCGCCTTTTCCTCGTCGGCCCTGTGCTTCTCGCTGGAAGATCTCAATCCCTTCGGCAAGAGCAAATATGAGATGAAGCTCGATCCGAACGTTCCGGCGGATCACCTCTATAACGAGGGCCTCATCAAGATCGAGCATCACGATTACGAGGCCGCGGCCAAGCAATTCGCGGAATTGCAGAGACAGTTCCCGTTCAGCGAATGGGCGCGCAAGGGCCTGGTGATGGAGGTCTACGCCAATTATCTCGGCGAGTCCTACGTGGATGCGGCGAATTCGGCGGACCGATTCAACTCGCTCTATCCCACCGCGCCGGATTCGGCCTATGTGAATTATCTGGCCGGCCAGGCGATGTATGGCGACATGCCCGATGTCCAGCGTGATCAGGATCGCGTGGTCAAGGCGCTGAAATATTACCAGGCCGTCGTCGATAAATATCCCAAGTCGGAATATGCCGCCGATTCGCGTTACAAGATCCAGATTTGCCACGACCAGCTCGCCGGTCACGAACTGGATGTCGGCCGCTATTATCTCAAGCGCAAGAATTACACTGCGGCGATCAACCGTTTCCGCGAGGTCCTGTTCAAATACCAGAACACCCGCGAGACAGAAGAGGCGCTGGAGCGCCTGACTGAGGCCTATCTCGCGCTCGGCGTGACGGCGGAGGCGGAAACCGCGGCGGCGATCCTTGGCTCGAATTACCCGAATTCGCAATGGTACAAGGACGCCTTCGATCGCCTGCAGGCGGATGGTCTGGCGCCTCACGAACACGAAGATTCGTGGATTTCCAAGACGTTCCGAAAGGTCGGATTGAGCTGAGCCGCTTTTCGCTTTATTCCTGCTGAGGGGCGCCACACCCTCGGGAGCTTCCTGGCGCGATTCGTTCGCGTAAGGGCGGCGTTCCCGCCCAAGTCCGGGCGCTGACAAGGCAGGGGAGATGCTGGTTCAGCTCGCGATTCGCGACATCGTCCTGATTGATCGGCTGGAGCTGGAATTCGGCTCCGGCCTGACCGTTCTCACCGGCGAGACCGGCGCCGGCAAATCTATCCTTCTCGACGCCTTTTCCCTCGCGCTCGGCGGGCGCGGCGACGGGTCGCTGGTGCGCTCCGGCCAAGCCCAGGGACAGGTGGTCGCCGTGTTCGATCCGCCGGTCGGCCATCCCGCGCGCCTCGCCGCCGCCGAACAGGGCCTCGACGTCGAGGGCGACCTCATCCTGCGCCGGGTGCAGATGGCTGACGGCCGCAGCCGCGCCTTCGTCAACGACCAGCCGGTGAGCATCCAGGCGCTGCGCTCGATCGGCGACGCTCTGGTCGAGATCCACGGCCAGCATGACGACCGCGCCCTGGTCGATCCGGAGGTTCATCGCTCCCTGCTCGACGCCTTCGCCGGTAATGGCGAACTCGTCGCGGCGACCTGCGCCGCGCATGCCGCCCTGCGCGGCGCCGAAAAGGCGCTGCGCGACGAGACGGCGGCGGTCGAGGCCGCGCGCAAGGAAGCAGATTATCTCAGCCACGCCCATGCGGAACTGGCGAAGCTCGCGCCGCGCCCCGGCGAGGAGGAAGCGCTCGCGGCCGAGCGCACGGCCATGCAGCAGGCGGAAAAAGTCACCGGCGATTTGCGCGACGCCCAGGAGAGCGTTTCCGGCGACGGCTCGCCCCTGTCCACGCTCTCCGCCGCGCTACGCCGATTGGAGCGGCGCCAGCCGCAGGCGCCGCATCTGATCGACCCGGCGCTGAAGGCGCTCGACGCGGCGCTGACCGCGCTCGATCTCGCCCAGCAGACGCTCGACCAGGCTTTGCGCGACGCCGAATTCGACCCGCGCGCGCTGGAGCAGGTGGAGGAACGGCTGTTCGCCCTGCGCGCCGCCTCGCGCAAATATGCGTCGCCCGCCGATCAGCTTCCCGCGCTCGCGGAGAGATTCGCCGCCGATCTCGCCGCGCTCGACGCCGGCGAGGCGCGGCTCGTGGCGCTCGCCAAGGCCCGCGACGAGGCCCAGGCGCATTATCGCCAATGCGCGGCCGCCTTGACCGCGGCCCGCGTCAAGGCGTCCAAGGCGCTCGATGCCGCCGTGACCGCCGAATTGCCGCCGCTGAAGCTGGAGCGCGCGGCCTTTTCGACGCAAATTCTCACCGACGAGGCGCAGGCGGGGCCGCAGGGAGCGGAACGGGTCGAGTTCTGGGTGCAGACCAATCCGGGCTCGCGGCCGGGGCCGCTGATGAAGGTCGCCTCGGGCGGCGAACTGTCGCGCTTCATGCTGGCGCTCAAGGTGGTTCTCGCCGATCGCGGCTCGGCGCCGACTCTGGTTTTCGACGAGATCGATTCGGGCGCGGGCGGCGCCGCCGCCGACGCCATCGGGCAAAGGCTGGCGCGGCTCGGCGCGAAGGTGCAGGTGCTCTCGGTCACCCATGCGCCGCAGGTCGCCGCGCGGGCGACGACCCATATGCGGATCTCCAAGGACCTTGCCGACAAGGGCGCCCGCGCCGCCACGCGCGTCGCGCCGCTCGCCGACGCGCATCGCCGCGAGGAAATCGCGCGCATGCTCGCCGGCGCGACCATCACCGAGGAAGCCCGCGCCGCCGCCGCGCGGCTCATCGAAAATGCGCGGTGACATGACGAAACGCGACGAACTGGCCCGCGCCCGCGCGGAACACGAACAACTCGGCGACGAAATCGCGGCGCACGACCGCGCCTATTACCAAAACGACGCGCCGGTCATTTCCGACGCCGACTATGACGCCATGCGCCGGCGCTATGAGGCGCTCGAAGCGCTCTTTCCCGCGCTGGTCGACGAGAATTCCCTGAGCCGGAAGGTGGGCGCGGCGCCGGCGGAGAAGTTCGCCAAGATCGCCCATGCCGTCCCGATGCTGTCGCTCGGCAATATTTTCTCCGACGAGGAGCTGGAGGATTTTGTCGCGCGGGTGAAGCGCTTCCTTGGGCTGGATCCGGACGCGGAAGTGGCGTTCACCGCCGAGCCCAAGATTGACGGCCTGTCCTGCTCGCTGCGTTATGAAAAGGGCGTTCTTGTCAGCGCCGCCACGCGGGGCGACGGGCTGGTCGGCGAGGACGTGACCGCCAATGTCCGCACGATTGCCGACGTTCCCGAAAGGCTCGCCGGCGCGGCGCCGGACGTCATTGACGTGCGCGGCGAGGTCTACATGGGCCACAGGGATTTTGCCGCGCTCAACGGAAGGCAGGCGGCGGCGGGCAAGCCGCTCTTCGCCAATCCGCGCAATGCGGCGGCGGGCTCGCTGCGCCAGCTCGACCCCCATGTCACCGCGCAACGGCCGCTGAAATTCTTCGCCTACGCTTGGGGCGAATTAAACTGGGGCGAATTAAACCGGGGGGAAGTTGATCCCGATCGGCCCGCGGACAGCCAGAACGGCATGATGACGGCTTTCCGCGCCTTCGGCTTCAAGGTCAATCCGCTGACGAAGCTTTGCCGCTCGGCTGGGGAAATGCTCGCGCATTTCCGCGACATCGAAAGCCGGCGCGCGTCGCTTGGCTATGACATCGACGGCGTCGTCTACAAGGTCAACGATCTCGCGCTTCAACAGCGCCTCGGCTTCGTCTCGCGCGCGCCGCGCTGGGCGACGGCCCATAAATTCCCGGCGGAAAAGGCGACCAGCGTTGTGCGCGACATCGAGATTCAGGTCGGGCGGACGGGCGTGCTCACGCCGGTCGCGCGGCTCGATCCGGTCACGGTCGGCGGCGTCGTCGTCTCCAATGCGACCCTCCATAACGAGGACGAGATCGCGCGCAAGGACATCCGGATCGGCGACACCGTGATCGTGCAGCGCGCGGGCGACGTCATTCCGCAAATTCTGGGCATTGTGCCGGAGAAGCGCCCCGAGGGCGCGAGGCCTTATGAATTTCCCCATGTCTGCCCGGCCTGCGGCTCCGCGGCCGTGCGCGAGATCGACGCCAAGACCGGCGAGGCCGAGGTCGCGCGGCGCTGCACCGGCACGCTGGTCTGCCCGGCGCAGGCGGTGGAGCGATTGCGCCATTTCTGCTCGCGCAACGCGTTCGACATCGAGGGCCTGGGCGACAAGCAGATCGCCTTTTTCTATGAGAAAGGCTTGATCCGCACGCCCGCCGATATTTTCACGCTTCAGGCGCGCGACAGCAAAAGCCTGACCCGGATCGAGAATTTCGAGGGCTTCGGCAAGGTTTCGACCCGGAAATTGTTCGACGCCATCGAGGCGCGGCGGGATGTCGCGCTCAACCGTTTCATTTTCGCGCTCGGAATCCGCCATGTCGGCGAGACCAATGCGATCAGGCTGGCGCGCTCCTTCGAGACCTTCGAGGCCCTGCGCGAGGCGGCGCGCCACGCCACGCCGGGCAGCGAGGCGCGGCAACGCATCAACGACATTGACGGGATCGGCGACGTGGTGGCCGAGGCGGTCGCCGATTTTTTTGTCGAGCCCCATAACGAGCGGGCGCTCGACGCTCTGCTCGCCCAGGTTCGCATCCTGCCCATGGAAGCGGTCAAGAGTGACAGCGCGGTGGCGGGCAAGACGGTTGTCTTTACCGGGACGCTTGTCAAATTGACCCGCGACGAGGCCAAGGCCATGGCGGAGCGGCTTGGCGCCAAGGTGTCGAGCTCGGTCTCGAAAAAGACCGACCTCGTGATCGCCGGCGCCGACGCCGGCTCCAAGCTCGCCAAAGCGCGCGAACTCGGCGTCGAGGTGATCGACGAGGACGCCTGGCTGGTCCTCGCCGGGGTAGGCGCAAGCGGATAAATGAATATCGGCCAGCGCCCTTCCTGTTTGGACCGTGAAAGGTTTTTT
>JAJXYV010000112.1 GCA_021780435.1 Pseudomonadota bacterium
TGTTCTATGGCTCCTTCATGCATCTCTATGTCCGGCTGAAGGAGCGCTTCGCGGTGACAATCATTCCGGGCGTGACGGGCATGGCTGGCTGCTGGGCCGCCGCCGGCGAGACGATGACCTGGGGCGACGACGTGTTGACCGTCCTGCCGGGCACCATGGCGCAGGACGCGCTCACCGAAAGCCTGCGGCGCACGGACGCGGCCGTCATCATGAAGGTCGGCAGGAATTGCGCGAAAGTGCGCCAGGCCCTGCGCGACAGCGGCCATTACGAACGCGCGATCTACGTGGAACGCGGCACCATGGCTGGCGAAAAGGTCATGAGGCTCGCCGACAAGCCCGATGACGCCGCGCCTTATTTCGCCGTCGTCCTCGTGAGCGGGCAGGGGCGCCGGCCATGAGCGGCAAGCTTTCAATCATCGGCCTCGGTCCCGGCCCCGACAAATGGCTCACGCCCGAAGCGCGCGCGGCGCTCGACGAGGCCGACGCGCTGATCGGCTACAAGCCCTATACCGACCGCGTGCCCGAGCGCGCCGGGCTGGAGCGTTTCGCCTCCGACAATCGCGTCGAGATCGATCGCGCCCGCCACGCCTTGCAGCTCGCGCAAGATGGCCGCAAGGTCGCCGTTGTCTCGGGCGGCGACGCCGGCGTGTTCGGCATGGCGGCGGCGGTGCTGGAGGCCGTGGAAAAAGGCGACGCCGCATGGCGCGCGCTGGACCTTCAGGTCGTGCCGGGCGTCAGCGCGGTGCTGGCGGCGGCGGCGCGGCTCGGCGCGCCGCTCGGCCATGATTTCTGCGTGATTTCGCTCTCCGACAATCTCAAGCCCTGGGAAATCATCGCGCGCCGCCTGCGCGCGGCGGCCGAAGGCGATTTCGTCATCGCGCTTTATAATCCAGCGTCGAAGGCGCGCCCGCGCCAGATTTTCGATGCCTTCGATCTGTTGCGCGACATGAAGGGCGGCGAAACGCCCGTCGCGCTTGCGCGTGCGGTTGGCCGCGCGGACGAGAGAGTTATCATATCCGACCTCGCCTCGGTCGATCCCGCGCTCGTCGACATGGCGACTCTGGTCCTGATCGGCTCTTCCGAGACGCGTTTCCTTCCGCGCCCCGGCGCCGAGCCTTGGCTGCTGACTCCGCGTTCTTATGGAGCCGGTCGATGAGCCTCGATCCAGTCCAGCACGTCGGCGAGCCGCGCCGCTTCCTCGGCGCCTTCGGCTTGCGGACGCGCAATGAGGACGACCGGGATTTTCAGTTCGCGGGCGGCGACGAGCTTGGCCGCTGTCGCGCCGCCGCCGCTGTTCTTGGAAACGAGAAACTCGATGCGCTCGGCGCGCATGATGTCGCGCTCGCCTTCGAGCGTGAAGGGGCCGCGCGCGGAAATGAATTTGTGATGCGGCAACAGCCGCAGTTCCTCGGGCCGGTCGATCGCGCGCACGAGATAGAAATGCTGTGGCGCGGCGGCGAAGGCGGCGAGTTGCAGGCGTCCGTGAGTGAGGAAAACCCGGCGCGGTTTCGCGCCGAGCGCGGCGACGGCCTCGGCGACGCCGCCGACTTCGCTCCAGTCGTCGCCTTCGTTCGGCGCCCAGGCCGGACGCGAAAAAACGAGCAGCGGAACGCCGCTGGCGGCGCTTGCCGCGCGGGCGTTGGCCGAGATCTGCGCGGCGAAGGGGTGGGTGGCGTCGATCAGGGCGTCGAATTGATGGTCGCGCAGGAATGTCGCAAGGCCCTCGACGCCGCCGAAGCCGCCGACGCGGCAGGGAATGGGCGCGGGCGTGGGGTTCTGGGTGCGGCCCGCGAGCGAAAGCAGGGGTTCGACATCGGCTCGGGTCGCCAGGGCGCGCGCCAGATCGCTCGCCTGCGTCGTTCCGCCGAGAATAAGTATGCGCAAGGGGCCGCTCCGTTGCGGGGGGCGTCATGACGGCGCGCTGGCTCACCCTGATCGGGCTTGGCGAGGACGGGCGCGCCAGCCTGTCTCCTGCCGCAAACGAAGCGCTCGCGCAAGCGGCGCTGGTGGTCGGCGGCGCGCGCCATCTGGCGCTCGCCGAGCCGCTTGCCTGCGAAACTCTCGCCTGGCCCTCGCCGATGGATCAGGCCTATCCGCGGATTTTGGCGCGGCGCGGTGAAAAGGTGGTGGTGCTCGCCTCCGGCGATCCATTCTTCTATGGCGTCGGCTCGGTGTTGGCGCGCTCGATTCCGGCCGAAGAAATGACCTGCCTGCCGGCGCCATCCGCCTTCAGCCTTGTCGCCGCGCGGCTCGGCTGGGCGCAGCAGGAGTGCGCGCTGATCACATTGCACGGCCGCCCGCTGGAAAAAATCATTCCGCATCTGTTCGACGGCGAAAAAATCATCGCGCTGTCCTGGGACGGCGCGACGCCGCGCAATCTCGCCGATCTGCTGACGCGACGCGGCTTTGGCGCCTCGCGGATGACGGTCTGCGAAAATCTCGGGGGTCCGCGCGAGCGCGTGAGGGCGACGCGCGCGCGCGATTTCGCGCTCGAAGATGTCGATGCGCTCAACACAATCGCGCTCGACGTCGTTGCGGATCGCGACGCCGGGATCATCGCCCGCGCGCCCGGGCTGGCGGACGATTTTTTCGAACATGACGGCCAGATCACCAAGGCGGAAATTCGCGCCTTGACCCTTTCCGCGCTCGCGCCCCGTCGCGGCGAATTGCTGTGGGATATTGGCGCAGGCTCCGGTTCTGTCGCCATCGAATTTCTGCTGGCCGATGACAGGAACGCAGCGATCGCGATCGAGGCCAATGCGGCGCGCGCGGAGCGCATCCGCCGCAACGCTTTGGCGTTGGGAACGCCGCAATTGCAGATCGTCGAGGGGCGCGCTCCGGAAGCCTTGCGCGGCCTGCCGGCGCCGCGGAAGATTTTCGTTGGCGGCGGGGTGACCGCGCCGGGCCTGCTCGACGCCGCGCTCGACGCTCTGGCGCCCGGCGGTCGGCTCGTGGTCAATGGCGTGACCCTTGAAACGCAGGCGCTGCTGGTCGCGCGCCACGGCGCGCTCGGCGGCGCGCTGATTTCGGCGCAAATCGCGCGCGCGGAAAAGCTCGGCGGCTTTTTCGCCTTTCGCCCGGCTTTGCCGATCGTGCAATGGACCTTCGACAAACCATGTTGAGCAGGATCGCCATCGGCCTCGGCTTTACGTCGAGCGCCCGCGCACAGGACATTCAAGCCCTCGTTCGCGCCATGCTGGACGCCGCGCCGCCGCATGCGCAGGCAAAAATCTTCACCCTCGCCCGCAAGGCCCAAAGCGCCGCATTGTGTGAGGCGGTCGCCAGTCTCGGCCTGGAGGTCGAAGCGCTCGACGATGCCGAATTTGCCGCGCGCCAGAGCGAATTTCTCGCGCGCGGCGCAAAGGCGTCGGAAAAGGTCAGGGAAAAGACCGGCCTCGCCAGCGTCGCCGAAGCGGCGGCCCTGATGGGCGGCGGACCGCGCGCGACGCTGCTGGCGCCGCGGCGCGCGGCGCGAAACGTCACCTGCGCTTTGGCGGCGCCCGCAGACGAGTTGCAAGCATGAAGGTCCATTTCATTGGCGCCGGCCCCGGCGCGCCCGATCTCATCACCCTGCGCGGCCGCGACATTCTCGCGCGCTGCCCGGTCTGCCTTTATGCGGGCTCGCTCGTGCCGAGGGAACTGCTCTCCCACTGCCCGCCCGGCGCGCGAATCGTCGACACCGCGCCCATGACTCTCGATGAGATCGAGGTGGAATTCCGGCGCGCCCGCGACGCGGATCAGGACGTCGCGCGGCTTCATTCCGGCGATCTCTCGGTCTGGAGCGCGATGGGCGAGCAATTGCGCCGCCTCGACGCGCTCGGGATTGGCTATGACGTCACGCCCGGCGTGCCGTCCTTCGCCGCCGCCGCGGCCGCCCTGCGCCGCGAGCTGACCTTGCCGGAAGTTGCGCAATCCCTCGTCCTGACTCGCACCTCGGGCCGCGCCTCGTCCATGCCGGAAAAGGAAAAGCTCGCCGCATTCGCAGCCACTGGCGCGACGCTCGCGATCCATCTCTCCATTCATGCGCTGGAAAAGATCGTCGCGGAGCTCTTGCCTTTTTATGGGCCCGATTGCCCGATCGCCCTTGTCTTCCGCGCCAGCTGGCCCGACGAGCGGATCATCCAGGCGACGCTTTCGACCATTGTCGCCGCGACGCGTGACAATCCGATGGAGCGCACGGCGCTGATCCTCGTCGGCCCGGCGTTGAGCGCGAATGATTTTCGCGAGAGCGCCCTTTACGATCCCGATTACCGCCGCCGCTACCGGGGCGGCTTCGTGCGGCCCGATGGAACTGTCGCGGAGGACGAATGAGCGAAACGGCCTCAATCGATCTGGCGAAAGCCCGTCCGCGCCAGCAGCCTGCCCTCGCGGTCGAAGACGACAATTTCGAGGGCGCTCGGCGCGCCGTGCAGCTTTTTGGCCGCCGAGCGCCATGCCGCCTCGGCGACGGCGGGGGCAAGATCCTGTCTTGCGGCAGCGGCGAGTTCGAAGGCGTGCTTGGCGGAATTGGCCGCGCGGATCTGTTCCGCGAGGGCGCCCGTCGTGAAGTCCGCGAGGAAGGCGAGATCGACTTCGCCGCGTTTGGAATGGAGATCGAGCAGGCCCTGCGCCAGTTTGGTCATCTTGGCCATGCCGCCCGCGACGACCACGCGCGGGACCGGATGCAGGCGCAGATATTTCAGCATGCCGCCGACGAAATCGCCCATGTCGATCAGCGCTTCGTCGGGCAAGGCGTGGAGCGCCTTGACGGCGGCTTCGGAGGTCGAGCCGGTCGCGCCGGCGACGATGTCCAATCCGCAGGCGCGGGCGACGTCGATCCCGCGATGGATCGAGGCGATCCACGCCGCGCAGGAAAAGGGCGTGACGATTCCGGTCGTGCCGAGAATCGACAGGCCGCCGAGGATTCCCAGTCGCGCATTGAGCGTGCGCTCGGCGATTTTCGCGCCGCCGGGCACGGAAATTTCGACATGGAAATCGGGCGCGTCATTGCGCGGAAAAGCTTCGGCTTCGATCGCGGCGCGGATCATCTGGCGCGGCATGGGGTTGATCGCCGGCTCGCCTACGGCCAGCGGCAGGCCAGGCCTGGTGACGGTCCCGACGCCCTCGCCGGCGGAAAAGGTCACGCCCGCGCCGGCCACGCCGCGCGTAACCCGCGCGACGATCAGCGCGCCATGGGTGACGTCGGGGTCGTCGCCGGCGTCCTTGACCACCCCGGCGCGGCAGAAATCCGCGCCGCGTTCCGTCAGGGCGAGCGCGAAGGCGGGCGTCTGGCCGCCCGGCAGGCGAATGGTCACCGGGTCGGGAAATTCGCCGCCCATCAGCGCGGCGGCGGCGGCGCGGGCGGCGGCGGCTGCGCAGGCGCCCGTCGTCCAGCCGCGCCGAAGCTTGGAGGCGTCGTCGATCATGCCTCCTGCTACCGCGCCGGCAAGCAGAAGCAAAAGGATTTCTTCGCATGAGCCTCAAAGGCCTGCTCATCGCTGCGCCGCGCTCCGGCTCCGGCAAGACGACATTCACCCTTGGCGCCATGCGCGCTTTGCGCCAGCGCGGCGTCGTGGTGGCCGGCGTCAAGTCCGGGCCCGATTACATCGACCCCGCCTTTCATCGCGCGGCGCTGGGGCGCGACAGCTATAATCTCGATTCCTGGGCCATGCCGCCGGACCTCCTCGCGGCGCTCGCGGCCCAGGCGGCTTCGGGCGCCGACCTCCTGCTGGCGGAAGCGTCCATGGGCCTGTTCGACGGCGTTCCCGCGCCTATCGGGCGCTCCGGCGCCTCCGCCGACGTCGCCGCCGCGCTCGGCCTGCCTGTCCTGCTGGTGCTCGACGCCTCGGGGCAGGCGCAATCGGCGGGCGCCGTCGCCAAGGGCTGCGCGGCTTTCGATCCGCGTCTGCGGGTCGCCGGCGTCGTCCTGAACAATATCGCCAGTCCGCGGCATCTGACCCTGGCGCGCGCCGGGATCGAGGCGGCGGGGCTGCGGCTCGTCGGCTCGATGCCCAAATGCAAGGACGTTTCGCTGCCCGAACGCCACCTTGGTCTGGTTCAGGCGGCGGAAACGGCGGGCCTGGACAGGAAGCTCGATTCCCTCGCCACGTTCGTCGAGAACCACGTGGATCTCGACGCCCTGCTGGAAATCGCCGCGCCGCTCGGCTTGCCAGCGCGAGCCGTTTCGGCTCTTTCCCCGCCAGGCCAGCGCATCGCTGTCGCCCGCGACGAGGCCTTTTCCTTCCTTTATCCGCATATTCTCGGCGGCTGGCGGCAGAGCGGCGCGGAAATCCTCGCCTTTTCGCCGCTCGCCGACGAGCCGCCGTCGGCCGAGGCCGATTGTGTCTGGCTGCCGGGCGGCTACCCGGAGCTTCACGCCGGGCGGCTCGCCGCGAACACGCGCTTTCTCGGGGGACTGCGGGCTTTCGCAGCCGACAGGCCGGTCCACGGCGAATGCGGCGGCTATATGGTCCTCGGCGAAAGCCTGACCGACGCCGAAGGAACCGAACACGCCATGGCCGGGCTCCTGTCGGCGCGGACCTCCTTCGCCAAGCGCAAGATGACGCTCGGCTACCGCGACGCGACCCTGCTGGACGATTGTGCTCTGGGCCGGAAAGGGCAAAGATTTCGCGGCCACGAGTTTCATTACGCCAGTATCGTCGCACAGGGCGCGGACGCGCCCATGGCGTCGGCCGCGGACGCCTATGGCGGCGCGCCAACGCCGGCCGGTTCGCGGCGGGGGCTGGTGACTGGCAGCTTTTTCCATTGCGTCGCGGAGGTTGTATCATGACGCCGAAGCCGGTCTTCGACGCGCATTTCCGCGAGGAGCTCGCCGAACTGATGCGCTGGCGGCGCGACGTGCGGCGCTTTCGCACGGACCCGGTTCCCGAACCGCTGCTGGACAGCCTTTTCGATCTCGCCCAGATTGCCCCGTCGGTCGGCAACAGCCAGCCTTGGCGCTTCATCCGCGTCGAAAGTCCGGGCAAACGCGCCGAAATCCGACGGAATTTCGAAGTGTGCAACGCGGAGGCCATGGCGGCGCAAAGCAGCGAGCGCGCCGGCGTCTATGCAAGGCTCAAGCTTGCCGGCCTCGACGCCGCCCCCGTGCAACTCGCGGTCTTTTGCGACCATGCGACCGAGCAGGGCCTCGGGCTCGGAATGCGCACCATGCCGGAAATGCTGGATTATTCGGTCGTCGGCATGATTGCCGGGCTCTGGCTCGCGGCCCGCGCCGCCGGGCTTGGCCTTGGCTGGGTGTCCATCCTCGATCCGGCACGGGTCTGCGCCGCGCTCGATGCGCCGAAGTCCTATAAATTCATTGCATTCCTTTGCCTGGGTTGGCCTGAGGAAGAGCATGTCGATCCCGAGTTGGTTCGCTATGGCTGGCAGGATCGCACCGAGGAGGGGCGAAGAATCGTTACGGTATGATGCCGCGTTATTGCTGTTAAAACTTATATAGTTGAGCTGTATACATATAAAATATAGCATTCATGTGCCGTGTAATATAAGATTAGTAAATGTATGCTTTATTTTAACGCTTTGTTTAATGACATATTAACTCGTGTTCCCTATTGTGGCCCCTGTGTGACGTTGGGTCCGTCAGCCTGACGTTTCCGTGACTTCAGCCATCTGAGAATTGTTTTCGAGGTGGAACGATGGGTCATTTTCCTCTTCAGTTCGAAGATCAGAGCGTTCCGTCGCGCGAGCGAAGGGATTCCGCCGCTTCATTGATCTTCATTGTGAAAAGAAGCCTGAACATTCTCTTCTGGGGAATTGTGGCGGGCGGGGTCGTCAGTTATTTCACGGGCGACACGATCGACCTGATGAGGCTCAGGGATCTGGTCTGATCGTTCGCCACGTCCAGCGCGCGAGCTTGGCTTTTCTGGGGCAGGCGAGGCGAGGCAAAGACAAAAAAGCGGGTTGATGAGGGCGCGCGGGCGGTGGATAAGTCCCGCTCGCAAGCCGTTCCTGCCGGTCAACCCATGAGCCGCATCTATTTCGACTATAATGCGACCGCGCCTCTGCGGCCTGCAGCCCGAACCGCCCTTTCTGCGGCGCTCGACGCCGGCAACGCCTCCAGCGTTCATGCCGAGGGCCGCGCCGCGCGCGCGCTGGTCGAAGGCGCGCGGACGGCCATCGCCAGGGCGCTTCGGACGCGCCCCGATCTCGTCATCTTCGTCTCGGGCGCGACCGAGGCGGCGGCGACCGCGCTGCGTCCGCGCGAGGGTGGACGCCTGCTGGTCGGCGCTGGCGAACATCCCTGCGTTCAGGCCGGTCATTCCTTCGCCGCTGAACATGTCGCGCCGGTGCGGCTCGACCCGCAGGGGCGGCTCGATCTCGACGACCTGAATGCGCGCCTCGCTGACGCGCCTGGCGCTCGCCCCATTCTCGCCTTGCAGGCGGTGAACAACGAGACCGGCGTGATCCAGCCCGTCGCGGAAGCCGCCGAAAGGGTCCATGCCGCCGGCGGGTTGGTGGTCTGCGACGCGGTCCAGGCTTTCGGACGCATCCCTTGCGGCTTCGCCGAAACCGGCGCCGATGCGATCTTCCTTTCCAGCCACAAGCTTGGCGGGCCCAAGGGTGTGGGCGCGCTCGCCTTTCGCTCCCGCGACGCCATGCCGGAAGGCGCTCTGATCCGCGGCGGCGGCCAGGAACGGGGCCTGCGCGGCGGCACTGAGAATGTAGCGGCGCTCGCAGGTTTCGCCGCCGCCCTGGCGGAAGCCGAAACGCAGCGCGAAAGCGAAGCCGCGCGGCTCGCGGAAATGCGCGACTTTTTGCAGGCTGGCGTGCTGGAAATCGCGCCCGAGGCCGCCATATTGGGAGGTGAGGCGGCGCGCGTCGCCAATAGTCTGGCGTTCGCCCTTCCGGGACTCGCGGCGGAAACCCTGGTCGCGGCCTTCGATGTTGAAGGCGTGGCGCTGTCGTCCGGCTCGGCCTGTTCCTCGGGAAAGGTGGCGTCCTCCCATGTGCTCGCCGCCATGGGCGTTCCGCCGGACCTCGCGCGCGCCGCCTTGCGCGTCAGCCTCGGCTGGAATTCGTCGTCCGAAGAGGGGGTGCGCTTTTTGGAAATATTCGCTAGAGTGCATGAGCGAATGCGGGGCAGGCGCCGGATCTGATCCGCTTCATCACATAACTCAACCAGCGGGCCTTGAACCCGCGTTAGGTGAGGAGATACGCAATGGCGGCTGTCCAGGAGACTGTCGACAAGGTCAAAACGCTTGACGTTGACGCATATAAATACGGTTTCACGACCGATATCGAATCGGAAAAGGCCCCCAAGGGCCTGAACGAGGACATCGTCCGGTTCATCTCGGCCAAGAAGAACGAGCCCGAATGGCTCACCGAATGGCGGCTCGACGCCTTTCGCCGCTGGCAGACCATGGCCGAGCCGCAATGGGCGCGCGTCCATTATCCGCCGATCGACTATCAGGATCTCTATTATTACTCGGCCCCGAAAACCGCCGAAGGTCCGAAGTCGCTCGACGAGGTCGATCCCGAGCTGCTGCGCACCTATGAAAAGCTCGGCATTCCGCTGCGCGAGCAGGAAATCCTCGCCGGCGTGCAGGCGGATCCGAACGCCCGCAAGGTCGCGGTCGACGCCGTGTTCGACTCGGTCTCGGTCGCCACGACCTTCAAGGCGGAGCTCGCCAAGGCCGGCGTGATCTTCTGCCCGATCTCCGAAGCGGTGAAGACCCACCCCGAACTGGTGAAGAAATATCTCGGCTCAGTCGTGCCGGTGACCGACAATTACTTCGCCACCCTCAATTCGGCGGTCTTTTCCGACGGCTCCTTCGTCTATGTGCCGCCGGGCGTGCGCTGTCCGATGGAGCTTTCGACTTACTTTCGCATCAACGAGCGCAACACCGGACAGTTCGAGCGCACGCTGATCATCGCGGACAAGGGCTCTTACGTGTCCTACCTCGAGGGCTGCACGGCGCCGCAGCGCGACGAGAACCAGCTGCACGCGGCTGTGGTCGAACTCGTCGCGCTCGACGACGCCGAGATCAAATATTCGACGGTGCAGAACTGGTATCCCGGCGACAGCGAGGGCAAGGGCGGCATCTATAATTTCGTCACAAAGCGTGGCGACTGCCGCGGCGCGCGCTCGAAGATTTCCTGGACGCAGGTGGAGACGGGCTCGGCCATCACCTGGAAATATCCATCCTGCATCCTTCGCGGCGATTTTTCGCGCGGGGAATTCTATTCCATTGCGATCTCGAACGGCTATCAGCAGGTCGATTCGGGCACCAAGATGCTCCATCTCGGCGCCAATACGTCGAGCCGGGTGATTTCCAAAGGCATCGCCGCCGGCCATTCGCAGAACACCTATCGCGGTCAGATTTCAGCCCATCGCAAAGCGGTCAACGCGCGCAATTTCACCAATTGCGACTCGCTGCTGATCGGCAATGCCTGTGGCGCCCATACCGTGCCCTATATCGAGGCCAAGAATTCATCGGCCGTTTTCGAGCACGAGGCGACCACGTCGAAAATCTCCGACGACCAGCTGTTCTATTGCATGCAGCGCGCACTTTCGGCGGAGGAGGCGACGGCGCTGATCGTCAACGGCTTCGTCCGCGACGTGCTGCAGCAATTGCCGATGGAATTCGCCGTCGAGGCGCAGAAGCTCATCGCCATTTCGCTTGAGGGCAGCGTCGGCTGACCGGCTGAACGGTCAGTTCCGCCTTCGCATCAAACGTTTCCAGGGTTTCGTCATGCTTGAAGTTAAAAATCTCCACGTTTCCGTCGCCGGCAAGAAGATCATCGATGGCCTGTCGCTCAAGGTCGCGGACGGCGAGGTCGCCGCGATCATGGGCCCGAACGGCTCCGGCAAATCGACGCTGTCCTATGTCGTCGCCGGCCGCGCCGATTATGAAGTCACCGAGGGCTCGATCAGGCTCGACGGCGTCGATCTGCTCGACAAGACGCCGGCGGAGCGCGCGGCGCTCGGCCTGTTCCTGGTCTTCCAATATCCGCTGGAGATTCCCGGCGTCGCGACCATGACCTTCCTCAAGGCCGCGATGAACGCCCAGCGCAAGGCGCGCGAGCAAGCGGAGCTTTCGACGCCCGAATTCATGAAGAAGGTGCGCGAGGCCGCGGCGAAGCTGA
This sequence comes from Pseudomonadota bacterium, assembly GCA_021780435.1. GTDB lineage: Bacteria > Pseudomonadota > Alphaproteobacteria > Rhizobiales > Beijerinckiaceae > Rhodoblastus. The sequence goes on from JAJXYV010000112.1 coordinate 11,086, forward strand.
ACATTCCGCAGGATATGCTCAAGCGCCCGGTGAACCTCGGCTTTTCCGGCGGCGAGAAGAAGCGCATGGAAATCCTGCAGATGGCGCTGCTGGAGCCGAAATTCGCGATCCTTGACGAGATGGACTCGGGCCTCGACATCGACGCGCTGCGCATCTGCGCCGAAGGCGTCAACGCTTTGCGCTCGAAGGAGCGCGGCCTGCTTGTCATCACCCATTACCAGCGCCTGCTCGACTATATCGCGCCGGACACGGTCCATGTCATGCACAAGGGCAGGATCGTGCGGAGCGGCGGGCCGGAACTGGCGCTTGAACTCGAAAAAAGCGGCTATGCCGATTATGCCGAAGAGGCAGCATGATGGGCGCGATTCTGCAAAATCCAACCCAGGCGGAACAGGACCTGCTCAAGAGCTTTTCGGCCGAGCGGTCCGACACGCAACGCCAGGCGGCTTTCGAGCGCTTCGCGCGCGCCGGCTTGCCGTCGCGCCGCAATGAGGCCTGGCACTATACCGATCTGCGCGCGAAATTGCGTGCGGCGCCGCCGCGCGCCTCACGGCCCGACGCCTCCGTTCTGGACCAGGCGAAGGAAAAGCTGGCGCCGGTCGATCGCTTCCGGATCGTGACCGTGGACGGCTATTTCAGCCCCGAGCTTTCCGACGACCTGACTTGCGTCCAGGGCGTCAAGCTCCGTCCGCTGGTGGCGGATGACGCCATTCTGAAGCGCCTCGCCGAGGGCGCGGAGGACGCCCTGCTCGACCTCAACACGGCTTTCGCCGAGGGCGGCTTCGCGCTTGAGATCGCGCCCGAGGTTCATATCGACGCGGTTTTCGAACTGGTCGCGCTTGACGGTGCGCTCGGCGCGCTCGGCCGCTTCGGCCGCACGGTCGTTGTCCTTGGCGACGGCGCGCGCGCGGCGATCCTCGAAACCCGCGCCGAGAGCGGCGAGGGTTTTGGCGACAGCGCGATCTTCCTGTCCCTCGGCCGGGGCGCGGAGCTCGATTACGCCTGCCGCGCGCAGGGTGGCGCGGCGGTCGAGGTGCAGACCTTCGTGGCGCGTCTCGAAGAAGAAGCGCGGCTGCGCGCGGTTTCTTTTCTCGCCGGCGCGCCCTTCCTGCGTCGCCAGCTCTTCATCTCCTGCGCCGGCGCAAACGCCGAGGTTCATCTCGCCGGCGCGGCGTTGCTGCGCGGGCGCGAGCACGCCGACACGACGCTTGCCCTGACCCATGACGCGCCGTCCTGCATCAGCCGCGAGACGTTCAAATATGTTCTGGCGGATCAGGCGAACGGCGTCTTCCAGGGCAGGATCATCGTGCCGCCGCACGCCCAGAAGACGGATGGCAAGATGCTGTGCCGCGGGCTGCTGCTGTCGGACGACGCCGCCATGTCCGCCAAGCCGGAGCTGGAGATCTTCGCCGACGATGTCGCCTGCGGCCATGGCGCGGCGGTGGCCAAGCTCGACCAGAACCAGGTATTCTACATGGAATCGCGCGGCATTCCGCGCGAGGAGGCGCGGGCCATCCTGGTCGAAGCCTTTGCGGCGGAAGCTTTCGATCTTCTCGACGACGAGGAATTGCGCGACCTGCTCAAGGCCGATCTCGCCCGTCTGCTCGCGCGCGGAGATTTCGCATGAACCCGCCCGTAAAGATCGCGCCCTACGATGTCGAGAAAGTCCGCGCCGACTTTCCGATCCTCGCCGAGCGGCCCTATGGCAAGCCTTTGGTCTATCTCGATAATGCGGCCTCGGCGCAGAAGCCGCGCGCCATGATCGATCGCATGGTTCATGTCTTCGAACATGAATATTCCAACGTCCATCGCGGCTTGCATTATCTCGCCAACGCCGCGACCGACGCCTTCGAGGGGGCGCGCGAAAAGATGCGCGCTTTCCTCAACGCCGGCTCGACCGAGGAAATCATTTTTACGCGCGGCGCCACAGAGGCGTTGAACCTCGTCGCTTCGTCCTTTGGCCTTGCCCATATCGGCGAGGGCGACGAGATCGT
>JAJXYV010000040.1 GCA_021780435.1 Pseudomonadota bacterium
TCGGTCGTGCCATAGGTGACCGGGCGACCCGGCGCGCGGCGCCGCCCGCGCAGGCGCACCCACCCCGTCTCGATCAGCACGTCCAGCGTGCCCCTGGAGAGCGCGACGCCGCGAATGTCCTCGATCTCGGCGCGGGTCGCCGGCTGGTGATAGGCGATGATCGCCAAGGTCTCCATCGCTGCGCGCGAGAGTTTTTTTGGCTCCACCTGCTCGCGCTGCAGGACCCAGGCGAGATCGGGGGCCGTGCGGAACATCCATTTCTTCCCGACCCGCACCAGATTGACGCCGCGCGCAAAATATTCCGCCTTGAGATAGGCGAGCGCCTTCATCAACTCCGCGCCCTCCGGCAGGCGCTTGAGCATTTCCTCCTCGGAAAGCGGTTCGGTCGCGGCGAAAATCATCGCCTCGCACAGGCGCATGACTTCGCGCTGCGCCTCGGTCGGCGCTTCGCGGGCGAGGAGCGCGGCGGCGTCCGCCGCCTTGAGATCGAACAGAGGTTCTTGCTCGGCCAACAAGGTTACTCCGCCGCCAGCGCCTGCCGCCGACGCAGCATGAGGGGCGCAAAGGGACGGTCCTGCCGCAGGTCGATCAGCCCCTCCTTGACCATTTCCAGAGAGGCCGAAAAGGTCGAGGCGCGCGCCGTGCGGGCCTGGGCCGGACTTGCGACCCAACTGATCAGATAATCATCGAGCGCGGTCCATTCGACGGCCATGCCGAGGATGCGCTCAAGCGCCTCGCGCGCCTCGGCCAGAGACCAGACCTCCCGCGTCTTGAACGAGACATGCGACAAGGCCTGTTTCTGGCGCTGCCGGGCATAGGCGGAAAGCAGGTCGAAAAGGCTGGCGCGATATTGTGGCGCATTGACCACGTCGAGCCCTTCCGGCGCACCGCGCAGGAAGAGATCGCGCTCGAGCCGGGGCCGGTTCATCAGCCGTTCGGCAGCGACGCGAATGGCCTGCAGGCGACTCAGGCGCCGGGCGAGGCTGGCGGCGAGCTCCTTCGGATCGGGCTCCTCGGCCTTGGGTGGCGCGGGCAGCAGCAGGCGCGACTTCAGATAGGCGAGCCAGGCCGCCATGACCAGGTAATCGGCCGCAAGCTCCAGCCGGACGCGGCGCGCGGCCTCGACGAATTCAAGATATTGTTCGGCGAGCGCCAGGATGGAAATACGGCTCAGGTCAACCTTCTGGCGGCGGGCAAGCTCCAGCAACAGGTCGAGAGGCCCTTCATAGCCATCGACATCGACCCGGAAATCCATCTCGCCCGAGACATTCGCGCCGCCCGTCGCCTCGAACGCCATATCGGCGGGATCGGGGTTGCGCATCCGTTCATCGGGCGGGTTGTCGTTCTCCCGCTCCATTCCCATCCGCCTGCGCTGCGAATCATGCGTTCAGCGTGAGGGAATCACGCCACCGCCGCAAGCGCCGTGGCCAATTCCGCGCGCGCATCCACAGGATCGAACGCCTCTGCGGCGCTTTCGGCCGCGCGGACCTCAGCCCGGGCCCTTTCCACGCGATGCAGCGCCTTTCCTGCGAGCATCGGGGCGGCTTGCGCCACCGCGCCAGCTTCGCGCAGATCGCCGTTGCAATGCAAGGCGAGATCGACGCCGGCCGCGAAAGCCCGGGCGGCGCGTTCGAAAAATCGCCCCTCCAGCGCCTTCATCGACAAATCGTCGGTCATCAGCAGGCCGTCGAAGCCGATCTCTCCGCGCACGATATTTTCGATCACGGCGCGCGACTGGGTCGCCGGAAAGAGCGGATCGAGCGCATCATAAATGACATGCGCCGTCATGGCGGCGGGAAGGTCGGCATTGGCCTTGAACGGCGCGAAATCCGTCTCCAGTTCGGCGTGCGACACGCTCACGCGCGGCAATTCGAGATGGCTGTCCGCCCGGGCGCGGCCATGGCCCGGAACGTGTTTCATCACCGGCATGACCCCGCCGGACATCAGCCCCCGCGCGGCGGCGCGGCCAAGCCGCGCGACGTCGGACGGCTTTTCGGCATAGGCGCGGTCGCCGATCACCCGATGGGCGCCCTGCGCCGGCGTATCGAGCACCGGCAGGCAATCGACGTCGATCCCGACGGCGCGCAGGTCCGCTGCGATCAATCGCGCGCCAAGCCCCGCGATTTCCTCCCCTTGCGCGCCAATCCGGCCAAAGGCCGCGGCGGGCGGATAGGCCGGCCAATGCGGCGAGGCGAGGCGTTGCACCCGGCCGCCTTCCTGATCGACAAGCACGGCGGCGTCGGCGCCCAGAAGGTCGCGGAAAGACTCCGTCAGCGCGCGGACCTGATCTGGCCTGTCGACGTTGCGACGGAAAAGAATGAGCCCCCACGGGCGCGCCTCCCGAAAGAAGGCTCGTTCGTCGGGGCTGAGCGCGAGGCCGGCGCAGCCGGCGATGAAGGCGCGAAAGCTCATTCGATTTTATTCTAGCAGATTCGTTCCTGGCGCCTCAATTCTTGGCGATGAAACAGGAGCCGCCCTGCGCCTTGATCGCCGCGCACATGCTCTTGGCGCCTTCCTCGGTCAGACGGCCGACACGGACGCGATAAACTGTCTTGTCGCCGACCTTGGCCTGGACGAATGTGGCGTGATGGCCCTGCAACGCGCTGGAATATTTGGCGGAAAGGCGCGTCGCGGCGGCGCGGGCCTCGGACTCGCTCGGGGTGCCGGCCAATTGCACGGCATAGCCGCCGCCCTCGCCAGCCGTCTCCTTGACGGCGGGTTCCGGCTTCGACGGCTTCGCATGCGCCGGGCTCTTCAACGCGGCTTCATTGGTCGAGGTGGCGCGCTGGGTGGATTTCGGCGCCGGCGTCCGCGTTGGCGCGGCGGGGGCGACATCAGGCGCAGGCGCGCCGGCCGCCATGGTCGGCAACGCGGACGCGACCGGCGGCGCGGCGTCAGGACCATTGATGACCGAACCATCGGCGCGGACGGAAACCGTCTTTACCTTTTTCGGCGTCGGGAAGATTGAATCCGATTGCGACGCCTGGCTGGTGGAAACCGCTGGCGGCGCGGGCGTCGCGACGCCCGCCGCGCCGGCCGCCTTGGAATTGCCCTGCGCGGTTTTCAGCGCCGCGCCCAGATCAGCCGGTTGCTCGGCGTTGCCAACCACTTTGGAAACATTGGTTCCGCCCTTGCGGTCAAACAGAGCCTGGCCTTCGGGCGTCGCCGCCCCCTCCGCCTGCGCCGGCTTGATCTTGGCAGGATCCGTATCCGCCTGGATTGTCACGACCTCCTGCTTGCCCGACTTGCCGCGCACCCCCAGCGTAACGCCGATGGCGGCGACGCCGAGCGCCAGAACCGCGGCCATGCCATACATCACCTTGCGGCGGATTCGCGGCGCAGGCTCCGCCGACGCATCGTCGCTGAACGCCGCGGGCCAGGTTTCCTGGACCGCCGGACCCGCCGCCGCTTCCTGCGTCCACGCAGGGTCGGATTCCTGATAAGGCAGGGGATCGCCGGCATAGGCCTCGCTCTCGTGGCCCGCATAATGAGCGTGATGGGCATAGGCCTCGTCGGCGCCGGATTCCATCTGCTGCGCCGGCGCGCCCTGATCGTAATGGGCGGCCTCGTCGAAATAAGGCTCGTGCAGGCCATAGGGCGCAACCTCCGCCTGCTCCGGCTCCGCAGGCCGGGCCTGGGCGGCGGCGCGCACGTCGGCGATCGCAGTCTGCGCCCGGAACAAGGCTTCGAAGGGATCGCCGCGTCGGTTGGCGGTTTCGCCGCCGACGAGGCGGGCGAGTTCGGCGAGAGGATCGGAGGCCTCGGGGGCCGGTTGCGCGGCAGGCGCGGCGGCCCGCAGGCGACGTTCGAACTCGTCCAGATCGACCTCCGGACGAAACTTGGCGGCATACTCACCCATGGCCAACCCTCGCGATCAACGCAAAGCGACGCGGAGGGAGCGCCCTTTTCCAGAAGGGCCCATGCGCGAATTCAGCGCATCTCGTCCGGCGCTTTAACACCCAAAACAGACAATCCAGACGCCAGAACCTTCATTAACCCTGTCACGAGGGCGAGCCTGGCGCAGGTCAAATCTCTACGATCTTGATTAACAAAGCGTAATTGTGGCTGATCTTTGCCGCGATTCCAATGGGAATGAAAAAGACTTGCGAGGTCATGCAGGTAAAAGGCCAGTCTATGCGGTTCGTGAGCGGCGGCGGCGCTTTCGATAACGCGCGGATATTGCGCCAATAATTTGATCAGAGCCCATTCGCTTTCGTCCTGCAGCAGCGCAAGCTCCGCTTCGGCGAGGCGCTCCGGCCCAAGTTCGAGATCCGGGAAAGCCGCAAGAGCCTGGCGCAGCACCGAATTGGCGCGCGCATGGGCGTATTGGACGTAAAAGACCGGATTGTCCTTGGACTGCTCGATCACCCGCGCGAGGTCGAATTCCAGCGGCGCATCGTTCTTGCGGTAAAGCATCATGAAGCGCACGGCGTCGACGCCAACTTCATCCACCACTTCGCGAAGGGTTACGAAGTCTCCAGAGCGCTTGGACATTTTGACAGGTTCGCCATCGCGCATCAGCTTGACGAGTTGGCACAATTTCACGTCCAGCGCGACCTTGCCGCCGGAAAGCGCTTCGACCGCCGCGCCCATGCGCTTGACATAGCCGCCGTGGTCGGCCCCCCAGACGTCGACCAGAACGTCATAGCCGCCTTCGATTTTCTTGCGATGATAGGCGATATCCGACGCGAAATAAGTGAAGGAGCCGTCGGATTTCCGCAACGGGCGGTCCACGTCGTCGCCGAAGGAGGTCGAGCGGAACAAGGTCTGCTCGCGGTCCTCCCAATCCTCCGGAAGCTGACCTTTTGGTGGAGGAAGTCTTCCTTGGTAAATCAATTCTTTAGATTGTAGTTCTTCAATCGCCGCCTCAACATCGGATAACCCCTGGCTGCTGTCGTGGAGGCTGCGTTCCGAGAAAAACACTTCGTGGGTGATGTTCAACGCCGCGAGATCATCGCGGATCATGTCCATCATCGCGTCGATCGCGAAGGCGCGGACCGGCGCGAGCCATTCGCTTTCCGGCTTCTCCCGCAGGCTGTCGCCATATCTTGTCGCCAGCGCCGCGCCGACCGGCTTGAGATAATCTCCCGGATAGAGGCCGTCGGGAACCGTCACCGGTTCGCCGAGCGCCTCGCGATAACGCAGGAAAGCCGAGCGCGCGAGGACATCGACCTGCGCGCCGGCGTCGTTGATATAATATTCGCGGGTGACCTCGGAGCCGGAAAATTCCATCAGGCTGGCGAGGGCGTCGCCAAAGACGGCGCCGCGGCCATGGCCGACATGCATCGGCCCGGTCGGATTGGCCGAGACATATTCGACATTGACCTTCCGCGCCGCGACCCGGCCCGAGGCGCCGCGGCCGAAATCCTGCCCCTGGCGCAGCACAGCGCGGAGAATTTGCGCGTAAACCGTCGGCTTCAGGCGGATGTTCAGGAAGCCCGGCCCTGCGACTTCCGCCTGGTCGACGTCCTCGAATGCGCTGATTTCGAAGGCGAGTTCGGTCGCGAACTGGCGCGGGTTGGGATAAAAGGCCTTGGCTTCCTTGGCAAAAACCATGGCCGCGTTACAGGCGAGATCGCCCAGGCTGGCGTCGCGCGGCGGCTCGACCACGAACCGCGCGGGATCAAGGCCCGGCGGCAGGCGGCCCTCCCCGCTGAACCGCGCGAGAATCTCGGCGATGCGGGCATGGAATTCGGCATAGATGTTCATGGGGGCCTCGGGTGCTTTCGGGCCGAGGGGCTAACCCAAATCGTCGCGCAGGTCAAAGCGAGGCGCCGGAACGCCCCTGGGTCCCGCGCCGCCCGCCAAAGCCCCCGATAACCGATCGAGGCTCTTAATTCTTCCGCAAGAATTCGGGAGCAGCCTCGTTTTTTACCACAAAAGCCACGCTCCGGCGGAACTTCCGGGCTCGCGGCAGGATTTATGCAACGACAAGGCGCGAATTCAGGCGGATGTCTCGATTGAGGACCGGGCCATGTTCGGTTTTAATTGGAAGACCTTCGAACGATCCGGCGAATCCATCTCTTCCGCCGGGTCGAGCGGCTTGCTTCATTCACATCCGGGGCGGCGTCCCCGCATTGGCCTGGCGCTCGGTTCGGGCGCCGCGCGGGGGTGGTCCCATATCGGCGTCCTGCAGGAACTGGAGTTCCGGCGCGTTCCCATCGACGTCATCGCTGGCTGTTCGATCGGCGCGGTGGTCGGCGGCTGCTACGCGGCGGGTCGGCTGGCGGCGCTGGAGACCTTCGCCCGCAGCTTGACCAAGCGCCGCGTCTTTTCGTTGATGGATCTGTCCTTCTCGGGCGCGGGCATGATCGCCGGCGGGAAATTGCGCGACGAACTCTCGCGCGAACTCGAAGGCCAGAACATCGAAAACCTGTCGATCACCTTCGGCGCCGTGGCCACCGAAATCGGGGCCGGCCACGAGGTCTGGCTGCGCAAGGGCGATCTCGTGCACGCCATCCGCGCCTCCTACGCCATGCCCGGGATATTCGAGCCGCTGAACATCGAGAACCGCTGGCTGTTCGACGGCGCCCTGGTCAATCCGGTGCCCGTCACCCTGTGCCGGGCCATGGGCGCCGAACTCGTCATCGCGGTCAATCTCGTCGGCGATGCGGCCTATCGCGGCACGCTTATCGCCGACGCCGCCGCCATGCACACGGATCCGAAACCCCACAGCCACGCGGAAAAGCCGGCGCAGGAGCCGGTTTTCCCGCCCGAAGCCCGGCAATTGCGCCGCCAGTTCGGCCGCGCGGCCAATGGCGCGCCCGGCATCGCAACCGCGATGCTCGACGCGTTCAACATCACCCAGGACCGGATCGCCCGATCGCGGCTCGCCGGCGACCCGCCGGACGTGCTCATCAGCGCGCGGCTCTCCAAGATCGGCTTTTTCGATTTTCACCGCGCCGACGAGTTGATCGCCTTGGGTCGCGAAGCGGCGCGGCGCGCCCTGAACGACATCGCCGAGGTCGCGGCCCTCGAAAGCGGGCCGCGCGCCCCGGCGTCGGATTCCTGAGCCCGGAAAACGATCAGGCGCTGGCGATATATTCGCGCATGGCGCGATGCTCGGCGTCCATCGCATCAAGGCGATGCTTGACCACGTCGCCAATCGAGACGACGCCGGCGAGGCGGCCGTTATGGATCACGGGCAGGTGGCGGAAACGGCCCGCCGTCATCAGTTCCATGACCTGATCGATCGCTTCGTCCATCTGGGTGGTGACGACCTTGCTGGTCATATATTTGGAGACCGGGTCCTGGAGCGCCCCCGCGCCATGGCGTCCGATGGCTCGGACAATGTCGCGCTCGGACAGAATGCCCAGAACTTCGCTATTGCCGCCCGTGACGATCACCGCGCCAATTCCCCTTTCCGCGAGAACGGCGGCGGCTTCCTGCAAGGTGCGATGCGGTTGGGTCGTAGTCACGTCGTGACCCTTGGCCGCAAGAATGAGAGCGACGCTCATATAATTTCTCCCCTTCAAAAGCGGGATTGGTTCCCCGTCTTTGAATTAAGGATGCCCTCGATCTCGAGCGAGCGCAAGCGAGGGCTACGCCCTCATGACTTACGCCTTTGGTCGAATAGGGGCGCAAGCAGAAGGCCGGCGAAAAAGCCGCCGATATGGGCCTCCCAGGCAATCGGCGCCTGCGAGAAGCCAAAGGTTTGCGCCCCCATGCCGATCAGAAGATTGGAAATGAACCAGATGGCGATGAACGCCATTGTCTGCCGATTGGCGACCATTTCATTGAAAGTGGCGAGCGGCCGCGTTTCCGATTCCCAACCCGCCCGCAGGAATCCGTTGACCGGGAAGACGAAGCGCGCCGCGGCGCCCATATAGGCCGAGATCGCGGCTGACGCGCCAATCATGGGCGAAAACTCGGTCGGGTGGAGGACGAGATAGGTCAGGGCGCCGGCGATCGCGCCGATAGCGCCCAACAACAGGAAGCGAGCGGCGCCGAAACGGCGCGCCACCGGCGCGCCGAAGGCGGCGAGCCAGATGCAGTTGAAGATGAGATGCGTCTTGTCGCCATGCAGAAAGGCGTAGGACAGCGGCGTGATCCAGAGCCAGTTCGGCGGCGCGTAGGTCAAGAAAAACTGGCCGACCTGAGCCTCGAGTTCGGATTGGCGGGAAAGTTGGGTCAGGCTGTCGAGAACGGCTTTCTGGTCGATGAGAAAGCCGAAGCGCGCCGGCGTAAAGCCGAAGGTCGCGACAATGCCGACATCGGCCTCCGGGGAGATCAGCGCCCGCCAGACATGGATGATTGCGAGGATGGCCAGGAGGACGACGATGACCTTTGGAACGTTGAAGATCGGCTCTCTGCCCGGCAGGCGCATGTTCTGACCGCGCTCATCCATGGATCGGCGCCCTCTTTCGTTCGCGCAAAAGGAAAGGGGAGAGCTGGAGCAAGCTCTCCCCTTTCTGCAACGACGCTGACAGTCAGGCCCACGCGGTTCGCTTGCGGTCGTTCCGCGAACTGGCCTTTTCCCGCTTCCGTCCACCTCGAGCAAGGGCGGGACGGAAGCTTCCGAAGCCAGCAATAGACTGTTGCATCCAGTTTGGACGACGCGTCACCCGGGTCGCTTTTCCGTTTCAGCGCCGCATCCATAATGAAATATTGCCAAAGTCCTAACATCTTTGCAATGTCAAGATTTCATTAACGTTAACACGGCGCTGCGACCACGCGCCGTTGGTCCGATATTCGCAGGTTAACCTGTCGTAAATCCCAACGGTCGGCGAACCGGCCCAAAATGGGACACCCAACGACCTGAACAAGAACAAGGGCGGAAAAATGAGACAGGCGGCCACACAAGAACTCTACGCGTACTGGAACCGGTTGCGCGGCGCGCGGCTCTCCCCGGAACGCGAGGAAATCGATCCTTCGGCGATCCGGCACATCCTGGCCGACACCATGATCCTTGAAGTGGACGAGGAGCGGCGGTTCCCGGTTCGCATTTCCGGAAGCAGGCTCAACGCCCTTTTTCTCGACGAGCAGAAAGGCCGCCCTTTCGTCGAACTCTTCGCGCCGGACGAACGCGCCATGGCGGCCCAGATGATTTCGGATACGATCGATGGCGTTCGTCCAATTGTCGCGGGGCTAACGGCGGGAATCGAGGATGATCTTCCGGCTCATCTTGAACTTCTACTTCTTCCTTTGCGGCACCATGGAAAAACGCACGCGCGCGTCCTGGGCATGCTGACGCCGATCGCCCTGCCGCCGTGGCTGGGCCTGCGCCGGGCCGACTGCCTGCGCCTCGTCTCCATGCGCTTCATCGATGAGGAGCAGGCGGCGGCGCTGTCCTTTTTTCCGCCCCGGGACAATGGCTCGCTTGATCAACCTTCGGACCTTGCGCGCCGGACCAAAACCCGGCGCCGCTCCTTCTTCGTCATCCCCGGCGGAAGAGGTTAATGGCTTGCGCATGATTTGTACAAATCTGCGAATGAAAATGAAAAGCCTCTTCGTAACAATGAATTAAGGATGCTGCGCTTATACTCGCCGAAATTGATGTAGCTATTTCGGCGATTGAGATGCAGCTTCAGGCAAGAGTCAGTGCGGCCCCCCATGAGCGACGGCGCCACCTGCGCGTCCGGCTTTCGATCCTCGGCCGCTACATGCTTTCCAGCCGACGGGAATTTCCCTGCCAGACCGTTGACATATCCGGCGGCGGCCTCACCGTGACCGCGCCAGTCAAGGGAGAGGTCGGGGAGAAGGTCGTCGCCTATTTCGACGCGCTGGGCCGCATCGAAGGCAATATCGTGCGCCATCTCGACCATGGCTTCGCGATGACGATCTCCCTGCCGCAAGTCAAGCGCGAGAAGCTCGTCAACCAATTGACCTGGCTCATCAACCGGGAAACGCTCGGCTTGCCGGAAGACCGGCGTCACGAGCGCATCGTGCCGCGGGAAGCCAGCACGACGATCAAGCTTCCGGACGGCGCGTCCGCTCCGGCGAAGATCATCGATATCTCGATGTCCGGCGCCGCGGTCAACTGCACCAAGGATGCGCCGCTCGGAGGCATGGTCCATATCGGCCGCCGCCGCGCCCGCGTCGTGCGCGTCTTCGATCACGGAATGGCCCTGGAGTTCGCCCTGCCCCTGTCCTACGACCAGTTCGACGAAAACATCATCCTCTGATCGTCAGCCTCTCCAACCGCGCGAGCCGTTGGCGTATGCCAGAGCGAGCGTTCCTCAACCGATCCTGGTCAATCCGGCGGCATAGCGGCGGCCATTCTGGACATAGCGCCTTGCGCTCGCCAGCAGGCTTTCGCCGGCTGAGGGGTCGATCGGGCGTATGACCTTCGCCGGCGCGCCGACGATCAGGGAATAATCAGGAAATTCCTTGCCTTCGGGGATCAGCGCATTGGCCCCGACGACGCAGAACCGGCCGATTTTCGCATTGTTCATGATCGTCGCCCCCATGCCGATGAGGCTGCCCTCGCCGATCGTGCAACCATGCAGCACCACGGCGTGGCCGACCGTCACATCCGGGCCGATGGTCAGGGGGCAGCCCATGTCGGTATGCAGGACGGACATGTCCTGGATATTGGACCGTTCGCCGATGTCGATCCATTCATTGTCGCCGCGAAGCGTCGCGCCAAACCAGACACTGGCGTCCTCGCGCAGGCGCACCCGGCCGATCAGATTGGCGTCGGGCGCCACGAAATGACGGCCCTCGGGCGGCAGTTCCGGCGCGATTCCGTCGAGCGAATAGAGGCTCATCTTTCTTCAACTCCCTTGCCATTCGCGGGATAATCGGCTCCAAAATAATCAGCGTCCCCAAAAAAGCCCGCGCTTTTTCCTTCGCCTTTCGTTTGGACCCCGTGCGCAAGACTCTCGTCCTTCTCGGCCTCGCGCCGTTGCTCGCCCTGCTGGCCGGCTTTCTCCTGTGGCGCTTCTGGCCATCGCCGCCCGCGCCGGAAAACCTCGTGTTCCAGATCGCCGGCCATCGCCTGCGCTTCGCCGCGAACTATGTGCGCTCCACCGACCCGCCCGATCCCGATCGCATCGACCTGATTGCGCGCGCGCCCGATTTCACGCCCGGCGGCGCGGCGCCGCGCCGCCTGCCCGCGCCGGGCGAGAATGGAGGCAAGGACGAGGAACTGGGCCGCGCCCAGATCTTTCTCACGCTGGCTGCGGCGCCGAAATTCGACGGACGCGCGGCGACCGCCGTCCCCACCGAACGTTATGGACCCTATCTCGAAGCCGAGGCCCAGGTGACGGAGGGCGGCCTCCTGCGCCGACGCTTCGAGGACAATTCACCCTATGCCGGCGAAGACCTCTATCTCGCGCCCCCGGACGGCGAGGAATTTTCGGCCCGCTGCCAGCGCCCGAAAATCCCCTCGGACGACTTGCCGTCCACCTGTTTGAGCGAGTTCAGGATCGAAGACCTGCTGCTGACGATGCGCTTCGACCCGGCCTGGCTCGGCGACTGGGCGCATCTGCGCGCGAACGCGCTGCTGCTGGTCCGCAGCGCGCTGGCGCCTTGAGCGTCAGAGGTCCTCGAGGTCGAAATCGAGGATCGCCATCTGCAAGGTATAGGACTTGCCCTTGGGGTCATCGGCGGAAATGACGCCCAGGAAATCCTCGCCATGGTTGAGTTCGACGGAATCCGTCTTTTTCGCGCGGGCCACGATCTTGAGGTCGTCATTGTCGAACAGGCGACGCAGATAATCCTGCAGCACCGGACGCTCGACGGGGATCTTCATCGCGAAGGAAAAAGAGCGGTCGCCGTCCTCGTCGTCCACGGAAATCCGGCCGAGCGCGCGCTCGCCGAACGTGACCAATGCCTCTTCGACATTCTTGGGATCGAGTCCAACCTTGATTCCCGGCGCGCCGAAGGACTGGCGCAGGAATTCCTGCAATTTGCGCAATTCGATCTTGTCCAAGACCCTTCTCCGTCCACGTTCACGAACGGAGGCTTGCCAAAAAGCAGCACGTCATGCAAGGGGGCGCCGAAGGTCTCACGGGAACGGGCTCCGCTCGTCATCCTCTTCCGCCTTGGCGGCGAGGACCTGGTCCATTTCGCGCGCCGGCTCGGCGCAGCCCGAGGCGCCGACGATTTTCGCCGGGACGCCGGCAACCGTGACATTGGCCGGCACGGTCTTCAGGACCACGGAGCCGGCGGCGATGCGCGAGCAATTGCCGATTTCGATATTGCCGATGATTTTCGCGCCCGCGCCGATCAGGACGCCGTGGCGGATCTTGGGATGGCGGTCGCCGCGCTCGTGGCCGGTGCCCCCGAGGGTCACGCTGTGCAGGATCGAAACATCGTCCTCGATCACCGCCGTGGCGCCGACGACGAGCCCCGTGGCGTGGTCGAGGAAAAGGCCCTTGCCGATCCGCGCGGCCGGATTGATGTCGGTCTGGAAGGCCGCCGACGACCGGCTCTGCAGATAGAGCGCGAAATCCTTGCGTCCGGCGTTCCATAGCGCATGGGCGAGACGATGGGTTTGCAGCGCGTGGAAGCCCTTGAAATAAAGCACGGGCTCAATCAGCCGCTGGCAGGCCGGGTCGCGGTCGGCGAAGGCGAGAATGTCGGCGCGCACGGCCTCGCCGATCGAGGGATCGCGGGCGGCGAGATCGAGAAAGTTCTGGCGGATGAGGTCGCCCGGGAAATCGGAATGCGACAGCCGGGCGGCCATGCGGTGGCCGACCGCCTGTTCGAGCGTCGAATGATTGAGGATCGACGAGGTGAGGAAGCAGCCAAGCTCCGGCTCGCGCCGCAACGCCTCCTCAGCCTCGCGCCGGATCTGCGAGAACACGGGATCCGGATCGCTCGCGCGCAGCACGCGCACATTCCCGGTCGTCGTCATGAAAAAATCCTCCGCCTCGGCGCGAAACCCAAATTTACCACGTCCCTGCCGCCGTGTCGCCGCGGTTCGCGCGTTCAGTTCGAAAGGTCGTTAAGGAAGGCCAGAACGCCTTGCTTGTAGACCCTGTCGCCGACCGACCTGTTGTGGTCGCGGCCTGGAATGACCAGCGTCCTGGCGTGCGGCATCATGGCCGCGAGCGGCTCCGGCGACCCGGCCACGTCGTCCTCCGAGCCGACGCAGATCAGCGTCGGCGCGGCGATGGA
>JAJXYV010000058.1 GCA_021780435.1 Pseudomonadota bacterium
GAGAACAGGCGGCGCGGCAAGCGCCAGAGCGGCGAGAGCGAGGATCAGCCAGACGGGCGCCTCGACGAGAGGCGCGGCGATCAGGCTGGACAGTGCGATCAGATGGAGAATGCCGAAAAAGATCGGCGTCGCCGGGAAGAGCCAGAAGGAGACGGCGCTGACGGCCGCCGCCGCGCCGGCGATTGTCGCCCAGCGCCGCCAGAAGGCGCGGCTGCGCAGCAGCGGCCCGCGCGCCCGGCGGGCGAGAACGAGGCTCAACCCCACCAGGAACAGGAAGCTCGACGCAATGGCGTGTCCGAGCCAGTGGAAGCCGAGGCTGTAGCGCAGATCGGCGCCAATCCAGCCGAAAAAAGCGAGATCCCAGGTCAGATGGAAGCCGAACATCGCCCAGAGGGCGAGGCCGCGAGCGGAATCGACCCAAGGGAGGCGAGCGGGGCCGGCGCTCACGGCTGGAAATGCGAGAAGGACATGTCAGGCGCCGAGAGATTGTGGCGCGACGGCGAGTGCCGCCCGGCCCAAAGCTCGGTGACAAAAGCGCCGGGGAAGGACAGTACTGGCGCCTCGTCCCAGCCCTTGCCGTCCTTGACGCGCCACGCAATGCGAGCGACGTCGGAATTGGTCTCGTTGGTGAACATAGAGCGCAGGGCGGCGAAGGGCAGGTTGTCCGGCATGGCGCCGGAATAATCGACGTCGAGCGCCACATGGTCCTGATCGACCTGCCTGACCGTGATCGTCGCCGAGCCGCCGCGCGTGAAATTCAGGGTGAAGGCCTTTTTCGCCGGGTCGAAGGCGATATCCTTGATCGCGACGATCGGCCGCGGGCCGGCGGGGGACTCCTGGATTTCGAGCGGGCCGATCTGGAAGGACGAGCCATAGGCGGTCCAGCGCATGTCGCCGTAGGGCAGGGGGCGCACGCGCCAGTTGCCGTCCGCCGGATAAAGGACGAGGACCTCCTCGGCGCGCTCGCGATAGAGCATCCACAGCTGGATATAGGCGAAGCCCTGCTCGACATGGTCGCCGACCCGGATCGGGATATTGGTCGGGCGCCAGAAGTTCGGGTCGCTCAGGCCGGTGAGCCACAGGGTCGGGGATTCGTAAAAGGTCTTCCGCGGCAATGCGCCTTCGCCGTGCGGAATGTTGCAGGCCGAGAAATCAGGCTCCCAGCGGTCGGTGCGGACCATGCCGATATAGGCCGGATGGGTCGCTTGGACCGTCATGTGGCGGACCTCGGGCGAGATGAAATCGAGTTCGACATTGTCGCGCTCGGCGCAAATCTCGGGAGTCGATTTGTTGACGACCTTGACCGCCAATTCATTGACGAGGTCCTTGGCGCCTTGGGCGGAGGCCGGCGCGGCGAGGGCGAGAAAAAGCGCGGCGAGGACGAAACGGGACAGGCGCATGGCGGCTCCGGGCTGGGATGCCCGCCTTTAAGCCCGCCATGCGGCCAAGGCAAGCCAAGGCCGGCGCTGGCGCAATTCTCGCTTAAAGCTGGCTCTCGGCGCGCCGAGGCATTATGTAAGGGGCGCGTCGGCGCGGCGCGGACTTTCGTTTGTGGCGCGATGGATTCGGGTTTTCGGGTTAAATGACGGACTTAACGGCTCTTTTTTCTTCGTCTGCGGCGTCCGGCGCGGTCGATGTCGAGCGTGCGATCGCGGAATTGCGCGCCGGCCGGCCCGTCGTCCTGAGCGAGGGCGCGGCGCGCCTGCTGGTGTTTCCCGCTGAAAATCTCGATCCAGCCTCCGCCGTCCTTCTTGAAAATATCGCGCCGGGCCGCGCCAATCTGATCCTTTCGCCGCAAAGGCTGCGTCGGCTCGGCGTCGAACGGACGGCGCCGGGCGTCATCGCTTTGCCGCGGATCGACGTCGAGCGCGTGGGCGCGCTTCTGGCCGACGAAGAGGCTCGGATCGACGCTCCGGTTTCGGCGCCCTGTGCGGCGGAAGAGGCGGCGCTCGACCTTTTGCGGCTGGCGACGCTTCTGCCAGGCGCGATCGTCGCGCCCTTGCTCCAGCCGATGCCGCAATTGCAGGACGTCCATGGTTGTGACGTGCGCTCTTTTCGCGCCAAGAAGGTCCTGTCGCTCCATCTCGTCGGCCGTGCGCCGGTCCCGCTCGAAGGCGCGCCCAATTCCGAGATCGTCGTCTTCCGGGGCGGCGAGGGCCTGCGCGACCAGGCGGCGGTGATCGTCGGCAAGCCCGACCTCTCCGGCCCGGTCCAGGTCCGCCTTCATTCCGCCTGCCTCACCGGCGACCTGTTTGGCTCTCTCAAATGCGACTGCGGCGACCAGTTGCGCCACACCGCCCGCATCATGGCCGAGAGCGGCGGCGGCGTGATCCTCTATCTCGACCAGGAAGGCCGCGGCAACGGCCTCGCCAACAAGGTTCGGGCTTACAAGCTCCAGGCTTGCGGTCACGACACCTATGACGCCGACGAAATCCTCGGCTTCGGCCTCGACCAGCGCCGCTTCGGCTATGCCGCGCGGATGCTCGATCTGCTCGGCGTGACCCGGGTGCGGCTGATGACCAATAATCCGGCCAAGATCGAGGCCCTGCGCGCGGCCGGGCTGGACGTGACGGACCAGCGCATCCAGGGGCGGCCGACGCCGCAGAACATCCATTACCTCGCCACCAAACGCGACAGAGCAGGCCACTATCTCGATGTCGATCTCCCCCCCGCCGGCGGCGGCTGAATCCAAGTGGGTCTTTCGTTTCGCGCTCTGTCTCTTCCTGCTCGCCAGTTTCTATCTCGCCTGGCCCTGGCTGTCGGGGCAGGTGACGATCCCGTGGGACGCGAAGGCCGGATTCCAGCCCCAGCTCTCCTTCCTGGCGCATGCGCTGCATAGCGGCCAGTCGCCGTTCTGGACGCCCAATGTCTTCGCAGGCATGCCGCAGATCGCCGACCCGCAGTCGCTGATCTTCTCGCCGCCGCACCTGCTCCTGGCCGCGCTCGTTGCGGAGCCGACCTTCCAGCAGGCGGACGCCGTGGCTTTTCTGATGCTCACGCTCGGCGGGATCGGCTGGATGCTCTATTTCCGCGATCGCGGCTGGCGCGCGGCGGGCGGACTGGTCGCGGCGCTCGCCTTCGCTTACGGCGGTTCGGCGGCCTGGCGCATCCAGCACACCGGGCAGATCATGAGCCTGTCCTGGTTCCCGCTCGCCTTCTGGGCGCTGAGCCGGGCGCTCGATCGCGCCTCCTTCGCCTGGGGCGCCGCGGCGGGCTTCTTCGCCGCCATGATGGTTCTGGGTCCCGATCAGGTCGCCTGGCTCTTCGTCCTGACGTTGACGGTTTTCGTCGTCTGGCGCCTGTTCGCGCCGCCCGAGAGCGACCGTCACGGTTTTTTCGCCCGCCTCGGGCGGATGTTCAAGCCGCTGGTCGGGGGCGTGATCGTGGGCCTTCCGCTGGTCGGGCCGCCGCTACTTCTGACTGTTGCGCTCATGGAGCAGTCGAACCGCCCCGAAATCACGCTGCAAGGCGCGTTGATGGGCTCGTTCCATCCAGCCTCGTTCCTGACCGCCCTGGTCGCCAATCTTTATGACATCCACGGTCCGCTTTCCGCGACATGGGGGCCGCCTTCACAGGGCTGGGGCGAAACCGGTCTTGTCCTTGCCCGGAACATGCCCGAAATCTATTTCGGCGCGCTGCCCTTTCTCGCCCTCGTCGCGCTCGGTTTCGGCCGGCTGTGGGCCTTCGACCGGCCGATGCGTTTCTTTCTCGCCGCCATGCTGGCGATGACGGTTTACGCCCTCGGCAAATATACGCCGGTCTTCGCCGCCCTCTTCGACCTGCCGGGGGCCGACCTGTTTCGCCGCCCGGCCGACGCCACCTTTCCGCTCGCGGTCTTCGCCGGCGTGATCGGCGGCTATTGCGTCTCCCGCTTCATCGACGCGCCGCCTGACAGAAAAGCGAACATGATCGGACTGGTCCTGATCGCGGCGCTTTATATGCTGGCGATCGGGGTCGCCATCGCCAAGGACCGCCTCGCGCTCGCGCTGCCTTCGATCGGCTTTTCCGTATTCTGCGCGCTGTTGTCGCTCGCGGCGCTCTTGGGCGCGCGGCGCTGGCGCAAATGGCCGGCGCTCGGCGTCCTGCTCATCGGCCTGGTCCTGACCTTCGACCTGTCGCTGAACAACGCGCCAAATCAGTCCACGGCGCTGCCGCCGGAATTCTATGACGTGCTACGGGAAAACACGCAGAACGAAACGGTTCGGTTCATCAAGCAGAAACTTGCGGAAAACCAGGCGCCGGACCGCCGCGACCGCGTGGAGTTGGCGGGGGTCGGCTTTCGATGGCCGAACGTCGGGCTGGCTCAAGGCTTCGATGTCGATCTCGGCTACAATCCGCTGCGGCTCGCCCTTTTCGTCGACGTGACCCATGCCCTCGACCATGTCGCCGTGCCCGAGGAGCGCGTCTTTTCGCCGGCCTTTCCGTCCTACAGATCGCCGATGGCCAATCTCCTGGGCCTGCGCTGGATCGCGGTCGGCGTTCCCGCCGAGGAGATCGACCACAGCCTGAAGCCGGGCGACCTGCCTTTGGTCAAGCAGACGACCGACGGCTATATCTATGAAAACGCCGACGCCTTGCCGCGCGTGCTGGCGCCAGGGCGCGCGGTCGCAGCGGATTTTGCGAAAATCATCGCCGAGGGCGGGATGCCGGAGATCGATTACCGGCGCTTCGTCCTGTTCGACCGCGCCGAATGCGAGGCTCATCCCGCGTTGAACTGCGCGCCCGACGCGACCGCCGCACAGGGCGCCGAGCCAGGCTCGGCGAAGATCCTGCGCTACGACAACACGCTGGTGGACATCGAGGCGAAGGCGCCGGCGGGGGGCGGCTTCCTCGTGCTCAACGACGTCTGGCAGGATTGGTGGGCGGCCTATGTCGATGGGCGTCCGGCGCCGATCCTGCGCGCCAATCTGATGTTCCGGGCCGTCGCCCTGAGCCCCGGCCCGCATAGCGTGCGCTTCCGCTTCGAGCCCTTGCGCGCCTTTTCGCAATTCCTGCCCAAGGCGCGCCGGCGCGGATAGGGTCGGTCCGACCCGGCCGTCGGTTTTCCGCCCCTGCCTGGCGCCTTCTCTCCGCGATTGACCGGCCCGAGACAAATTGTCGCGCGCCCTTATCCGCGCGGCTTTGTCATAAAGAATTGAAAATGCGGGTATTTTGTCGAGAGTAGGTCTTGCTGCCGGCGGCGCGGGAGCAAACGCGATCTTTGCCCCGAAATGTCTGGAGGAGCCCCATGGCCAATGCGACCTTTTCCTCGCCCTCGATGTCGCGCGACGTGGCCGTCTATGCAGTCGCAGGCGAATGCGGCTCCTGCCTTGTCGAGGTCACCGCGCTGAGCAAGACGATCCACGCCATTTTCCTCACCGAGAAGGAGAAGGAAATGCTCAGGCGGCTCGGCAGGATCTCGAAGGCGGAGGTCGCGGCGGCGGAAGAGGCCGCCATGCCGCCGCATTTCCGTCTGGCCAGCCCGTACATCATCCGTGACGAAGACATTCTCGCGAAGTTCGCCGGCGCCGAAACCGCGCCGAAAAAAGTCGCGGAAGTCCCACGCCTGGATCGGTTGATTCAGCTCGGGAACAGGGGAGGAGGGAGCGCCGCTTTCGCGCCCCATTTTTGGGCTGTCTTTGCGGGACGACTTGCCGAACCGGCATTGGCGCCGTAAATCACCGCCGGCGCCCGAAAAGCGGGCGCCCCAATTCAAGGGCGAAGATCCTGCTCGGGCAGCGTCAGCGATGGAACGGATGGGGAGCGACCACGAGCAAGAGGTAGAGGCGGCGGACGCCGAGCCCACCTCGGCGCCCTCGTCCACGCGCGCCGAACGCGCCGCCCTGCTCGCCAAGGCCGAAAGGCGGCGCAAGCTTTTTGCGCGCGTCGGCGCGGCCGCCAGCCTCGTTCTCGTCGCTGTCGCGGTATTCGTCCTCTCGCGCACGATCGTCAGCCTAAACATGGCCGAGCTGCGCGCGGCGTTCGCGGCGACTTCGTCCACCCAGATCGCGCTTGGTCTGCTGTTCACGGCCAGCTCCTATCTGATGCTGACCGGCTATGACGCGATCGCTTTGCGCCAGCTCAAGCTGCGCGTGCCCTATCGCACCACGGCGCTCGCCTCCTTCACCTCCTATGCCGTTTCGTTCACCCTCGGCTTTCCGATCTTCACCGGCGGCACGGTGCGTTACTGGATCTATTCGCGCGCCGGGGTGCGCCCGGGAAAGGTCGCCAGCCTGACGGTGGTCGCGGGCGTCACCTTCTGGCTCGGCATGGCGGTGGTCATTGCTCTGGGTCTGATGGTCGAGGCCGACCGGCTTGCCCGGATCGACCACCTTTCCGTCAATATCAACCGCCTGATCGGCTTTGGCGTGCTCGTCGCCGTCGTGGTCTATCTGATCTGGGTTTCCGTGCGCCCGCGCCGCGCCCGCCTCCAGGGGCTTTCGCTTGAACTGCCGGGGCTGAGTCTGTCGCTCGGCCAGATCGCGCTGGGCGTCATGGACCTGTGCAGCGCCGCCGCCGTGCTCTATGTGCTGCTGCCGAGCCGCGAGGGCCTGGATTTCTTCACTTTCGCGGCGATCTACGTCTTCGCCAGCCTTCTTGGCATCGTCAGCCATGCGCCGGGCGGCATTGGCGTTTTTGAGGCGACCATGCTCAAGGTCCTGCCGTCGCCTTCGCAGGAAGCGCTGCTCGCTTCGTTGCTGATGTTCCGTATTCTTTATTATGTCATACCTTTCGTGTTGGCTCTCGCGCTCCTCGGCGCGAATGAAGGCGGGCGCCGGTGGGACGCCCTGCGCGAAGAAATGAATCGCGCGCAGAGCGATGGAGATAGCGGCGCCTGAATCAGGAATGCGTCCGGATGAATGAGACGGTCGATCCGGTGGACAGCCTTGTCGCAAGTCTGATCGACGCCATGCCGGAGCCGGTGCTGGTCGTGGACGCAGGGGTGCGGCTGGTCGCCGCAAATGGCCCGGCGCGGGCGATGTTTCCCCATATTCGTCTGAAGGCTCCCCTCGCCTCGACCTTGCGCGCGGTCGATCTGCACGATGCGATCGCCCGCGTCCTGGAGTCGGGGCAGGCGGAAGATGTCTCCTGGCTCGATCGCGTGCCGGTCGAGCGACTGTTCCAGGTCCATGTCGCCGGCTTCCAATCAGCCACGGCGCGTTTCGTCGCGCTCCATTTGCATGATGCGACGGAATCCCGCCGGCTGGAAAAGGCGCGGGTCGATTTCGTCGCCAACGCCAGCCATGAATTGCGCACGCCGCTCGCTTCGCTGCTCGGCTTCATCGAAACTCTTCAGGGACCGGCGCGCGGCGACGCCCAGGCGCGCGACCGCTTCCTTGCGATCATGCTGGAGCAGGCGCGCCGAATGGCCCGGCTGGTGGACGACCTTCTCTCGCTGTCGCGGATCGAGCAGAACCTCCACGTCCAGCCGAAAGCCGCGGTCGATCTCGCGCCCCTGGCCCAGCATGTCTGCGATGCTCTGGCGCCGCTCGCCATGGAGAGCCGCGTCAGGATCGAGATCGAAGCCCCGACGACCATCGTGCGCGGCGAACGCGACGAATTGCTGCGGGTCGCGGAAAATCTCATCGAAAACGCGATCAAGTACAGCGCGCCGGATCTCGATCAACCGGAGCGGAAGGTCCTGGTTCAGGTCGGGGCCCGCGAGGGGATGGGCTTTCTCTCGGTGCGCGACGAGGGGCCAGGCATCGCGCCGGAGAATATCCCGCGCCTGACCGAACGGTTCTACCGGGTCGATGTCGGCCAGAGTCGCGCCAAGGGCGGCACGGGTCTGGGCCTCGCGCTGGCCAAGCACATTCTGGCCCGCCATCGCGGGCGGTTGGGAATCCAGTCGGCGCTCGGGCGCGGCTCCGCCTTCACGGCCTTCATTCCGTTGATCGACCGGAACGACCGCTGAGCCAGAAAAATTTTCAGGCGGAATTACGCCTGATTCTCAAGGCGTCACATATGATCCGGTTCATATTTGAACATTGTTTGGTCCATGGGGACCCGGATTGTGTCATGGAACTGTCATCTATGCGTCGTAAACGGGGGCGCGCTCCAGCGCCTGACGCGAAACGGGTTCCGCCTTTCGCGCGAAATCAATCCCTGGAGAGGACTGGCATGTCGAAATTCTTGCGCTCCGCTCTCGTCGTCGCCGCGGTCGGCACGGCGATCTCCGCTCTCGCCGCCGACCTTTCGGGCGCGGGCGCGACCTTCCCCTATCCGATCTATTCGAAATGGGCCGACGCCTACAAGAAGGACACCGGAACCGGCTTGAACTATCAGTCGATCGGCTCTGGCGGCGGCATCAAGCAGATCGTCGCCCGCACCGTGACTTTCGGCGCCTCCGACGCGCCCCTGACGGTCGACAAGCTCGACAAGGACGGTCTCGTCCAGTGGCCGCAGGTCATGGGCGGCATCGTCATGGTCATCAATCTCGATGGCGTCAAGCCGGGCGACATCACCGTCGACGGCCCGACCGTCGCCAAGATCTTCATGGGCGAAATCAAGACCTGGGACGATCCGGCGCTGGCCAAGCTGAACCCGGGGGTCAAGCTGCCGTCCGCGCCGATCGCCGTCGTCCATCGTTCGGACGGTTCGGGCACGACCTTCAACTTCACCGATTATCTGTCGAAGGTTTCGGCGGACTGGAAGTCCAAGGTCGGATCCTCGACTGCGGTCGAATGGCCGACCGGCCTCGCCGCCAAGGGCAATGAAGGCGTCGCCAACACCGTGGGCAACACCACGGGTTCGATTGGCTACGTCGAATACGCCTACGCCAAGCAGAACAAGATGACCTATACCAAGATGGTCAACCACGACGGCAAGGTCGTCGGCCCGACGATGGACGCGTTCCAGGCCGCCGCCGCCAACGCCGACTGGGCTCACGCGCCGGGCTATTACCAGATCCTGACCGACCAGCCGGGCGCCGGCTCCTGGCCGATCACCGCCGCGACCTTCATCCTGCTGCCGAAGCAGCCGCAGGATCCGGCCGCCGCGGCCGAAGCCCTGAAGTTCTTCGACTGGGCCTTCAAGAACGGTGCGAAAGCCGCCGAAGAGCTTGACTACATCCCCATGCCTGACAATGTCGTCGGCATGATCCGCAAGACCTGGGCCTCGGACATCAAGTCCGCCGACGGCAAGCCGGTCTACGAGGCGAAGTAATCGCCATGCCTTGCGGTCGGCGGCTTTAGCCGCCGGCCGTCCCTGCTTGCGGAGGCGTTCGTGATGGCGGAGGCGGCTTTGAGTACAGTGGCGAAATCGGCGGCGTTTGGCCAAGTTCGCGAGAAGGTGCTGCGCCGTTTCGAGATCGGCGACCAGACCTTCCATGTCCTCACCAAATTGTCGGCGATCGCGGTCCTCCTCCTGCTTGGCGGCGTCATCCTGTCGCTGGTCCAAGGGTCGATCCCGGCCCTGAGCACATTCGGCTTCAGCTTCCTGACCTCCCAGGCCTGGAATCCGGTGACCGAGAATTTCGGCGCGGCGCCAGCCATTTACGGCACGCTGGTCACCTCGCTCATCGCCCTGATGATCGCCGTGCCGATCGGCTTCGGCATCGCGGTTTTCCTGACCGAACTCTGCCCCTACAAGCTGCGCCGCCCGATCGGCATCGCCGTCGAACTGCTCGCCGGCATTCCCTCGATCATCTACGGCATCTGGGGCATGTTCATCTTCGCCCCCTTCCTTCAGGCGACCGTCCAGCCGGCGCTGATCGCGACCTTCGCCCATGTGCCCGGCCTCAACCAGGTTTTCGCCGGGCCGCCCTATGGCATCGGCATCCTGACCGCGAGCCTCATCCTCGCCATCATGATCCTGCCGCTGATCTCGTCGATCTCGCGCGACGTGTTCAACACCGTGCCGCCCGTGCTCAAGGAGGCGGCCTATGGCGTCGGCTGCACCCGCTGGGAAGTGATGCGCTCGATCGTCGCGCCCTATACCGGGGTCGGTCTCGTTGGCGGCGTGATGCTGGCCCTCGGCCGCGCGCTAGGCGAAACCATGGCGGTCACCTTCGTCATCGGCAACGCCCACAAGATCTATCCTTCGATCCTCGGCCCCGGCACGACGATCTCCGCGACCATCGCCAATGAATTCACCGAGGCCGACGGCAAGCTCTACACGTCCTCGCTCGTCGCCCTCGGCCTCCTCCTATTCATCATCACCTTCATCGTCCTCGCCGTCTCGCGCCTGCTGCTCATGCGCATCGAGGGAAAGGGAGCGCGCTGACATGTCCGCCCTGCAAGCCGCGCGCAAGACGCGCAGCGCCATCGCCATGGGGCTTTGCTACGCTTCGGCCGGCGTCGGCCTCCTCGCTTTGGCGCTCATTCTCGCCGCCCTGGTCTGGAACGGCTTTTCCGGCCTCGCGCCACGCGTGTTCACGGAAATGACGCCGCCGCCCGGCGCCGCCGGCGGCCTGCTGAACGCTATGGTTGGCTCGCTGATCATGACCTTTTTCGGCGTGCTGATCGGCGCGCCGCTCGGCCTTTTCGCTGGCACCTATATGGCGGAATATGGCCGCGGCTCGAAGCTGACGATGGTGGTCCGCTTCATCAACGACGTGCTGCTCTCCGCGCCGTCCATCGTCATCGGCCTGTTCGTCTATGAGATCACGGTGGTGCCGATGGGCCATTTCTCGGCCATGGCCGGCGCGGTCTCCCTGGCGCTGCTGGTGGTGCCGGTCGTGGTGCGCACGACCGAAGACATGCTCAATCTCGTGCCCGGCTCTTTGCGCGAGGCGGCGACGGCGCTTGGCTTGCCGCGGTCGCTGGTCATCCGCCACGTCGCCTACAAGGCGGCGCGCGCCGGCCTGATCACCGGCCTGCTGCTCGCCGTCGCCCGCGTCTCCGGCGAGACCGCGCCGCTCCTGTTCACGGCGCTGAACAACCAGTTCTGGAGCGTCAATCTCAACGCGCCCATGGCCAGCCTGCCGGTCGTCATCTTCCAGTTCGCGCTGTCGCCCTACAAGGAATGGCAGACGCTGGCCTGGGTCGGCGCGCTCGTCATCACCGCCGCCGTCCTGGCTCTCTCGATTGCTGCTCGCGTCCTCGGCGCGCAAAGGACAAGCCAATGACCCAAGCCATGACCCAGGAAGCCCCGGCCTCGCGCGACAAACTTTCGGAAAAGATGTCGGTCAGGAACCTCGACTTCTACTACGGCGACCACAAGGCGCTGAAGTCGGTGAATATGAAATTCTACGCCAATCAGGTGACGGCCCTCATTGGCCCCTCGGGCTGCGGCAAGTCCACGCTGCTGCGCGTGCTCAACCGCATGTACGACCTTTATCCTGGCCAGCGCGCCGAAGGCGAGGTTCTGCTCGACGGCGAGAACATCCTCGATCCGAAGCTCGACCTCAACGCGCTGCGCGCGCGCGTCGGCATGGTCTTTCAGAAGCCCACGCCCTTCCCGATGTCGATCTACGACAATATCGCCTTCGGCATCCGCCTCTATGAAAAGCTGGGCAAGGCCGACATGGACGAGCGGGTCGAGAAGGCTCTGCGCGGCGCGGCGATCTGGGAGGAGGTCAAGGACAAGCTCAACGCCAGCGGCCTCAGCCTTTCCGGCGGCCAGCAGCAACGCCTGTGCATCGCCCGCACGGTGGCGATCCAGCCGGAAGTGATCTTGTTCGACGAGCCGGCCTCGGCGCTCGATCCGATCTCCACCGCCAAGGTCGAGGAGCTGATCGACGAATTGCGCCGCGACTACACGATCGCCATCGTCACCCACAACATGCAGCAGGCGGTTCGCGTCTCGCAGTACACCGCCTTCATGTATCTCGGCGAAATGGCCGAATTCGGCGAGACCGACCAGATCTTCACGGCGCCGAAAGAGCGCCGCACGCAGGACTACATCACCGGCCGCTTCGGCTGATTTGGGCTCCGGCCAGACAGGAATCGCAAACCATGGTCGATCACACCGTCCGTTCTTTCGACGCCGACCTCGAAACGCTTGACCGCCACATTTCGGAAATGGGCGGGATCGCCGAAAAGATGCTCTCCGACGCGATGGACGCGCTGGCGACCATGAATATCGAACTGGCGCAAAAGGTCATCGAGACCGATCTGCGCATGGACGCCCTGCAGCGGACGGTCGAGGATCTCGCGGTGCGCACGATCGCCCGTCGCCAGCCGGTGGCGATCGACCTGCGCGACACGGTCGGCGTGATCCGCATTTCCGCCGATCTGGAGCGGATCGGCGACCAGGCCAAGAACATCGCCAAGCGCGCCGCCAAGATCGCGGGCGAGGCGCGGTTGCCGCGCGCCATCGTCGGCCTCAAGTCGATGCACGACATGGCCGCGAACCAGCTCAAGGACGTGCTCGACGCCTTCGCCCAGCGCGATCCGGATGCGGCGAAGGCGGTGTGGCGGCGCGACGCCGAACTCGACGCGCTGGAGGACGCCGTGTTCCGCGATCTCCTGACCTTCATGATGGAGGATCCGCGCAACATCACCTTCTGCACCCACCTGCTGTTCTGCGCCAAGAATCTCGAGCGCGTCGGCGATCACGCCACCAACATCGCCGAGACGGTCTATTACATCGTGACCGCCCAGAACCTGCCCGGCGAGGAGCGGCCGCGCGGCTATGACGCGACGGCTTTGGCGTAAGTGACGAGGGAGCCATAGATCTTAGATGAACGAGCCGCGCGCATCTGTCATTGGAGCCGCATCCCCCGGTGGGGCCCCGAAAATTCTGGTGGTCGAGGATGAATCGGCGCTCGCCCTGCTGCTGGCCTATAATCTCGAGGCCGAGGGCTATGCCGTCGAGCGCGTCGAGCGCGGCGACGAGGCGGAGTTGCGCCTGGAGGAGGCGGCGCCCGACCTCGTCATTCTCGATTGGATGCTTCCCGGCGTCTCGGGGCTCGAAATCTGTCGCCGTCTGCGCGCGCGCGAGGCGACGCGAACCCTTCCCGTGATCATGCTGACCGCACGCGGCGAGGAAGGCGAGCGTGTGCGCGGCCTTTCGGTCGGCGCCGACGATTACGTGGTCAAGCCCTTTTCGGTGCCGGAGCTGATGGCCCGCGTCCGCGCCCTGCTGCGTCGCGCGCGGCCGGAACGGGTCGCGATCAGGCTGGCGGCGGG
>JAJXYV010000053.1 GCA_021780435.1 Pseudomonadota bacterium
GAAATCGCCGGCCGGGGGACGCCATCGCCCTGACCGGCCTCGCCCAGGCGCAGGACCGCTACGACGCTGTCCTGTGCGACATCTGGGGCGTGCTGCATAATGGCGAGCGCGCCTTCGCCCCCGCCGCCGAGGCGCTGCGGGAATTGCGCCGCCGCGGCAAGCCGGTGACGCTGATCACCAATGCGCCGCGCCCCAAGGGCGAGGTGGCGGAACAATTGGCCTCGCTCGGAATCGGGGCCGATTGTTATGACGCCATCGCGACCTCCGGCGACGTCTGCGCCCAGGCGATCGCCTCGCGCGCGCCTGGACGGCCCTTTCACATCGGACCGACGCGCGATCTTCCGGTCTATGCGGCCGCCGCCCAACTCACCGATCATGACGTCGCGCCGGTCGCGCTCGAAGACGCCGAATTCGCCGTCTGCACCGGCCTTGTCGAGGATACGATCGAAACGCCGGCCGATTACGAGAATATCCTGCTCGCCTGCCGCGCCCGGAACCTGGCGATGATCTGCGCCAATCCCGATCTCGTCGTCTATCGCGGCGACCAGCTCGTCTATTGCGCCGGCGCCCTGGCCGAACGTTATGAGGAGCTTGGCGGCGAGGTCGAACAAGCGGGAAAGCCCTATGCGCCGATCTACCGCATGGCGATCGGCCTGCTCGAGCAGGCGCGCGGCAAGCCGCTGGACATCGACCGCGTTCTCGCCATCGGCGACGCGCTCCACACAGATATCGCCGGCGCGGCGACCATGGGCCTCGACAGCCTCCTGATCACGCAAGGCGTCCATCGGGCCGATCTGCATGGCCCGGACGCCGGCCCGCTCGATCTCGAAGCCTACAAGCAATTCATCGACGGGCACGGCCTCGCGCCTGTCTATCGGTTGAGCCGGCTCGTCTGGTGACCTCGCATAATGGCCTATGGACATTTGCGCGGCGGCGCCCTTCTGTCGCTTCCGCGTAAAGCCGCCATCACGGAAAGCTCAAGCCATGTCCGAGCCGTTCAAGACCTATTATTTCGAGGATCTCAGCGTCGGAATGCGCGAATCCTTGATGAAGACCGTCATGAACGAGGACGTCGTCGGCTTCGCCGAATTGTCGGGCGACCATAATCCGATCCACCTTTCGGATCATTTCGCCAAGAAGACCCGTTTCGGCGAGCGCATCGCCCATGGCCTCTATACCGCCAGTCTGATTTCGGCGGTGCTCGGCATGTATTTGCCTGGCCCCGGCGCGGTCTATCTGCACCAGACCTTGAATTTCAAGGGCCCGGTCAAGATCGGCGACGTGGTCACGATCTCGGTCGAGGTGACGGAGCTGGTGGAGAAGGGGCGCCGTTGCAAGATGCATTGCGAGGCGACCGTCGACGGCAAGGTCGTGCTCGACGGCGAAGCCATCGTCATGGTTCCCTCGCGCGAATCGGCGCAGCCGAAAGCCGCCGCGAGCTGAGCTTCAGGGGCTTTCGCGAAAGCGCCAGACCTGCGCGCGCTTGATTTCGCAATCCTCCAGGGCTCGGGTCACCGGCACCCGGTATTCGGCGATGGCCTCAAGCCGCTCGCGCGCCAGATAGGTCCGGCCCGGATCGCCGATCAGCACAAGGGCGCCGCGCCGACGCAGGGCGTCGAGCCAGTCCGTGACGGCGTGCGCCATGTCGCGCTCATAGGACACGTCGCCCGCCAGCACCACGTCCCAGCCTTCGTCGCGCCCCGCAAGGTCCTCGATCCGCGGCTGGAGCGCCACCCCATTGGCCTCGGCGTTGAGCCGCATGGCGGCGCCGGCGAAAGCGTCGATGTCGCTGGCCTCGGCCCGCGCCGCGCCCGCCTTCATCGCCGCGATCGCGACAAGGCCGGATCCCGAGGCGAAATCGAGGACCGTCCGGCCAGCGACGATTTCAGGATGATCGAGGACATGACGCGCCAGAGCCTGGCCGCCCGCCCAGGCGAAGGCCCAGAACGGCGGCGGCAGGCCGATTTCGCCGAGCTCCTCCTCGGTCTTCCGCCAGAGTTCGGTGGCCTCGTCGGCGAGGTGCAAGGCGATCTCCGGCGCATGGGGCGCCGGCAGAAGCCGCGTCTGCGCCCGGATGAAGGCCTCCCGATCCATGATCCGAGTCAATTTCCCACGAGATCCTTCAGGCTGCGGCGCAAGACCTTGCCAACATTGGTTTTCGGCAGGTCGTCGCGGAAGATGAATTCACGCGGCTGCTTGTAGCCCGTGAGCCGGTCGCGGCAAAACTGGCGCAGGTCCGGCTCGGTCAGCCCTTCCTCGCGCGGCACGACGACAGCCACGACCTCCTCGCCGGTCGTGGCCGAGGGCCGGCCGATCACCGCCGCCTCGCGCACTTTGGGATGCTCCACCAGGACTTCCTCCACCTCGTTGGGATAGACGTTGAAGCCGGAGACGATGATCATGTCCTTGAGCCGGTCGACGATCTTGATCTGCCCGTCCGGCAGCATGATCGCTACGTCGCCGGTGCGAAAGAAGCCGTCGGCCGTCATCACGGCCTCGGTCGCCATCGGCCGGTCCCAATAGCCGGCCATGACCTGCGGACCGCGCGCGCAGATCTCGCCCGCCTCGCCCATGGGCGCCGGCTTGCCGGACGCGTCGCGGATGGAAATTTCCGTGGACGGAACGGGATAGCCGACCGTGCCCGAGAATTCCTCGACGTCCGGACGGTTCGAACACAGGACCGGCGAGGTTTCGGACAAGCCATAACCCTCGATGATCGCCTTGCCGGTGAGCTTGCGCCATTTGCGCGCGACGGCCGCCTGGGTGGCCATGCCGCCCGAGACGCTGAACAGCATGGCGCTGAAATCGACCTTGCCGATGTCGGCATGGTCGGCGAGGATATTGTAGAGCGTGTTGACCCCCGCCATGATGTGGAAGCGGCTCTTGCGCAGCAGTTTGACGAATCCGGCGATGTCGCGCGGATTGGCGACCAGCAGGCAGGCGCCGCCGATGCGCATCTGGAACCAGAAACAAGCGGTCAGGGCGAAGATGTGGTAGAGCGGCAAGGCCGTGACCATGACGGGCGATTCCTGACTGGCGAGCTGCGGCCCCCACCAGAGTGTGACCTGCTCGATATTCGCCGCCAGATTGCGGTGCAGGAGCATGGCGCCCTTGGCTGAACCCGTCGTGCCGCCCGTATATTGCAGGATGGCCAGATCGTCCGGCTCGACGGGAACCACGACCGCCTTCACGCCGCGCGCCGCGCGCAGCGCGGCGGCGAAGGAGATTGCGTTCGGCAGGTCGAATTTCGGGACGGACTTTTTCAC
>JAJXYV010000125.1 GCA_021780435.1 Pseudomonadota bacterium
CCGCAAAGCTAGCATCGCCCGCGCAAGGCGTCTTTGTGCCGTTGCAAGGCTGGTTTGGCAACCGGCCCGGCGGCGGGGCCATGAAATTGGCGCCGACATGAAATGCTATGCGACGCCCTCGCCCGGAGGAGCGCCAAAGGAACGCCCATGCGCCTGTTCAGCCTGATTCTTGCGCCCCGCTACATGCCCTTGCTGCTCAGCATCGTCTTTTTCGCCTGGACGCTGAATGCGATCGCGCATCATCCCGCGCGGGCGGATCTGCTCGCCTTGCCTCTGGTGTTCTTCGGCGGCCTGACGACGGTCGGAATCGGCGATCTGTTGCAGAAGCGCCATTCCGTTCTGCGCAATTATCCAATTCTCGCCCATCTGCGCTTCATCCTGGAGGAAGTCAGGCCCGAGATCCGGCAATATTTCTTCGAAAGCGAAACCGATGGCGCGCCCTTCAGCCGCGACCGCCGGGCGGTGGTCTATCAGCGCGCCAAGATGCAGCTCGACAAGCGGCCTTTCGGCACGCAGCTCCCGGTCTATTCTGAAGGTTTCGAATGGCTGCTCCATTCCCTGAGCCCGCGCCCGGTGGCGAAGGATCCCTTCCGGATTGTCGTCGGCGGGCCGGAATGCCGCCAGCCTTATTCGGCTTCGGTGCTGAATATTTCCGCCATGAGCTTCGGCTCGCTGAGCGCCAACGCCATTCGCGCGCTCAACGCCGGCGCCCTGAGCGGGGGCTTCGCTCATGACACCGGCGAGGGTGGGTTTTCGCCCTATCACGCGGAGAAGGGCGGCGACATCATATGGGAGATCGGCTCCGGCTATTTCGGCTGCCGCACGCCCGAGGGCGCCTTCTGCCCGGAAAAATTTGCCGCGACGGCGCAGAATCCGCAGATCAAAATGGTCGAGATCAAGCTGAGCCAGGGCGCAAAGCCTGGGCATGGCGGCGTCCTGCCGGCGGCCAAGGTGACCGCCGAGATTTCGGCCATTCGCGGGGTGCCGATGGGGCAGGACTGCGTCTCGCCGCCTGGCCACAGCGCCTTTTCGACGCCGTTGGAAATGATGGCATTCATCCGCCAGTTGCGCGAGCTTTCCGGCGGCAAGCCGGTAGGCGTCAAATTCTGCCTCGGCCAGCCGATCGAGTTTCTCGCGCTCTGCAAGGCGATGCTCGAAAGCGGAACCGCGCCGGATTTCATCGTCGTCGATGGCAAGGAGGGCGGCACCGGCGCCGCGCCGCCCGAATTCATGGACCATCTCGGCATGCCGATGCGCGACGGCCTGACCTTCGTGCATAATGCGCTGGTCGGCGCCGGCCTGCGCGATCAGGTGCGGATCGGCTGCGCCGGCAAGATCCTCACGGCTTTCGATATGGCCCGCGCCATGGCTATGGGCGCGGATTGGTGCAACAGCGCGCGGGGCTTCATGTTCGCGCTCGGCTGCATCCAGTCCTTGTCGTGCCACACGGACGCCTGTCCGACCGGGGTCGCCACCCAGGATCCGCGGCGCGGGCGCGCCATCCATGTGCCCGACAAGACCCAGCGCGTCGCCAATTTTCATCGCGCGACCCTGCATATATTGGCTGAACTGACCGCCGCCGCGGGACTCGATCATCCCAACGAATTCACGCTCGACCATTTCCGCCAACGGGTCTCGGAGAGCAGCGTCTTGAGCTTCGCGGACCTCTATCCGGCTCTTGAAGACGGCGAATTGCTGTGCGGCGCGAGCGACCCGAGACTGGCGGCTTTGTGGGAGCGGGCGAGGACGGACTCGTTCGCGCCGCGCGCGTCCTGACTTTTCCGGTCAGTCTTTCTTTCGCAACGCCATGGCGAGGCGCGGTTCTGCCTCTTCCGCCGGTTTGCCCTGCGTGGCGCGCGCCCGCCGAGCTGGCCTCGCGAGCAAGCTCGTCGCCAGATGCTTAACGACCGCCTTGGTCAGCGCGGCGAAGAGCAGGGCGAAGGCGGCGCCCGATCCGGCGGCGATGATGCCGAGATTGAAGCGCGTCGTATCGGTTTCGTTTTGAAAGGCGCCAAGATGGGGCAGGAAAAGGCGGAGCCCGATGCAAAAGCCGGCGGCGCCGATGAGGCTGTTCAGGATCCGGCCAAAGCCGCGCTCCATGAAGGCCAGGTCGCTGAGGTAGCCGAATGGGAAGGAGAAGGCGACGAGGGCATAGATGAAAAGATGGCGCCAGTCGCCCGAAAGATTCCCGAAACCGATCCAGTCGGTCAGCCCGTCGAAGAAGGCAAAGACGCCTTGTTCGTTATAGCCGCGCGCCCAGGCCGGATCGGCGCTCAGGCCCGCCATGGCGAGGCCGGCAAGCAGGGACGCGACGGCTGGTAACGGCTTCTTCGACATATTCGCGTCTCGCGTCTTTACCTTTGGGCGTTGGGCAGGACTAGCAGGCTTCCTTTGAGATTCCGTAAAGAAATACGCGACGCGCGCGCTTCCGCGCTCCGAAAAAGATCGTGCGACGATGAAAAACCTCGTCGGGGGAGCGCCTTCGGCCTCACATATTGGGATAATTCGGTCCGCCACCGCCTTCGGGCGTGGTCCAGGTGATGTTCTGGGCGGGGTCCTTGATGTCGCAGGTCTTGCAGTGGACGCAGTTCTGCGCGTTGATCACGAAGCGCGGGTCGGTCTTCGCCGCCTCGTCGCCATAGACCACTTCATAGACCCCGGCGGGGCAATAGAGCCGCGCGGGCTCGCCGTAGACCGGCAGGTTCTTCGCCACCGGAACGGTCGGGTCGGCGAGTTGCAGATGGCAGGGCTGGTCTTCCTCGTGATTGGTGTTGGAGAGGAAGACCGACGACAGCTTGTCGAAGGAGATCACGCCGTCGGGCTTCGGATAGACGATCGGCTTGACCTTGGCGATCGGCTTGAGGGTGGCGTAGTCGGGCTTGCCGTGCTTCAGCGTGCCAAACAGCGTCAGCCCGAACAGATCGTTCAGCCACATGTCGGCGCCGCCGAGCGAAATGCCGATATAGGTTCCGAGCTTCGACCACAGCGGCTTGACGTTGCGCACGCGTCTGAGGTCCGCGCCGATCGGCCCGGTCCGCCAGCCATTCTCGTATTCCGCCAGTTCGTCTTGGGCGCGGCCGGCCGCAAGCGCCGCCGCCGCCGCTTCCGCCGCCTCCATGCCTGAAAGCACGGCGTTATGCGAGCCCTTGATGCGGGGAACATTCATGAAGCCCGCCGCGCAGCCGATGAGCGCGCCGCCGGGGAAGACGAGCCGCGGAACCGACTGCCAGCCGCCTTCGGTGAGCGCGCGGGCGCCATAGGCCAG
>JAJXYV010000183.1 GCA_021780435.1 Pseudomonadota bacterium
GCGCGAGGTGCGGAAAGAGTGATGAGCGCAAAACCGTTGGACATCAATATCGTCATCGCCGTTGATCATGCCTCGATCACCGGCGGGCAGGCGAAGGTTGCGCTGGAGAGCGCGCTCGGTCTCAAGCGTGCGGGCTATCATCCGATTGTCTTTGCAGCGGCGGCGCCGGTCGATCCCAGGCTTTCTGAAGCGGGCGTCGAGGTCGTCTGCCTTGAACAGGCGGATTTGCTCGGCAACGCCTCCAAGGCCGCGGCTGCGGTGCAGGGAACCTGGAATTCGCTTGCCGAGTCGGAGATGGGCAAATTGCTCGCGCGCCTGCCGCGCGAGCAAACCATCGTCCATGTCCATGGCTGGGCCAAGGCGCTCTCGGCCTCGATCGCGCGGCCGATCCAGAGGTCTGGCCTGCCAGCCGTCTATACGATGCATGAATATTTCATGTTCTGCCCAAACGGCGGCTTCTACAATTACCAGGACAACCACGTGTGCGAGCTGACTCCGCTTTCGGCCGCCTGCTGGGCGACCCATTGCGATTCCCGCACTTATCCGCGCAAGGTTTGGCGCTGCCTGCGCCAGACCGTCATGGAGCGCGTCGCCCGCCTGCCGGAGACCTTTGACGATTTCATCCTCATCTCGCGGTTCCAGGCGGGCGTCGTCGCGCATCGCCTGCCGAGTGGCGCGCGGGTCCATTCGGTTTCCAATCCCATCGATTGTCTCGACCTCGGCCGCAAGGCGCATCCGGCGACGGGCGATTTCCTTTTCGTCGGACGCATCTCGACCGAAAAGGGGCCGCTGCTTCTCGCCGAGGCGGCGCGCCGGGCAGGGGTGATCCCGGTCTTTGTCGGCGACGGCCCGGCGGCGGAGGAACTGCGCGCCAAATATCCCGAGGCGCGGATACTAGGCTGGAAGGCGCCGGAGGAGGTCAAGGCGCTGATGCGCGGCGCCCGCGTCCTGGTCTTTCCCTCCCTGTGGTTCGAGGGCCAGCCCCTGACGGTGTTGGAGGCCAAGGCGATGGGGACGCCGGTCATCGTCTCCGACGGCTGCGCCGGCCGAGAGGAAATCGAGCACGGCGTCAGCGGATTGTGGTTCGAAAGCGCCAATGCGGATTCGCTCGCCGAGGCTTTGGCCAAGGCGAAGGACGACGGCTTGGTTTCGTCGATGTCCAACGCCTGTTACGACCAGTTCTGGGCTGATCCGCCGACGCTCGCGCGCCATGTCGAGCGTCTGGGCGCCGTCTATGGCGCGATGCTGGCTCGCCGCCGCGTCGCGGCGTGATTCATTCGCTTCCGGCTTGCGGATTTTCCTGGCGCGCGAGCCAGCGCCGTCGCGCCGCCTCGATGCCCCAGACCGCGCCGAGCGAGACATAGAACATGCGCCAGTGGTCGATGTCGATTTGCAGGCCCTGCAGGAAGAACACGAAAGTCGCCGCGAACAGGACCTGCGATTGCCGCATGTAGGGATGGCGCGTCAGGCATTGCCGGAAGCCGACGAACAAGGTCGAAAAGGTCAGGGCAATGAAGGCGAAGCCGCCGAGCCAGCCGTTGGAGGCGAAGGCGTTGACATAGGAATTATGCGGCTCGAGATCGAAGACCAGGCGAAAGCGCAGCGGCCCGAAGCCATTGGGCAGGTCGAGCAGCATGGGGATCGAGCGCAGCTGGTTGCCGAAGCGGCCGTTGGGGCCGGCGTCGTAATCCTGTTCCACCGCCGCGCGCGCGAAGAAGAAATCGCGCACGCTGTCCACGCTCAGCGCGCCCATGAGTCCGATGAAGATGACGAAGAGGACGCCGGCCGCGCCGGCGATGACCCGCAGGCGCATGCGTTGCGAATCCGCGGTCTTGATCAGGAAGGCGACGACCATCGTCAGGGAGACCGCCGCCGCGCCCCAGGAGCCGCGCGAGAAGGAAAGGAACAGGGCCGCGAGGATCAGCGCCAGGCTTGGCAGAACCAGCCACAGGAATCGCCTGCGGCCCAGGAGCAGGCGCTGGATCAGGTAGAGCGCGCCTGTGACCATGTAGGAGCCGAGCACGTTCGGATCCTTGAAGGGCGCCATGGCGCGGCCGTCCTTGATCCATTCGCTCCCCTCGCCAAAGGCGGTGAGCCAGGTCGCGACGGCGATCGTTGCCGCGAAGACGCAGGACGCCGTATAGGCGGTCAGCAGAAGTTCGGCGCGCCGCGAGGTCTGGTTGGTCAGAAAGAGCGCGAAGAAAAGGCCGGTCGAGCTGATGAACAGCGTATGGAACATGAAGCTGACGGGGTCTTCCTCATGCCAGTAGGGAATGAGCGAGACGAAGCCGCCGAAGGTCCACAGCGACAGGAAAAGCACGAAAGGCAGGATCGCGCGGTGGATGGTGAAGCCGCCGAAGCCCCAGAGCGCGATCATCGCCAAGATCAGGATGTCGAAGGGCGCTGGTTCGACGAAGACGACCGAGCCGCTGGCGACGGTCAACCAGAACCAGCCGTTGACGAGCTTGCGGTAATCGAAGGTCCAGCGGCGCGCGCGTTCGTTTGCGGGATCCTTCGCGATGGGGGGCGCGGCGAGGCCGGTCGCGGTCATGGCGCGCCCTCCGGCGCCGGTTCGGGGGCGCCGGTCTTGCGAGCCAGGGCCCGGCGATAGGCGGCAAGCACCGAGTCGGTCATGGCCGTGACGCTGAAATGCGCCGCGACATGGCGCGACAGGACGGCGCGCTCCGCGGCGGCTTGAGCCGGGTCCTCGCGCAGCGCGACCGTCATCGCCTCGGTCAGCGCAACCGGATCGTCGCGCGGAATGAGGCGGTCGCGCGAGGGGCCGAAGATTTCGCCGACCCCGCCGACGTCCGTGGCGATGATGGTCTTGTCGGCGGCGATCGCCTCCATGACGATATAGGGCAGGGATTCTGCCCGGCTGGGCGCGACGACGACCTTGCCGAGCGCAAAGGCCTCACGCGCCGGCAGCGCGCCATAGAAGGCGACATGGGCGTTCAGGTTGTGGCGCTCAACCAGCGCCGCGAGCTGCTCCTGCTCGCAACCCGAGCCGACGACGGCCAGGCGCGGCGCGCCCTCGCCCCTGCGATGGATCGCGGCCAGAGCCTCGATCAGCGTATCGACGCCCTTGTAGGCGGAAAGCTCGCCGACATAGAGGAATTCCGCCGCGCCCGGCGCTTCCGGCGCAGGGGCTAGCTCCTCGGGGCGCAATCCGTTCTTGGCGACGCATTGCAGCGCGCGCGTCGGCCCGACGCGCCGAGCATATTCCCCGGCGATGAAATCGCTTTCGAACAGCAGCA
>JAJXYV010000010.1 GCA_021780435.1 Pseudomonadota bacterium
GCCTGGGAGGTCGCCGGCGGCGCCTGGCGGATCAGGCAGTCGAAAGCCGAGAGCGCGGCGGTCGCCCCGCCGCCCATGGCGATGACGATCTGCTTGTAGGGCGTGGTCGTCGCGTCGCCCGCGGCGAAGACGCCATGGACCGACGTCTCGCCGCGCGCGTCGATCTCGATCTCGCCGCGCGGGCTCAGGGCGATCGCGCCATCGAGCCATTCGGTGTTCGGCACGAGGCCGATCTGGACGAAGACGCCCTCAAGCTCGACCTGATGGGTCGCGCCGGTCCAGCGGTCCTTGTAGGTCAGGCCGGTCACCTTGTCGCCGTCGCCATGGACCTCGGTGGTCTGCGCCGAGACGACGATCGTCACGTTCTTGAGCGAGTGCAGCTTGTCCTGCAACACGGCGTCGGCGCGCAGCTGGCTGTCGAATTCGATCAAGGTGACATGGGTCACGATGCCGGCGAGGTCGATCGCCGCCTCGACGCCGGAATTGCCGCCGCCGATCACCGCGACGCGCTTGCCCTTGAACAGGGGGCCGTCGCAATGCGGGCAATAGGCCACGCCCTTGTTGCGATATTCATGCTCGCCTGGCACGTTCATCTGCCGCCAGCGGGCGCCGGTGGCCAGGATGAGGGTGCGGGCTGAGAGCGTCACCCCGCTCGCCAGCCGCACGCGGGTCAGACCGTCCGGCGCCAAGGCGGGGATCAGTTCGACGGCCCTCTGCAGGTTCATGACGTCGACGCCATATTCCTTGACGTGCTGCTCCAGCGCCGAAGCCAGCTTCGGACCCTCGGTATGCTTGACCGAGATGAAATTCTCGATGCCCATTGTGTCGAGCACCTGGCCGCCGAACCGCTCCGCGACCACGCCGGTGACGATGCCCTTGCGCGCCGCATAGATCGCGGCCGCCGCGCCGGCCGGGCCGCCGCCGACGACGAGAACGTCGAAGGTCGGCTTGTCCTTCAGCTTTTCGACGGCGCGCGTCGAGGCGCCGGTGTCGATCTTGGCCAGCAGCTGGTCGAGGCCCATGCGGCCCTGGGCGAAAAGTTCGCCGTTGAGGAAGACAGCGGGCACGGCCATGATCTTGCGCGCCTCGACCTCCTCCTGGAACAGGCCGCCGTCGATGGCGACGTGGCGGATGCGCGGATTGATCACGCTCATCAGGTTCAGGGCCTGCACAACGTCAGGGCAGTTCTGGCAGGAAAGCGAGAAATAGGTCTCGAACAGATAGTCGCCCTCGATCGCCTCGATCTGCTTGACCGTTTCGGCGGATTCCTTCGGCGGATGGCCGCCGACCTGGAGCAAAGCGAGGATCAGGGACGTGAATTCATGGCCCATGGGCAGGCCGGCGAAGCCGACAGAGACGTCGGCCCCGACGCGCTTGATGGCGAAGGACGGCTTGCGCGCCTCGGCTCCGTTGCGCGAGAGAGTGATCTTGGGCGATTGCGACGCCACGTCCTCCAGCAGGCCCAGCATCTCGCGCGATTTTTCGCTGTCGTCGAGCGAGGCGACCAGTTCGATCGGATGGACGATGCGTTCGAAATAGGCGTGCAGTTGGGCTTTGATGGCGGCGTCCAACATGGCGAATAGGTCTCCACGTGAGAGATGCGTTAAGCGCCCGTTGATGGGCCGCTGACGGGGGTGGCCCCGGGCCGAAGGTCCGGGGCCATGCCGCCGCAGAGGGCTTGATCGCGACGGTTAAAGAAGATCAGATCTTGCCGACGAGGTCGAGCGACGGGGCGAGGGTTTTTTCGCCTTCGTGCCACTTCGCCGGGCAGACTTCGCCGGGATGGCTGGCGACATATTGCGCCGCCTTGACCTTGCGGAGAAGCTCCTTGGCGTCGCGGCCGATGCCGCCGGCGGTGATCTCGACGATCTGGATGATGCCGTCCGGATCGATCACGAAGGTGCCGCGGTCGGCAAGGCCGGCGTTCTCGATCAGGACTTCGAAATTGCGCGAAATCGCGTGGGTCGGATCCCCGACCATGACATAATTGATCTTCTTGATCGCCGGCGACACGTCATGCCAGGCCTTGTGGCTGAAATGGGTGTCGGTGGAGACCGCGTAGATCTCGACGCCAAGCTTCTGGAATTCGGCGTAATTGTCGGCGAGGTCTTCGAGCTCCGTCGGGCAGACAAAGGTGAAATCGGCCGGATAGAAGAAGACGACCGACCACTTGTCCATCATGTCGGCCTCGGTCACGTCGATGAATTTGCCCTGCTTGAAAGCCTTGGCGACAAAGGGTTTCACTTCGGTGTTGATCAGCGACATAAGCTACTCCGGTGCTGCGACGCGGCCTGTTTTTTTGTGCGGCGCGTCAAATCCTCGACGACCGGAACCTAGACGGCGGCAGTGATCGAGTGAAATTCAAAAAATAATTTTTATTGATCGATTTTTTCGATTATTATCGCTGTCATGAAGCCCCTTCCAACCCTTCGTCAATTGCGTTTCCTGGTCGCCGTGGTCGAGCGCCGCCATTTCGGCGCGGCGGCGGAGGAATGTCTGGTCAGCCAGTCGGCGCTCAGCGCCGCGATCCAGGAACTGGAGGATCATCTCGGCGTCAGGCTGCTCGAGCGCACGAAGCGGGTTGTCATTCCGACGGCGGTCGGTCTCGACATGGCCGAGCGGGCGCGGGCGCTGCTGCGTGGCGCGGAAGAGATGGTGGAGGCGGCCCAGGACGCCCGCGATCCTCTGTCGGGCTCGCTCCAGCTTGGGGTCATCCCGACGATCGGACCCTTCCTGATTCCGGGGATCATGCCGATCCTGCGCGAGGCCTTTCCCAAGCTGAAAATCTATCTGCGCGAGGAGCAATCCGCGCCCTTGTTGGCGCGGCTCGAAAGCGGGCAGGCCGACGCCGCGATCATCGCCTTGCCCTATCCGAGCGATGGGCTGGAGACTATGGAGTTGGCGCGCGACCGCTTTTTCGTGGTCTGCCCGCCCGAACACAGGCTCGCTTCGCGCAAGAAGGTGCGGCCCGGAGACATGGCGGCGGACGACCTGCTGCTGCTCGAGGACGGCCATTGCCTGCGCGAACACGCGCTTGCCGCCTGCTCGCTGGAAGGCGCGCGGCGCAACAGCGGATTCCAGGGCACCAGCCTGCACACGCTCATCCAGATGGCTGCGAACGGGCTCGGCGTGACCCTCGTTCCCGAAATGGCGATCAAGGCCGGCATCCTGCGCGGCATGGACCTCGTCGCCCGTCCGCTCGAGGACGACAGCCCGCCGCGCGTCGTCGCCCTGGCGTGGCGGCT
>JAJXYV010000118.1 GCA_021780435.1 Pseudomonadota bacterium
CGATAGACGATCAGGCCCGGCGCCGTTTCGAGTCCGGGCGCGGCGGGCGTCGGCTCCCAGCGCCCGAGCGCGTTCGGCGCGAGGATCGAAATATGCGGCCGGTAGGAATGCCGGACATGGCGCACCAGCGACAGGACAATCGCCAGCAGGATGCCCTGCTCCACGCCGACGCCCGGCACGGCGGCGGCGGCGAGCAAGGCGAGGCGGAACTCGCCCTCGCCCTCGGCGAGGATCGCCTTCAGGCCCCTGATGTCCACCATGCCGACCGCGATGGTGAAGACGATGCTCGCCAGCACGCTGTGCGGCAGATATTGCAGCGGCCCGGTGAGCGCGACGAGGACGACGACCACGATGGCGGCGAAGGTCAGCTGCGCGACCTGGCTGCGCGCCCCGGCGTTGTCGGCCATCGCCGTCTGGGTCGGGCTGCCGTTGACCACGAAGGCGCCCGTGAACGCCGCGCCGGCATTGGCTGCGGCAAGGCCGAGGATGTCGGCGTTCTCGTCCACCCGCTCACCGTGGCGCAGGGCGTAGACGCGCGAGGTCGCCGCGCTCTGGGCGATGATCATCACGAAGCAGGAGGCAGCGACCGGCAGGAGGGCGAGCGTTTCCGCCCAGCTCACGTCGGGCCAGCGCAGCAACGGCAGCCCGCCCGGAACCGGGCCGATCACCGCCACGCCATGGCCGGCGAAATCGAAAGCCGCGCTCGCGGCGATCATGCCGACGACGACGACCATCGCGGTCGGGAAATGGGGGAAGAAACGCTTGCCCGACAGGATCGCGCCGACAACCAGAACGGAAAGGCCGAGATCGAAAGTATTGAGATGCGGCAGCCCGCCCATCACTTCCCACGCCTGAACGAGCGTGCGGTGCGACGGGGCCGCGACGCCGATCATGTCGGGCAGCATGGCGACGCCGACCTGGATGCCGACGCCGGTGAGAAAACCGACCAGCGCCGTACGCGACAGGAAATCGGCGAGAAAGCCGAGCTTGAAGATGCGGGCCAAAATCAGCAACCCGGCGGTCAGCAGCGTCAGCATGCCGACCAGCGCCATATATTTCTCGCTGGCGAGCGGCGCCATGCGCGAGAGCGAGCTGGAAAAGATCGCCGCGGTGGCGGAATCGGCCGCCACCACCAGATGGCGCGACGAGCCGAACAAGGCAAAGCCGACCAGCGGCAGCAGAACCGTATAGAGGCCGGTGACGACCGGCGTTCCCGCGATGCGCGTATAGCCCAGAACCTGCGGCGCGTTCATCGAGGCGAGCGTCAGGCCCGCGGCGGCGTCCCGCAGCGCGTCGCGCGGCTTGAGCGGCAAAAGGCTTTCGAGAATCCGAACTCCCATGGTCCCCCCGATTGTCAGTTGCGCCGCCCCGGCCGGATCAAGCCCTTGCGCCAGAGCAGCAGGATCACGCCGCCGACGCTCGCCGCCGGCAGCAACAGGCCGAAAATCACGAAGGGCGCGAAGCCGGACAGCGCCTCGGTCATCCAGTCGAAATTCATCCCGAAGAAGCCGGTGATCGCGGTGAGCGGCAGGAAGATCATCGAGACCAGGGTCAGGCGGTCGATCTGCGCGCCCTGCGCTTCGGCGATGCGGGTGGACCAGTCGTGGGTCAGATCCGAGGCCCAGCGCCGCCGCTCGAACAGCTGCTCCTCGAAATCCTCGACCTGTTCCGCATAGTCGTTGAGCTCCTCCGCCGCGCGCGCCGTGACGCCCGC
This sequence comes from Pseudomonadota bacterium, assembly GCA_021780435.1. Lineage (GTDB taxonomy): Bacteria > Pseudomonadota > Alphaproteobacteria > Rhizobiales > Beijerinckiaceae > Rhodoblastus. The sequence goes on from JAJXYV010000118.1 coordinate 1,715, forward strand.
GACCGCCTCGATCCCGACGGTGGCCGAGCGCGTCGCGCTGCTGAAGCGGCTGAAGCCCGCCGAAAAGCTCTGCAGCTTCTGCAATCCGGGCAGGACCGAGGCGAATTCCGCCGAGGGCAGGCCCCGGTCGAGCCGCAGCCTCATGTCGTCGACATAGGTGTCGAGCCGCAGCAGAAGCTGGTCGAGCGTGCCGAGGATCAGCTGGAGCAGGATGCCGCCCGCGAGGTGGAAATCTCGCTCGACGCCGCCAGCGCGCATATAAAATTTCATCCTGATGTCGTCGAGGGCGTCGGGCGCGCCCTTCCACAGCGTCGCCACCCCGGCCTTGCAGGCGATGAGATGGATCTCGATCAGATGGCCCTCGGAATCCGCGCACCAGGTCACGGCGCGCAGCCGGTTCCGGCCGACATGGAGCCGGCCCATCTGGCCGAAGCGCGAGGCCCAGGCGACGTCGGCCGGTTCGACCCCCATGATCGCGAGCTTTTCCGAGGCCGGGTCCGGGTCTTCGCCAACGAGATCGAGCCAGAAGAATTCGCCCGCATCGACGCGGCGGCGCACCGCCTCGGCGTCCGCCTCGGAAAAGACTCCCTCCTTCTCGATGAGCGTCGCCGTCATTCCATTCGCGCCCCGCGCGCGCAAGCGAATCCCGTCGGGGAAACGCGGCCGTCGGCAAATCCTGCAACCGGCCGAAGGCTCCCGTCAATGCGCGCCCGGAAAGCGCGACAGCCGAAGCGCCTGATGCCGCGGCGCACAATGCCTTGACGCATTGCAAATTTTCGGCTCCCCTTCCCGCCCGACCGCCGCTTCGACGCGAGCGGCGTCGCGCCCAACGCCGGAGAGGTCATGGCGGGAACATCGGATTGCCCCGAATTCAAGTCGGTCGCCCTGGTTCTTCAGGGCGGCGGGGCGCTCGGCTCCTATCAGGCGGGCGTCTATGAAGGGCTGGCGGAAGCGGGCGTCCACCCGGACTGGGTCGCCGGCATTTCCATCGGGGCCGTCAATTCCGCCCTGATCGCCGGCAACGAACCGGAGAAACGGGTCGAGAAACTGCGCGAATTCTGGGAAAAGGTCAGCGAGTCGCCGCTCGGCCCCTTCGGCGTCCCCTATAATCCAAGCGTCAAGCACATCAACGAATTCGTCCATCGCGCACTCAACCAGTTCCGCGCCATGGGCGTCGCCGCCTGGGGCGCGCCGGGCTTCTTCCGGCCGCGCGTCCCCTCGCCGCTGGTGTGGCCGCTGCCGCAGCCCTCCAAACTGAGCCATTACGACATCGCGCCGCTCCAGGAGACGCTCGAGAAGCTGGTCGATTTCGACCGCATCAATTCCGGGCGCTCGCGCCTCAGCGTCGGCGCCGTCAATGTCCGCAACGGCAATTTCACCTATTTCGACACCACCACCCACCGGATCGACTTCCGCCACATCATGGCGAGCGGCTCGCTGCCGCCGGGCTTCCCGGCGACAGAGATCGACGGCGAATTTTACTGGGACGGGGGCATCGTCTCGAACACGCCCCTGCAATGGGTGCTGGACAGCAAGCCGCGCAAGGACACGCTGGCCTTCCAGGTGGACCTGTGGAGCGCGACCGGCGAACTGCCGCGCGACCTCGCGGAAGCCGAGGTCCGGCAGAAGGACATCCAGTTCTCCAGCCGCACCCGCGAGGCGACCCATCAGGTGCTCAACGCCCAGCGCCTGCGCCGCATCTTCCGTCAGGTCTACGAGCAGCTGCCGGACGAGATCCGGGCGCTGCCGGAGGTCGAGTTTCTGGCAAAAGAATCAGACGAATCCGTCTATAACATCGTCCACCTCATCTATCACGCGAAGAACTATGAGGGGACGAGCAAGGATTACGAGTTTTCCCGCCGCACCATGGAGGAGCATTGGGCCGCCGGCCTCGCCGCCGCCCGCAAGGCTTTGAAACATCCCGAAGTGCTGCGCCGCCCCGCCAATCGCGAAGGCTTCCGCGTCTTCGACTTCTCCCGCGACGCATAAGGTCGCCCGCCTGACAGGAGCATTCCATGAAGGAAGACGACGTCCGCAAAAACGCCTTCGCCATGCCCTTGACGAGCCCGGCCTATCCGGTCGGCCCCTATCGCTTCGTCAATCGCGAATATCTCATCATCACCTATCGCACCGATCCGGCGAAGCTGCGCGAAATCGTGCCCGAGCCGCTGCAGATCGACGAGCCGCTGGTCAAATATGAATTCATCCGCATGCCCGATTCCACCGGCTTCGGCGATTACACCGAGACCGGGCAGGTCATTCCGGTGTCCTTCGAGGGCCGCAAGGGCGGCTACACCCATTGCATGTTCCTCAACGACCATCCGCCGATCGCCGGCGGCCGCGAATTGTGGGGCTTTCCCAAGAAACTCGCCAAGCCGACGCTGCATGTCGAAATCGACACGCTGGTCGGCCAATTGCATTACGGCCCGGTTCGGGTCGCCGTCGGCACCATGGGCTACAAGCACAAACAGGCCGATCTCGCCGCGGTGAAGGCCTCGATGGAGGCGCCCAACTTCCTGCTCAAGATCATCCCGCATGTCGACGGGACGCCGCGCATCTGCGAACTGGTCGAATACAGCCTGATCGACATCGACCTGAAGGGCGCCTGGAGCGGCCCGGCGGCGCTGGAGCTGTTCCACCACGCCCTCGCCCCCGTGGCGGAGCTGCCGGTGCTGGAGGTCGTCTCGGCGGTCCACATCCTCGCCGACCTGACGCTCGATCTCGGCAAAGTTGTCCACGACTATCTGGCGTGACCGCCCGCAACGGCGACGCGAAGGCTAGCGCCTGTCTTTCCCCGCAATTCCGGCCTGTCGCCACAATGCAACACCGACCGGGAAAAGGCCACGACGGCCGATACCCGCTTGATCGGCGGAGCGGCGGAAAATAGCATCTGCCGAGGATTCATTCGCATTATTCACAAATCGGTTAAGACCCGGTCAACCCGCCGGAACAGGACCTTTGATGAACCAGGATCGCGGCATGTCCCGACCCTTGCGCCGTCTCTGCGGCGCTTCGCGCGGCCGGCGCCGCATGACCCGCCTTCCGGCCCTGGCGCTTCTGGCGCCGCTCGCGGCCTGTTCCGTCGGCCCCAGTTTCGAGACGCCGGACGCGCCGCTGGGGCTGAAGTGGCGCGAGGCTTCCAATCCCACGGTGAAAACGAAGCGCGAGGACTACCGCAACTGGTGGACTGCTTTTCGTGACCCGACGCTGAACCGGCTGGTCGAAATCGCCTATGACCAGAACCTGAGCCTGATGGAGGCCGGGACGCGCGTCCTGAAGGCCCGCGCGATTCTCGGCGAGGCCATCGGCGAGGTCTATCCGCAGAGCCAGCAGCTCAACGGCGCGGCCGATTACCTCAAGCTGCCGCGCACGGACGCCTCGACCAATCCCGGCAATGCGATCAGCAATAATTTCTGGCGGGTCAATCTCGGCGGACAGGTCGCCTGGGAGCTCGATCTCTGGGGCAAGTTCCGCCATGGCGTCGAATCCGCCGACGCCGCCTATCTCGCCTCGATCGCCACCTATGACGACGTGCTGGTCACCCTGATCGGCGACGTCGCCAACGATTATGTCTCCATCCGCACCCTGCAGGCGCAGGTCGCCATCGCCCAGGCGAATGTCGTCAAGCAGAAGGAGGCGCTGCAGATCGCCCAGGCGCGGTTCAAGGGCGGCGCGACCTCCGAACTCGACGTCTTCCAGGCCCAGAACGTCCTCGCCCAGACGCAGGCCGCGGTGCCGCAATATACGGCGCAATTGCAGCAGCGGGAGAACGCCCTGCGCGTGCTGCTCGGCCAGCCGCCGGAGACGATCGACAACCTGCTCAACGGCTCGCGCGGCATTCCCGCGCCGCCGCCGAATGTCGCCGTCGGCGTCCCGGCGGACCTTTTGCGCCGGCGTCCCGACGTGCGCGCGGCGGAGCTGGCCGCCGCCGCGCAAGCCGCGCAGGTCGGCATGGCCGAGGCCGACCTTTATCCGGCCTTCACGCTCAGCGGCGCGCTCGGCACGGTCGCCAGCACCACCAATGGCGCCAGCCTCAAGCCGCTGTTCACCCAGCCCAGCATCGGTTTCGCCTTTGGCCCGTCCTTCAGCTGGCCGATCCTGAACTATGGCCAGATCACCAATAATGTCCGCGCCCAGGACGCCGAGCTGCAGGCGCAGCTCATCAACTACAAGAACACCGTGCTCAAGGCGCAGCGCGAGGTCGAGGACGGGCTGAGCGGCTTCCTCCAGGGCCGCCAGCAGGTGGCTTATCTGAAGCAGAGCGTCACCGCGGCGAACAACGCCCTCACCGTCGCCCTGAGCCAGTACCAACTCGGCACGCGCGACTTCACCACCGTCCTGACGGCCGAACAGAACCTCTATCAGGCGCAGAACAACCTCGTTTCGGCGCAAGGCAATGTCTCGCTCAGCCTCACCACCGCCTATCGCGCGCTCGGCGGCGGCTGGCAGATCCGCTGGGGACGGGACTTCGTTCCCGAAGCTGTAAGCCAGGAAATGCGCGCGCGCACGAACTGGGGCGAACTGCTCCCGCCTGCCGGCCAGAAGCCGCCGGCCACGCCCGGGCTGCCCGGCCCGTCTGACATCGGACCGACTGTGAGGCCGCCGCAATGGTGATCGCGATGAAAGATTGTCTCCGTTTTTCCGCGCGGCGCGGCGTGTTTCCTTTCGCGCGGCGCAGCGTCTGGGCGGCGGCCCTGGCCCTGATCGGCGTCGCAGTCGCGCCCGGCCTGCGCGCCCAGCAAGCCCAACCGCCGGCCATCCCGGTCATGGTCCCGAAGGTCGAGGCGGTGAGCGACACGCTGGAGATCGTCGGCAACGCCGAGGCGGTCAACACGGTCAAGCTCGTCGCGCGCGTTCCCGGCTATCTCGAACAGATCCTTTTCGAAGACGGCGCGATCGTCAAGAAGGACGACCTGCTCTTCGTCATCCAGCAGGACCAGTACAAGGCCCAGCTCCAGCAGGCGCAGGCCCAGCTCGAGGTCGCGACGGTCGCCCGCGACCACGCAAAGCTGGAGGTCGGCCGCTACACCGCCCTGTTCAAGCAGCACGCGACCTCGCAGGTCGAGGTGGACCATTGGGTCTACGAGCAGCAGACCGCCGAGGCCAATATCAAGTCCGCCCAGGCGCAGGTCGCGCTCGCCGAGCTGAATGTCGGCTATACGGAAGTCCGCGCGCCCTTCGACGGCCAGATGAGCAAGCATCTGATCGACGTCGGCAACATGGTCGGCGCCAATCCGCAGACCGCGGTCCTGGCCCAGATCACCCAGCTCGACCCGATCTATGTCGTCGCCAACATCAGCTCGCAGCAGGCGCTCCAGATCCGCGCCAATCTCGACCAGCGCCGCCTGACGCTCGCCGAACTCCACAAGATCCCGGTCGAGGCCGCCCTGTCCGACGAGACCGGCTTCCCGCACAAGGGAACGCTGGAATATGTCGCGCCCGCGATCGAAGCCGCGACCGGCACCCTCTACGTGCGCGGAATCATGCCCAATCCGACCCGCGCGCTCCTGCCGGGCATGTTCGTCAAGATCCGCCTGCCGATGGGCAAGGTCGAGAAGAGCGCCCTGCTCGTTCCGCAAAGCGCGCTCCAGGAAGACCAGGGCGGCCGCTACCTTCTGCTCGTCAACGCCGGCAATGTCATCGAGAAGCGTTACGTGCAGCCGGGCCAGACGGTCGGCTCGATGCAGGAGATTTCGAGCGGCCTCGACCACGGCGATCGGGTCGTCGTCGGCGAACTCTGGCGCGCCTCGCCGGGCATGACCGTCACGCCCAAACTGTCCGAAGCGAAATAGCCCGAACAGGGAACAGGCCGATGATGTCCAAATTTTTCATCGAGCGTCCGGTTCTGGCTAATGTGCTGGCGATCGTGCTCGTCGTCATCGGCGCCGTGGCGCTCTACCGCCTGCCCGTCTCCGAATATCCCAATGTCGTGCCGCCGACCGTGCAGGTCACGGCGAGCTATCCCGGCGCCAGCGCCCAGACCGTTCTGAACACGATCGCCCTGCCAATCGAGAACCAGGTCAATGGCGTCGACAAGATGCTCTACATGGAGTCGACCAGCGCGCCGGACGGCACCTATGTCCTGACCATCACCTTCGAGATCGGCACCGATCCCAATATCGACCAGGTCCTGGTGCAGAACCGTGTCCAGCTCGCCATGGCCTCGCTGCCGGAGCCCGTCCAGGCCCAGGGCGTCAACGTCCAGAAGAAGAACACAGCGATCCTCCAGTTCGTGACGCTGAATTCGCCCAACGACAAGTATGACGCGCTGTTCCTGAGCAATTACGCGACGATCAACATCGTGGACGCGCTGGCCCGCCTGCCCGGCGTCGGCAATGTCAAGGTGATCGGCGCGGGCGAATATGCGATGCGCATCTGGATGGATCCGGGCAAGCTGCAGAGCTACGGCCTCGATCCCAAGGACGTCATCCGCGCCATTCGCGAGCAGAACCAGAACATCGCCGCCGGCCAGACCGGCACGCCGCCCGCGCCCGGGGACATCGAGTTCCAATATACCATCGAGGTCAAGTCGCGCCTCGACCAGCCCGCGGAATTCGCCAGCATCGTCATCAAGGACCAGACCGCCCAGGGCGGCCGCCTGATCCACCTCAGCGACGTGGCGCGGATCGAGCTCGGCTCGCAGACCTATTCCCAGGAATTCCGCCTCAACGGCAAGCCGGCGGCAGGCATCGCCGTCTACCAGACGCCGGATTCGAACTCGCTGCAAGTCGGCAAGGAAGTCAAGGCCCTGATGGACCGGATGGCCAAGCGCTTCCCCGAAGGGCTGGAATATTCCATCCCCTATGACACGACGATCTTCGTCCGGGATTCGATCGCCGAGGTCTATCGCACCCTCTATGAAGCCGGCGTCCTCGTCCTGATCGTCATTCTGGTCTTCCTGCAGAACTTCCGCGCAACCCTGGTCCCGGCGACCACCGTCCCGGTCACGATCATCGGCGCCTTCGCCGCCATGGCGGCGCTCGGCTACACCATCAACCTCTCGACCTTGTTCGGCATCGTGCTGGCCATCGGCATCGTGGTGGACGACGCCATCGTCATCGTCGAGGGCGTGACCAAATATATCGAGCGGGGCATGCCCGGCGTCGCCGCCGCGATCAAGGCGATGGACGAATTGTTCGGCCCGATCATCGGCATCACTTTGGTGCTGATGTCGGTCTTCCTGCCCGCCGCCTTCGTTCCCGGCCTCACCGGCAACATGTTCGCGCAATTCGCGCTGGTCATCGCCTCCACCGCGCTGATTTCCGCGATCAACGCCGCGACCCTCAAGCCGACCCAGTGCGCGCTCTGGCTGCGTCCGCCTGTCCCGCCGGAAAAGCGCAATTTCCTGTTCCGCGCCTTCAACCGGATCTACGATCCGATGGAGGCGGGCTACGCCAATTTCATCGGAAAAATGGTCCATCGCAGCGGGCTGATGGTCATTGTCGCCTTGATCATCTCCGGCCTGGGCGCCTGGGGCCTGACCCGCATCCCCACCTCCTTCATCCCGATCGACGATCAGGGCTATCTGCTGGTGGCGCTGCAACTGCCCGACGCCGCCTCGATGGGACGCACCAGCGAGGCCTTGCAGAAGACCTCGGACATCGCGCGAAAAATCCCCGGCGTCGATCGCGTCATCAGCGTGACCGGCATGTCGCTGCTCGACAATTCCGCCGACCTGTTCAACGCCGGCGCCGCCTGGGTCATGCTCAAGCCCTTCGACGAGCGGCTCAAGGCCAAGGACCAGGATCTGCTCTCGATCTACAAGAAGCTTTCGGAGGCCCTGCTCCAGCTGCCGGACGGACAGGCGCGCGTGCTGCCGCCCCCCGCGATCCAAGGCATCGGCAACGCCGGCGGCTTCCAGATGCAGCTCGAACTGCTCGGCGGCAGCACCGACTACCAGAAGCTCGGCGAACTGACCAACCAGATCGTCGCGGCGGCGGCCAAGGAGCCCGCCGTCCAAAATGTCGTGACGACCTTCCGCAACGAAGCGCCGCGCGTGACCCTGACGGTGGACCGCGACCGCGCCCAGACCCTGCGCGTTCCGGTCGGCGACGTCTTCGCCACCCTAACCGACTATGTCGGCTCGACTTATGTCAACCAGTTCAACAAATATGGCCTGTCGCTGCAGGTCTATGTCCAGGCGGATTCGCAATACCGCCTGCATCCGGAAGACCTGCTGAACCTCTATGTCCGCAGCGAGGACGGCAACATGGTCCCGCTCGGCGCCGTCGCCCATCTCGGCTCCGCAGTCGCGCCGGCGCTCAACACGCTCTATAATCTCTATCCCTCATCAACCATCGTCGGCGGCTCGGCGCGCGGCTTCAGCACCGGGCAGGCGATGGACGCGATGGAGGCCATCGCCAGAAAAATCCTGCCCAACGACGTCGCCTTCGAATGGACGGCCATGTCCTATCAGGAGAAGATCACCGGCAACCAACTCTATTATGTCTTCGGCCTGTCGCTGCTGTTGGTCTATCTCGTCCTCGCCGGCCAGTACGAAAGCTGGATCCTGCCGCTCGCCGTGCTTTCAGCCGTGCCGCTCGCCTTGCTCGGCCCGGTCATCGCGCTCGGCGCCCTTGGCGCCGCCAACAACCTCTATACCCAGATCGGCCTGATGCTGCTGATCGCGCTTTCGGCCAAGAACGGCATCCTGATCGTCGAGGTCGCGCGCGAGAACCGCCTCTTCAAGGGCCTGTCGATCCTCGATTCCGCCAAGGAAGCCTCGCGCTCCCGTTTTCGCCCGATCCTGATGACCTCCTTCGCCTTCATCCTCGGCGTCGTGCCGCTGGTGATCGCGACAGGCGCCGGCGCCAATGCGCGGCGCTCGCTCGGCATTTCGGTTTTCAGCGGCATGATCGCCTCGACCTGCCTGGCGGTGCTCTTCGTGCCGTCCTTCTTCGCCGTGCTGCAGACGTTCGAGGAATCGCGCAAGGCGAAGAAGGGCAAGGCCACGCCCGCAGCCCCGGCCGAGCTTTCTTCCGAAAAGGCCTGATCAAGCCTCGCTGTCCCAGCGCTGCGACTGGAAGGCCCGCGCGATCGCCAGCGCCCTTGCCTGCTGCAAGGCCTCGCCCTCTTCGCCCGCAATCTCGGCGCAGGCGGCGCGGGCGGCCTCGAGCAACGCCGCCTTGGGATAAGGCTGGCGCGAGCGGCCCGGAAAGGCGCGAAAATCGCAGGCGCAAACCGTCAAAAGCCGCGCGAAATCCTCAGGCGCGTCAAAGGCGCCGAGCCGCACCAGCATCAGGGCGACCGGACCGGCGCGCATTTTCGAGACGCGATGGACCCGCTCGCCGTCGCTCAGCGCGACCAGCGCCAGGTCGCGGCAATCCAAGGGCGCGCCAAAACGCGCGGCCATCGCCTCGATGCGCGGCCGGCCGCGTTCGGCGTGCCGATAATGGACCGGCAGATGCTCACGCGGCGAATCGGCCTTGCCGACATGCATCGCGAGCAAGGCGAAGCGCACGGAAAGCGGCGCGCCGCAAAAAGCCGCCTCGTCGAGCGAAGCAAGCACATGCTCGCCGAGATCGACCTCGGCCGGCTGGTCGGAGAGCAGGGGCTGGCCAAACAAAGCCGCGATTTCGGGCAGAATCTGCTCCAGCCCGCCGCAATCGCGCAAGATGCGGAGCATTTTCGCCGGAGCCGGACCCATCAGCCCGCGCGCCAGCTCCGGCCAGAGATCGGAGGGCGCGGCGTCGAGCAGGAGGCCGGCGTCGATCTGGCCATAGAGCAGGTCGAGCTCCTCATCCTCTGGCGCGCCCTCGGCCTCGGCGAGCAGGCCCGCATGACGGAGGACGCCGAGCGTCGGGTCGGTCTGCGCCAGATCCATCAGGAAGGAAGGGAGGTCTTTGTCAGCCATGGCATGAAAATCCCGAAACGCGCCTTCACGAAGCAAAGGCCTTGCCAGACGCGCGCCCGCCCGCAAAATGCGCGCCGCGACGGCGCCACGGGACGAGAACATGAAACACAAGGAAAAATTCCTGGCCTTCCGGGCGAAATACAGCGACCCGACCCTCTCCGTCATGGCGGTCCTGCTGGCCCTCATGATCTTCGTCCTGACCCCGATCCAGGCCACGGTCGGGATCGTGTTCCTGCCGCTCGGCGCGATCATGGTGATCGTCATGGGGATCGGCCTCTTCATCCTCGCGGCGCGCTGGATCGTCCTCATTCCCATCGCGCTGGCCGCCGTCATGCATTTCGCGCTGGGATTCCTGCGCGCCGAGAACGATCCGATTCATCCCCATATTTATCTGCTGGCGAGCCTGTGGCTGACGCTTTCGGCCACTTTCGCCATCGTCGTCGCCCGCGCCGTCTTCGCCGATGGCCCGGTCACGACCCACCGGATCGTCGGCGCGATCCTGCTCTATCTCCTCGTCGCGCTGATCTTCGCCTCGCTCTATCTCTTCGTCGGCGCCGCCTTCCCCGGCGCCTTCGACAATCTGGTCATCGCCGACAGGCCGCAACTCGGCGCCGACGTCATCTATTTCAGCCTGACCACCCTCACCTCGGTCGGCTATGGCGATGTCGTTCCCATCCACCCGATCGCCCGCAGCCTGTGCAATCTCGAATCGATCTGCGGCCAGCTCTTCCCCGCGATCCTGCTGGCGCGGCTGGTCTCGCTTCACGTCGCGGAAACGACCGAAGAAAGCGACTAGGCGCCTCTGGCCATGCCGCGGCATTGGCCGTAAAGAGCGCAAGGGAGTTTGCGTCATGGATGTCGATGCGGTCGTCATAGGCGCCGGCGTGGTCGGGCTCGCCGTTGCGCGCCGCCTGGCGGAAGCGGGGCGCGAGGTTCTGGTCCTCGAAGCCGAAAAGACCATTGGCGTCCACACCTCCTCGCGCAATTCCGAGGTCATCCACGCCGGGCTCTATTATCCTGAGGGCAGCCTCAAGGCGCGGATGTGCGTCGAAGGGCGCCGCCGGCTCTATGAATTTTGCGCCGCCCACGGCGTCGCCGCGGAGCGCCTCGGCAAGCTGATCGTCGCGAC
>JAJXYV010000004.1 GCA_021780435.1 Pseudomonadota bacterium
AGCCAGCGAACCCCTCAAGGCTCTAATGGAGACGCGTCAGCGCCCCGCCGCTTCAATCCGCGGCGACGCCGTCGATGGCCGGCTTATAGGGCGACCAATCCCCACAGGTCAAGACGCTTTTTTGAAATTTTTGCAACGGGACCCAAAAGGCTTGACCTCGGGCGGCGCTAGAAATGCAGAAGTTATTGTTCCATAATATTTTTATGTGATTGTTACCACTTATCCACAGGGCGCCTAGCCCGGACTTCCGCCGCCATTTCCCCTGCCAGGGCCTGCCAGTCGTCACCTTCCCGGCAGCGGAACAGCCGCATGGTTGGGTACCAGGGCGAGTCCCTGCGTTCGGTCAGCCACCGCCATTCCGCGACATGGCGCAGGGCGAGCCAGACCGGCCGCCCCATCGCGCCCGCGAGATGGGCGATCGACGTGTCGCAGGTCACGACAAGGTCAAGTTCCGCGATCATCGCGGCCGTGTCGATGAAGGCGTCCGTCCCTGTGTCAAGGGCTTCCGTCAGGTTCTCCAGCCGACACGCCAAAGCCTCCGGCAGGCGCCCGCGATCAAACCCCTTTTGCAGACTGAATAGACGCACGCCCTCAAGCGCCGTAAACGGCAGGAAGGCTTCGGGCGCGAAGGAACGCCGCGGATCGACGCGGAAATCGACATTCCCCTGCCAGCACAGGCCGATCCTGGTCCCCTCGCCTTTCAGCCGTTCGCGCCAGCGCGCGACCCGTTCGGGTTCGGCAAGAAGATAGGGCGTCGACGCCGGAATGGTCTCCCGTCGGGTGCCGAAGGCTCGCGGCAGCGAAGAAATCGGGAGCATCGCATCGAAGGACCCGGAAAGATCGCTTTCCTCGCGCCAGACAACCGAAACCCCGGACGACGCCAGCAAGCGGCGCATTTTGGAAGGGCCGGAAAATGTCACCGTCGCGCCGGCGCGAACCAACAGGATGACATAGCGGAAGAACTGGATCGTGTCCCCGAGCCCGTGGTCGTTGACGACAAGAATTCGCTGGCCCTCCAGACTTGCGGGCGACGCGCAATCGAATCGGGCGGACGAAATGGGAAAAGGCCTGGCGCCGCGCGACCAGCGATATTCGTATCCCTCCCAACCCTGTGCGAAATCGCCCAACAAAAGCTGAAGACACCCGCGATTGCTCAACGCTTCCTCAGACTCCGGCGCCAATTCCAAGGCTTTGTCAAAGGCGCGCATCGCTTCGTCGAAAAAACCAAGCTCCTTGGCAACGATGCCGAGGCCGCAGAAAGCGAGGGCATAATCAGGCCGGATCTCGATGGCGCGCTCATAGGCGGTCCGCGCTTCGCGATAGCGCCCAAGACGCATCAAGGCGTTGCCGAGGTTAAGCGCGGCCTTGGACTGCGTCGCATCGAGAGCCAGCGCCTGCCCACAGGCGTCGACGGCTTCGGCCAGCCGCCCGAGGTCATGGAGCGCGGCGGCGCGATTGGAATGGTAATCCGCGCGACGGGGCTGCAAGGCGCACGCCCGCTCGAAACTCGCCAGCGCGTCCGCCGCCCGATGGGCCTCCGACAGAAGGATGCCGCGATTGAACCAGATCTGCGCGTTATCCGGCCGCACGGCCAGCGCCCGATCGTAAAATTTCATCGCGCCGAGGGCATGGCCCCGATCCTGCAAGATAAAACCGGCGAAGCTCAAAGCTTCGGGAAAATCAGGCTCGATTCTCAGGGCGGCGTCAATCGCCGCCATCGCTTCATCGAGACGTCCCTCTGCATGGGCCCGCATCCCGGCTTCGAGAAAGGTCAGGGCTGCGGCAATGTCGCGTCGCGTCGTCTCGGGCATCGCGGGCTCACGCGCCGCCGAGCTTCAGATTCTGCATGCTCAACAGCAAGCTTACGCTGATGCTCGACGAAGAGCTGGACGTCGAATCGAAAAGCGTCGTCACGAGCGAACCAGGGGACGAGCTGGATGCATTCGGGTTGTTGAGGTCGTATTGCGCGGTGAAGCGCTCAAGAAAATCCTGAACCTTTCGCGGATCCTGGAAATCCGAATAACTGAGCAGCTTGTCCAATTGCTGCGCTTGCAGGTCGATGTTTTCCGCCGACGTGTAGGACGAGATGTCCAAAGTCGTCTGAACCACGCTCAAAAGGTTCGAATCCGCCAATATGCTAAAGCCGTCCGTGATCTTCGAGGCGTTCTGCTGGAAATAGAGCGCAAGCTGAACGCCCGGATTCTGCTGACCTTCGTTGGTTTCAAGCGTCTGCATGACATATTTGTTGACGACGTCGGTCGTCGCCGCGGCGGTCTGGGTCGTCGAAGCGCCATTGAGCGAGAAGTTGAACGCCTGCGCGAGAGCCAGAATTCTCGGATTGCTCAGTTTGTTGGCGAGCGCGCTCGAACTCGTCGTTCCTTGTTCCAGAACCTGCTGAATCAGGCTCTTCGCGTAAGTCATGTCGCCAAGGCCAAAGGCGTTCATCACATAATTGAAGATGCGGGTGTTGTTCACCAATTGCGCCGGCGTCGTGATGGCGCTGATATTGGCCTGAAAATATCTGGTCGCTTGCGCGACCGTGGGATCGGCCGCAGTCATGGTCTGATAGCGGCTCAGATTATTGGCGATTGTCATGAAATCGCTGAAAGTGCTCATCGCCCCTCCTTGGCCGCGCCCAACTTGCGCACCATGCAGCCTGAAGGGCGGCGCTTGCGCGACGCTGGCGGGGATCAGGAATTTTCAAACAATCGAGAGCGCCGACCGCCACACCGCTTGCGCGCCTGTCGCGCCGACGTCGCCTTCAATCCCGGCGGGCAGTCGATCAGAATCCGGCGACTTGTTTCTTCGATGCGGAAGGGGTCCGTTCAAGGTCACCCGCCAAAACGGCCGCATACGGATCATTTCGCGATCCATCGAGTAATCGTTTCGCGCCGCGGGTCTCGCGAATATCGTGAGGCGGCGCGAAATTTCAGGAAATTCCCGGCGTTCAGGCGCCCAGCGCACGGAGTCCCTGCATGTGAGCGCCCGTGGCGCGCGCCGCCTGACGCTGATCCAGTTTCGCGGTCAGCGTCTCGGCGAAGGCCGAGGCGATCGCATTGTTGCGCGTCACCTGAGCGGGATGGCATGCGGCGACCGTCTGTTCCGGCGCGCTTGCCATTTCGTCGCGCGTCTCGTTCATCGGCGCCGGCGCAATATTATCCCGCATGATCTGACCTATCTCCTCGATCGACCTGTCGAGCGCCATCAAGGCGC
>JAJXYV010000139.1 GCA_021780435.1 Pseudomonadota bacterium
GGTCGCCAGCCAGGGACCGAGCGGGCAAAAGCTTTCCCAGGACTTGCCTTTGATGATTTGTCCGCACCTCTGGTCGGATTGGAAATCACGTTCCGATACGTCGTTGCCGACCATGTAGCCGGCGACGTGCTCGAGCGCGCGCTCGACCGGCGTCCTGCGGGCGCGGAGACCGATGACCACGACAAGTTCGACTTCCCAATCCACCTTGCTGGCGCCCGGCGGGATGAGAACGGGATCATTAGGGCCTGACAGAGCGCCGGTATGTTTCGAAAAAATGATCGGCTCGCGAGGCAATTGCACGAAGCCGGCATGCCCACGATAATTGACGCCGATCGCCAGGATATTGCCGACGCCCGCCAGCGGCGCTCCCAACCGCGGCTGGCCATCGACCCTGGGCAAAGTCTCGGGGTCGATGCCGCGCAGGCGTTCGAGGTTGGCGGGCGCCAGCGCCGCGCCGTCGATATCCCTTAGAACGCCGGAGAGATCCCGCAATTCACCCAAGCGGTCAAGCATTCCCGGCTTTTCGTCGCCGGGCGGGCCAAAGCGCAGCAAGCGCACGGAATGGGTCTCCATGATTGGGACGAGGAACGTCTGTGTTGCTTTTTCTCGTGCGAGCCGAATGTTTCTCGCCCGACAACGCGGGAAAAATGCCCGAGCGTCGCTCGACAATCAACACTCAAAAGACAGCGCCGACGGAACCGCGCCGTTGGATAGGGGGCTCCTCCTTCCTGACAGGCTGGCGCCATGACGAGCAATACGACGAACAAATTCTCTGCCTTGCCGCCGCCCGGTCGGTTCGGATGGCGCCGGACCGCGAAAACGAGCGTCCGTCGCGGTGGACGGCGGTGTCGCCTGCTTCATCGCCCTGTCGCGAACGCGGCCTAGGATTTGCTTTGCTGTTCTCCGGATCAAGGGGATCGTGGCATGAAAAAGGTCGTGTTTTACGAAAAGCCGGGCGCGGTCAGGGATCTTGCGCAGAAGGCGGCGCTGGCTGCGGCGGACTATGCGCTCGATGTGCGCGATCTGACAGCGGAGCATTGGACGGCCGCGGGCTTGCGCGCCTTTTTTGGCGAGCGGCCGATTTGGGAATGGTTCGACCCCTCGGCGCCGCGCGCGGCCTTGGACGCGGGTGATCCGACGCGGATGAACGCCCAGGAAGCTTTGGTCGCGCTTTCCGTCCATCCGGAACTGATCAACAGCCCCCTCGTGCGCTACAATGGGCGTTGCGCGGCGGGGCTGGAGACGGAAGAACTGCTGGAATTCCTCGAACTCGACGCGCGAGGCCACAAGCCGTCGTCCGTCAGGCAGTTGCCGCACACATGGGGGGATTCCTGGACCGGTGAGTGAGCCCGTCGAGCCTTATTGCTCGACGAAGGCTTTCTCGATGACGAAGGTCGCCGGATCGCCGCTCGATCCCTCGCGGAAGCCGCGATCCTGGAGCATCTTGACCAGATCGCGCAGCAGGCCGGGGCTGCCGCAGATCATGACCCGGTCTTCCGCCGGATCGAGGGGCGGCTGGCCGATGTCGTCGAACAGCTTGCCATTCTCGATCAAGTCGGTGGCGCGTCCCTGATACTGGAAAGGCTCACGGGTCACGGTCGGATAATGGATGAGCTTTTCGCGCACGATTTCGCCGAAAAACTCGTTGTCCTGCGCCGCCTTGACGATGTCGAAGCCATATTGCAGCTCGGCGACCTCGCGGCAGCCGTGGACAAGGATAAGGTTATCGTAGAGGTCGTAGACTTCCGGATCCTTGATGATGCTGGAGAACGGCGCGATGCCGGTGCCGGTCGAGAACATATAGAGGCGCTTGCCGGGCAGCAGGCTCGACTGCACGAGCGTGCCGGTCGGCTTGCGGCCGATGAGGACGGTGTCGCCGACCTTGAGATGCTGGAGGCGCGAAGTCAGCGGTCCATCCGGCACCTTGATCGAGAAAAATTCGAGATCGTCCTCGTAATTGGCGCTGGCCATGGAATAGGCGCGCAGCAGGGGCTTGCCCTCGACTTCGAGGCCGATCATCGCGAACTGCCCGTTGATGAACCGGAAGGCGGAGTCGCGCGTGGTGCGGAAACGGAACAGGCGGTCGGTGTAATGTTGGACTTCGAGCACGGTTTCCCGGTTGAAGGCGCCGCCGCTCTTCTTGGGGGCGGCCGCTGGCGCCGGCTGGGCCGTCATCGTCTCGTTGTCGGCGGCGTTGGTCATCTGGCCTGTCTCCGTGCAATCCCAATGCTTCTAGCGCGTCCCGTTCCCACGAGAGGCGTTGCTTCCCGAATTCACCCGAGGTAGCCGGAGCGGCTCGCCGCCCCGCGCGATCCCATTTCGGGCCCGTGTTCGCGAGGCTCGGCGGCCGTCGAGCGGAACCCGGCGCTCCGCGCCCGGCAAGAAACGTGCCGGGCTGGGCTCATGAGGCCCGTTTCCTATCGCGACCCGGGGCGGTTGGCAATGGCGATTCACGCCGGCGCCCGCCATATGCGACGAAAGATCACAACAGGATATAACTTTTGTTGCGAGCCTGCCAGCCGTTCACACCGCGATCGGGCGAAACTGGCCTGCAGCGTCGAGTTGCCGGGCGGTCAGGCTCATCCGCCGGTTTTCAGAATCGATGTCGATGAGATAATAGGCCGCGCGCCGGCGCGGATTCCGCCCGATCGATGACGCGGAACAGATCCCGAGCACGGGAATGGGCCCGCGCGGGCCGGGCAGGCACTTCCGGGAAATCGAATGACTGTGGCCGTGGAGCACGAGTTCCGCGCCTTCCTCCGCCAGAACCGCGGCCAGCGCGCGATGGTCCTGCAGGTTGCGGATGCCGCCGCCGCCATCGACCGGCGGATGATGCACCAGAACAACGCGGATCTCGTCGCGCGTCGCGCGCAGGATTTCGGCGAGCCGTTCGAGTTGCGCCCGCCCGAGCCGGCCGGCGGCGACGAAGGGCAGGGTCGGGACGCCGCTGCTCAGGCCGATGATGGCGACGCCATCGCGTCGGCGCAGGAACGGAAAGCCTTGCACGCCGTCGTCGCCGCGGGTCCAGGGGCTCAGGTCGCGCGCCAAATGAGGCAGGCTGGAGCGCAAATAGGCGTCGTGGTTGCCGGGCGCGAGGCTGACATTCTCCGGCGCGCCGAGCGTGCCCAGCCATTTCGCCGCCAGGGGATATTCCGCCGGCAGGCCGATGTTGCAGATGTCCCCGGTCATGGCGACATGATGTGGGCGCTGCTCGCGCATGTCGGCGACCAGGGCGCCGAGCGCCTCCATGTCATGGGCGCGATGGCGGCCGCGCTGCCAGTTCAGGTAGCCGGTGGCGCGCTTTCCCAGCAATTCCCGCCATTTGGGGCGGGGCAGGGGGCCGATATGGGCGTCGGAGAGATGGGCGAGACGGAACATCCGATGACTCCTCACGCGGCGCCGATCAGGATTCCGACCGCGAGCACGATGGCGCCGCCGACGACGATCTGCGCGACCGCCTTGAGGAAGGGCGTGTCCATGTAGCGCGCGCGGATATAGGCGATCGCCCAGAGTTCGAAGAAGACCACGATCCCGGCGATGGTCGTCGCGGTCCAGAAGGCGTGCGGCCAGGAATCGGGCACGAGATAGGGAAGGCTGTGGCCAAGGCCGCCGGCGGTCGTCATCAGGCCGGTGACCGCGCCGCGGATCACGGGCGCGCCGCGCCCGGTCAGCGAGCCGTCGTCGGAAAGGGCCTCGGCGATGGCCATGCTGATCCCGGCGCCGATCGAGGCGGCGAGGCCGACGAGGAAGGTGCTCCAGTTGTTCTGGGTGGCGAAGGCCGCAGCGAACAGCGGCGCGAGCGTCGAGACCGAGCCGTCCATCAGGCCGGCGAGACCCGGCTGGACATATTGCAGCACGAAGAACTTGTGCGCCGTGCGGCCTTCCTCCTCGCGGGCGCTTTCGGTGAGGATCGCCTCGGCGAGCGCATTGGCCTTTTCGCCATGGCTCTTTTCGACCATGGCGAGATCGCCGAGCAGTTTGCGCACCTCGACGTCGCGCGAGGCTTCCGCGGCCTTGACATAGAAGCGCTGCGAGTCTTCCTCCATCGCCTCCGCCTGGCGGCGGATCGTCTCGAGCGGCAGGTTCTTGATCAGCCAGGTCGGGCGCCGGCTCAAAAATCCCTTCACGTCCTCGCGGCGGATCGCGGGCAGGTTGGAGCCGAAACGCGCCTGGTAGATTTCCAGCAATTGCCGGCGGTGGCCGTCCTCCTCGGCCGCCATTTCCTGGAAGACCTTGGCCGTCGCGGGATAACGGTCCGTCAGTTCTTCCGCGAAACTCGAATAGATGCGGCTGTCTTCTTCTTCGGAGGCGATGGCGATGGCGAGGACTTCACGTTGCGTCAGATCGGAAAAGTTCTTCAAACTCATCACTTTCTCCGATTGAGGCGCGAGAGCGGCGCGAGGGCCGCGCGTCCCGCTCCGCGGATCGGGTCAAAGCTATAATTTGATTTTGACGCCGAGGCGAGGGGCTGCCGCGGGATTTTTATAAACCAATGAAAGGATTGACAGTTCCCTCCATCGCGCCGCCGCGCTTGAGCTGGGCGGGGGGCGAAGCCAGTCCCGAGGGGCCAAGGGCGCTCACAGGTCGCGCAGGGCGCGCCGCAGGATCTTGCCGACATTGGTCTTCGGCAATTCCTTGCGGAATTCGACATGGCGCGGGATCTTGTAGCCGACGAGATGCATTCGGCAATGAGCGATCAGGTCGTTCGCGGTCAGCGCCTCGTCCCTTTTAACCACGACGATCTTGACGGCCTCGCCGGAGGCGGCGTCGGGCACGCCGACCGCGCCAACCTCCAGGACGCCTTCATTCATCGCGACGACTTCTTCGATTTCATTCGGATAGACGTTGAATCCCGACACGACGATCACGTCCTTCTTGCGATCGACGATTCGCACAAAGCCTTTCTCGTCGACGGTCGCGATATCGCCGGTGCGCAGGAAACCGTCGGCCATCAGGACCTCGGCGGTTTCGTCGGGTTGCCGCCAATAGCCGCGCATCACTTGCGGTCCCTTGACGCATAATTCGCCCGGCGCGCCGATGGGTAATTCCTCTCCGGCGTCATTGCGGATGGAAATGTCGGTGTGCGGCATCGGCAGGCCGATCGCGCCGTTATAGGCCTTGAGATCGAGCGGGTTGATGATCGCGGCCGGCGAGGCCTCGGTCAGGCCATAACCTTCGATCAGGGTCTTGCCGGTGATCTCGCGCCATTTCTTGGCGACCGTCGGTTGAAGGGCCATGCCGCCCGCGGCTGCGACCTTCAGCCCGCTGAAATCGAGGCGGCGGAATTCTGCGTTGTTCAGGAGCGCGTTGAACAGCGTGTTGACGCCGATCATCGCCGTGAACCTGTGCTTCGACAGGCTCTTGACGAAGCCGGGGATGTCGCGCGGATTGGCGATGAGCAGATTGGCCGCGCCGAATCGCACGAACATCAGGCAACTCACCGTGAGCGCGAAGATGTGGTAAAGCGGCAGGGCCGTAACGGCCAATTCGCGCCCGTCTTCGAAGGCGGGCCGCGACCAGGCGTAACCCTGCTGGACATTGGCCACCATATTGCCGTGGGTCAGTTCGACGCCCTTGGGAATCCCGGTGGTGCCGCCCGTATATTGCAGGAAGGCGAGGTCGTCCGGCGCAAGCTCCACGCGTTGAAATGCCTGTTGAGCGCCCAGCCGCAAGGTTTCACGGAAACTGATCGCGCCGGGAAGGCGGAAGCGCGGAACGAGTTTCTTCACATGACGGACGACGAAATTGGCCAGCGCGCCGCGCATGGGCCCGAGCAGGTCGCCGATGCTGGTCACGATGATCTGGCGCAGATTGGTCCGCGCCGCGACCTGCTCGACCGTCGCGGCGAAATTCTCGAGAACGACAATAGCCTCCGCTTCCGAATCCTTGAGCTGCTTTTCCAGTTCGCGGGGCGTGTAGAGCGGGTTGCAATTGACGATGACGTAACCTGCGCGCAGGGCGCCAAGCAGGGCGACCGGATAGGGCAGCAGGTTCGGCGTCATCAGCGCGACGCGCGCGCCGCGCGGCAGGCGGACGACATTCTGAAGAAAGGAGCCGAAATTCCGGCTGAGCGCATCCAGTTCGGCATAAGTGATGGACGCCCCCATGCTGAGAAAGGCGGTGCGGCCGGCGAAGCGCGCCGCGCTGTCCTCGAAGACATGGACCAGGGAGCGAAAGGCGTGGACGTCGACGTTCGGATCGACGCCGGCCTGATATTGAGAGAGCCAGATCCTTTCCATCGCGCGCATTCCCGGTCTTGTTGATTCTTGTCATTGCTTTCCGCGAAGGAAAAACTTTTGCATAGGCGCTGCGGCGCTATGCTCAGCCCCGGAGCCGATCCCATGATGGCGCGTTTCCTTCAGGTCGCCTTTGTTCTTCTCGCCGTGGTCGCGGCGGCGGTCGGCGTGTCGATCGGTTGGCGTTGGGGCGCGGCGGTCGGCGTCGCAGCTTTTGTCCTGTCCTTCTTCGCCCTGCAAATCGCGATCCCGGTTCTTGCCTACGCCCTGGCCTTTCGCGATCGGACGCCGGAGGATGTGCGCGTGGGCCTCTCCGGAAGTTTCCGGGCGATGGTGGAGGAGCTGTTTTCCTTCTGGCTGATCTTCGTCGTCCGTCAGCCGCTGGAACATTTGTGGCGCGGCGGCGCCGAAGGCGCGGCGGCGCCCGGCGAAACACCCATTCTGCTCATCCCCGGCTATTGCTGCAACCGGGCGATGTGGGGCGCGCTGGAGCGGCGTCTCCGCGCGGCGGGCCGGACGGTCGCCAGCGTCACGCTCGATCCGCCGTTCGGCGGCATCGACGAACTGGCCGAAGCGCTCGGCAAGGAAATCGACCGTCTGCTCGCGCGAACCGGCGCGCAGAAGGTTGCGTTGGTCGGGCACAGCATGGGCGGCCTCATTGCGCGGGCCTATCTCGCGCGGCGCGGGCCCGAAAAGGTCGCCTCGCTGGTGACCATCGGCGCGCCGCATCACGGCTCGCGTCTCGCGCGATTGGGACCAGGCCGCGACGCCCGCGAGATGGAGCCGGACTCGCCATGGCTCGCGGAGCTGAACCGCCACGCGCCGACGGTTCCGACGCATTGCGTCTGGAGCGCGGGCGACGAATTCGTCGTGCCCCGCGACTCGGCGCGGCTCGAAGGCGCGCGCGAGACAACGTTGGCGACGCCCGGCCATTTCGGTCTGTTGCGCGCGCCCGAAGTTTTTCGCGCCGTGCTGGAGGCGTCCGCTCATAGATAGAGCCCCTTCATGACCTGGGTGAAGGCGAGTTGGTCGGCGTTCGGCGCCTGCGCGCCTTCCTTCTCGCCCACGGCCGCGGCGCTGTCGGGGAACATGCGGAAGGCGGTGTTCATGACGATCTGGGCGAGGCGCGGGCTCACGGCGTGGACGATCTGGCCGAAGACGCCGAGCGGCGTGGCGATCCGCGACGGCCGTTTGACGATGGCTTCGACGACCAATTCGGCGGCCTCCTCGGGAGAGAGCGCGGGGACGTGCTCGTAGAGCTTGGTCGGCGCGATCATCGCCGTGCGCACCAGCGGCATGTTGATCGTCGTGAAGTGCACGTCGCGGTCAAGATATTCCGAGGCGGCGCAGCGCGTCCAGGCCTCCATCGCGGCCTTGGAGGCGACATAGGCGGAAAAGCGCGGCGCATTCGTGAGCACGCCGATCGAGGAAATGTTGATCACGTGGCCGCTTCGCCGCGCCGCCATGCCGGGCAGGAAGCCGAGCGTCAGGCGCAGGCCGCCGAAATAATTGACCTGCATCGCGCGTTCGAAATCGTGGAAGCGGTCATAGGAATGTTCGATCCCCCGCCGCATCGAGCGGCCGGCGTTGTTGACGAGGACGTCGACGCCGTCATGCTCGGCGACGATCCGGGCGATGAGCGCCTCGCATCGCTCCATATCCGCGATGTCCGCCGCATAGGGCAGGAGGCTCAGCCCGCGTTCGGCGGCTTCGCGAACCGTGGCGTCGAGCTTCTCCTGGTCGCGGCCGACGATCAGGGTGGTCGCGCCGGCTTCCGCGAGCCGGAAGGCGGTCGCCTTGCCGATGCCCGCCGACCCGCCAGTCACCAGAACGACCTTGCCGGCCACGCGGCCGCGCAGGCTGCGGTCGATGAACAGGTCGGGGTCGAGATGGCGCTCCCAATAATCCCACAGGCGCCAGGCGTAATCCTCGATCGGCGGGACCATGATTCCGGCCGGGCGCAGGATCGCCTCCGCCTCGCGTCCATCGAAGCGGGTGGGGTAATTGAAGAAGGCGAGAATGCCCTCGGGCAGGCCGAGATCCTTCATGACGGCCTGGCGGATTCGTCGTACCGGGGTGAGCGTCTTCAGCGCGTTCAGGATCGGACGCGGCAGCAGGCCGAAGAGCGCGGCGTTGATCCGCATGGATACGCGCGGCGCATGGGCGGCGCTGGCGAAGAGCGCGAAAATATCGCCCACCCGGCGCGGATGCGGATCGACCAGATGGAAGCAGCGGCCGTCGAGGCCGTCCGCATGGGCGAGGTGGTCGAGCGCGGTCACGACATAATCGACCGGCACAAGATTGATGCGTCCGCCTTCGAGGCCGATCATCGGCGCCCAGGGCGGCAGCAGGCCGCGCAGCTTCTGGATCAGCTTGAAGAAATAATAGGGCCCGTCGATCTTGTCCATTTCGCCGGTGCGGGAATCGCCGACGACGAGGCCGGGGCGATAGATCCGGAACGGGATTTTCGCCTCGCGCCGCACGACTTTTTCCGACTCATGCTTGCTGGCGAAATAGGGATGGCTCAGATTCTCCGCCTCCTCGAACATGTCCTCGCGGAAAACGCCTTCGTAAAGGCCGGCGGCCGCGATCGAACTCATGTGATGGAAGCGCCGTGCGCCAAGGGCCTCGGCGAGGGCGAGCGCGTTGCGCGCGCCTTCGATATTCGTCTGCATTTCCAGCTGCGGATCGGCGTCGAGGTCGTAGATCGCGCCGAGGTGGAAGACATGATCGACCCGGCCGCGCAGAGCGTCGATCCGCTCGGGATCGACACCGCACATTGTCTCGGTGAGATCGCCCGGCATGGCGATTGCGCGGGCCGCTTCGGCGCCCCAGAAGGCGCGCAGCCGCTCGAGCCGCTCCGGCGTCGCGTTGCGGATGAGAAAATGGACCTCGGCCCCGGGGCGCGACAGCAATCGGCGCACGAGCCTCTTGCCGATGAAGCCGCTGGCGCCGGTGACGACATAGATCATGGCTCATCCTCCCAAGGCGTGTAGATTAGCCGCCGATATTAGAATCCGCCGCCTAACCAAATAGGGCGAAGATTCTAAAATCCGCGCCTAGTCTAACAAACATCAAGCCGCCAGCTTGGGCTGCGCGGCGCGCGACGGGAGAGAAAAATGGCCAAGAAGCTCAAAGCCCTCGTTGAAGGCAAAAGCGATAGCGAACTGGCGGCGCTGATCAAGAATTCCGCCAATCAGATCTGGCTGGCAGGCCTCGGCGCCTTCGCCAAGGCGCAGGAGGAAGGCACCAAGGTTTTCGACGCCCTGGTCAAGGAAGGCGAAGGCGTTCAGGAGCGGGCGAGGAAGACCGCCGATGAAAAGATCGCTGACGTGAAGGCGAAGGCGACCGGCCAATGGGACAAGCTGGAGCAGGTCTTCGAGGAACGCGTGGCGCGCGCCCTGCATTCCTTGAGCGTGCCGACCAGGAAGGATGTCGAGGCCCTGAGCCGCCGGGTTTCCGAACTGACCCACGAAGTCAAGAAGCTCGCGGGCGAAGTCGAAGAGAAAAAGACGCCGGCGAAAATCGCGAAATGATCGGTCGACGCGCGTCGCAAGGCGGGCCGCCGGAAGCGGCGGGCCCGCCGCTGTCGCGAGCGCGAACAAGGGAGGCGGCCTTGACCCGCGATCTGAGAGGCGTCGCCCTCGCCGGCGGCGGTCCTCTGGGCGGCATCTATGAAATCGGCGCCCTCGCGGCGCTTGATGAATCCCTGAAGGGAATGGACTTCGCCGGATGCGACATTCAAGTGGGCGTGAGTTCCGGCGCCTTTATCGCCGCAGGGCTGGCGAATGGAATTTCGCCGCGCGAGATGCATCGCAATTTCATCGAGAGCGAGGAAGCCGACGACCCCTTCGAGCCCGACGTTTTGCTGCGTCCGGCGCTCGGCGAATACGCCCGGCGCGTTGCAGGCCTGCCGGGTCTCGCGGCCGCGGCGGCGCAGGCGTGGCTCGACCAGCCGCTCTCGGGCGGATTGGCGGAATCGCTTCAGCGGCTCGGCGGCGCGCTGCCCGTCGGATTGCTCGACAACCAGGGCGTCGGCGCCTTTCTCGCCAAGATGTTCTCCACGCCGGGCCGCACGAATGACTTCCGCGCCCTCAAGCGCAAATTGTTCATCGTCGCCACGGACCTCGATTCCTGCGTCTCGGTGGCCTTCGGGTCTCCAGGGTGGGACGACGTGCCGATCTCGACGGCGGTCCAGGCCAGTTCGGCTTTGCCGGGGCTCTACCCGCCCGTGGAGATCGCGGGCCGCTCGTTTGTCGACGGCGCGCTGATGAAAACGCTTCACGCCTCGGTCGCCTTGCGCGAGGGAGCGAAACTCCTGTTCTGCATCAATCCCCTCGTTCCCTTCGACGCCGAGGCCGCCGCGCGGCGCGATCACAAGAAACGCATTTCGCTTGCCGAGCGCGGTTTGCCGACGGTGATGGCGCAGACTTTCCGCGCCATCATCCATTCGCGGATGAGGGTGGGGATGGAGCGCTACGCCCGGCTTTATCCGGATGCGGACGTCATCCTGTTCGAACCTGCGCGCGACGATGCGGAAATGTTCTTCACCAACATGTTTTCCTATTCCGATCGCCGCCGTTTGTGCGAACATGCCTATCAGCGGACCCGAGAGGAGCTGCGCCGCCGCGCCGACGAACTCGAGCCGATCTTCAGGCGGCACGGCGTTTTGCTCGATCGCGAGGTTCTAAACGATGCCGAGCGCAGCCTGTCGCGCCGTAAGATCGGCGCCCGCCGCCGGCGCAGGCAGAATGCGCTGGGGGCGGCGACGGCGCAACTTAGACAAACGCTCGACGCCCTCGAACGGACGATTGAGGATGCGACGACCGATTGATGGGGCGGCCTGACCCCGGGGAGGAGCCAGGCATGGAGAAGAAGCCGAAAAGGCGGACGCGTGAACGGATCCTGGAGACGGCCCTGCGGCTGTTCAACGAATATGGCGAACCGGGCGTCACGACGACCGCCATCGCCGACGAAATGAACATCAGTCCAGGCAATCTCTATTATCATTATCACTCGAAGGACAAGATCGTCGAGGCCCTGTTCATCGCCTTTCGCGAGGAGATCGAACGGACTTTGGCCGCGCCGGAAAGTCGCCTCGCCCATGTCGAGGACGTGTGGCTGTTCCTGCATCTCGTCTTTGAATCCATCTACAAATATCGTTTCCTTTACCGCGACATCAACGATCTGGTTTCGCGGCACCGGATGCTCGAAACCCAGTTCAAGCGGATCCTCGCGCACAAGAAGCGCACCGCCGCCGCTATCCTCGAAGGCCTCGTCAGGTCGGGCGAGATGAACGCGGGCCCGCTCGACGTCGAGGCGCTGGCCGTCAACATGACGGTGATCGCGACTTATTGGCTGTCCTACGAATTCGCGCGCGATCCGCGCGCGCGGGAGGAGAGCCGGGCGCTTGCGCGCGGCGCCTTCCATGTCATTTCGCTCGCCGCGCCCTATCTGGCGCCGCGCGCGCGCGCCTTGTTCGACGAACTGGCGAAACGTTACCTGACCTGAGGGGGCGAAAATGTCTGGATCGCGCTGGAAAGCCTTTCCGCACAAGGACAAGGCCTACGACTATGCCGGCGCGGCGCTGGAGAAGGCGTGGAGCCGCCTGCACGCCGGTGATCGCGAGCCTTTTCCCAGCGCCGCCTATATGGAGGCGCAGGCGGCGGCCCATCCCAGGCTGAAATTCGCCGGGGACGCCGAGGCCGCCGCGAAGCAGTTGCAGGACGCCTGGCGCGCCTATCATCGCGGCGATTTCAGCGAGGCGGTTCGGCTGGGCGAGGCGCTCGGCCCGATCGGCGCCAACGCCGCGGCCAAGGCGATGAATATTTACGCGACCTATCTGATCGAGGACGAAGCGGAAAAGACCCGCCTCTTCCTCGACGCCGCCAATAGGGCCGAGAAGCTGCAGAAGGCCGCGCCGGACAACGCCAACGCCTTCTACCTTCACGCCCAGGCGCTCGGGCGCTACAGTCAGGGCGTTTCGGTGGTCAAGGCTTTGGCCGAGGGCCTCGGCGGCAAGATCCGCCAGAGCCTCGAGACCGCGATCAAGCGCGAACCGCGTCACGCCGACGCCCATATCGCGCTCGGCGCCTATCATGCCGAAGTCGTGGACAAAATCGGCGGCATGATCGCCGGCCTGACCTATGGCGCCAGCAAGGACGCGGCGGTCCGGCATTTCGAGGAAGCGCTGAAGCTCAATCCGACCTCGGCGATCGCGCGGATGGAATATGCCAATGCGCTCGCCATGCTGTTCGGATCGTCGAAGCTGAAACAGGCGACGGCGCTTTACGAGGAGGCGGCGAAATGCAAGCCCGCCGACGCCATGGAGCGGCTCGACGTCGAAGCCGCGAAGGCGGAACTGGAAGATTGACGCCATGTTCCGTCAACCGCCGCTCGTCGCGATCAACCGGGCGCCTCGCATCAG
>JAJXYV010000235.1 GCA_021780435.1 Pseudomonadota bacterium
GCCATCTCATGCAGGATATGCAGGCGGCCGTCCTTGGCCTGGCCAAGCGCCACCTTCATGATCTCCTCGGTGATGCCGGCGATCTTGATGTCCATCTGCAGCGAGGTGACGCCGTGCTCGGTGCCCGCCACCTTGAAGTCCATGTCGCCGAGATGGTCCTCGTCGCCGAGAATGTCGGACAGGACAGCGAAACGCTCGCCTTCCAGGATCAGGCCCATGGCGATGCCGGCGGTCGGACGCTTCAGCGGCACGCCCGCGTCCATCAGCGCCAGCGACGAGCCGCAGACCGTCGCCATCGAGGACGAACCGTTGGATTCGGTGATCTCCGACACAACGCGGATCGTGTAGGGGAATTCCGCCGCCGTCGGCAGCATCGGATGGATCGCGCGCCAGGCGAGCTTGCCATGGCCGATCTCGCGACGGCCCGGCGAACCCATGCGGCCCGTCTCGCCCACCGAATAGGGCGGGAAGTTATAGTGGAGCAGGAAGTTTTCCTTGTAGGTCCCTTCCAGAGAATCGATGAACTGCTCGTCCTCGCCCGTGCCGAGCGTCGCCACGACCAGCGCCTGGGTCTCGCCGCGGGTGAAGACCGCCGAGCCATGGGTGCGCGGCAGCACGCCGACCTGGGCGACGATCGGGCGCACGGTCTTGAGGTCGCGGCCGTCGATGCGGATTCCGTCATCGAGAATGTTCCAGCGCACGACCTTGGCCTGCAATTCATGGAACACGTCGGCGACGAGCTGCTTGTCGAACTTCGCCTCGCCGCCTTCCGGCAGAAGCGCGGCGTTGACCTTGGCCTTGACCGCGTCCACCGCCGCATAGCGCTGCTGCTTGGCGGTGATCTTGTAGGCCGCGCGCAGCTCGGCCTCGGCGATTTCCGCGACGGCCTTCTCGACCTCGGCCTTCTCGGGCAGGACCAGATCGCGCGGCTCCTTGGCGGCGCGCTCGGCGAGGCGGATGATGGCGTCGAGCACCGGCTGGAAACCGGCGTGACCGGCCATGACCGCCGCGAGCATCGTCTCTTCCGACAGCTCCTTGGCCTCGGATTCGACCATCAGCACGGCCTCGGCGGTGCCGGCGACGACGAGGTCGAGGTCCGAAGTCTTGGCCTCGTCGACCGTCGGGTTCACCTTGATCTCGCCATTGATATAGCCGACGCGGGCGGCGCCGATCGGGCCCATGAAGGGCACGCCGGAGATCGTCAGGGCGGCGGAGGTCGCCACCATCGCCAGGATGTCCGGGTCGTTTTCCATGTCATGGCTCAGGACCGTGACGATGACCTGGGTGTCGTTGTAATAGCCGTCCGGGAAGAGCGGGCGGATCGGACGGTCGATCAGGCGGGAGATCAGGGTCTCGCGCTCCGAGGGACGGCCCTCGCGCTTGAAATAGCCGCCGGGAATGCGGCCGGCCGCAAAGGCCTTTTCCTGATAGTTCACGGTGAGGGGGAAGAAGTCTTGGCCGGGCTTGGGCGCCTTGGCCGAAACGATGGTGGCGAGCACGGTGGTCTCGCCATAGGAGGCGAACACGGCGCCGTCGGCCTGGCGCGCGATGCGGCCGGTCTCCAGCACGAGCTTGCGCCCGCACCAGTCGATTTCTTCGCGATGGATTTCAAACATGTGGTCTCATCTTTCATGGGTCCGCGCCATTGGGCGCGGCGGCGGCCAGGCCGCCGGGCGCCTGTGCTTCCGACCGGTCGGAAACGCAGGCCGGTGAAAAACCGAAGCGCCCCACCATGAGCAAGACGGCGAGACGTCGCCCCGATTGGCGGCGTCTGACAATCCTGCCCTGGCCCGAACGCTTCGTCCGGTTGGACGGCGGCCCCTGCCGCCCGTCCCTTTCGCGCCTCTCGATCGAGCCTTGTCCCCGCTGCAAGCCGAATTTGGGCTTTTCGGGGTCACGCTCCGGCGCGAGATTGCGAAAACGCGGCCGAGCGAGCCGGCCGCGTAAAGTTGATTAGCGGCGAATGCCCAGGCGCTCGATCAGCGTCCGGTAGCGCGGTTCGTCGTTCTTCTTGACATAGTCGAGAAGCTGGCGGCGCAATGACACCAGCTTGAGCAGGCCGCGGCGCGAGTGATTGTCCTTCACATGCGACTTGAAATGCCCAGTCAGATTGGCGATGCGCTCGGTCAGAATGGCGACCTGCACTTCCGGCGAACCGGTGTCGTTCGCTTTGGTGGCGTATTCCTTGATGAGCGCAGCCTTGCGCTCGGCCGTGATCGACATCTCATATCCTTTCGTTGCGATCGGGCGAGGAGTCCGGCCGCTCCGGGATGTCGTCCAGGGGGGTCGCGGCTCTTCGCTTGCCCTGCAAGAGGGCAAGCCGGTTTCTATACACATTTTCGCGGCAAGAGCCAGCGTAGAGTTCAGCCCGCCTCAGCGCCGAATCTCTTCCCAGCCGCGATCCGGCTTGACCGGAGCAGCGGCGTATTTGTCTTCCCAGGCCTCGACGCCGCCGGGGAACCAATAGACCTTGCGGTAGCCGAGCATGACCAGCCGCTTGCCGGCGTTCCAACTGCCCCAGCAGCCCGGATGGCAGAAGGCGACGACCGCCCTGTCCTTGTCGCCGCCGGTCAACTCGCCGACCCGCGCGGAAAAAGCCTGCTGGTAGGCCGGGCGCCCGTCGCCGAAGCCGCCGCCGGCGAACCAGACCGCGCCCGGAATCGACATATGGGTCGGCATCCAGGGCAGATTGGACGAGACGCCCGCCGGTTTCGCCGGAAATTCGGCGACGTCGATCAGAACGGCGCCGCCATCCTTGAGTTCGGCGACCGCCGCCGCGTCCACGACCTTGGCCCCGGCGAGGGTCGCCGGGATTTCGCCATGCATGGGCCCGGTCCACAGGCCCGGCGGCTCGCTCGCACCGGCGCTCGCCGGCCCAATCAGGCCGAGAGCGAAGGCGACGGCCAGAAGAAGCGAAGATTGCGCCCGCATGTCAGTCGGTCATGTGCAGGATTTCGAAATCCCGGCTCCATTGCGTGTTCATGCTGTCGGACACCTCGACCCGGAGCCGCCCCGAGGCCTGGGGCACGAGACCGAAGGACAGGACCGGATTGCTCGCCAGCGAAATGCCGGATTCCAAATCAAAGACCTTGGCGGCGCCGTCGCTCACCGAAATCTTGTCGATGTAGCGCGCCGGCGTGTACATCCGGGTGAGCTGGTTCATCTGCATGCCGTTGAAATTGGGATGGCGGACCATCAGCTTCGCCTCGACCGGAACGCCAGGCTGCGCCGCGCCGGCAAGTTTCAGCCGCATTTCGCCAAGGCCCTTGAGCGCCGCCTCCTCGCCCTCGCCCATCGGCGCGGAACAGCCGCCCGAAGCCTTTACGAATTTCGCGTCGGCGACGAGCGACCCGTCCTGCAATTGGGCGACCGCATGGACATTGGTATAGGCGTTGACGCGAACGCGGAACTTGAGCTCATGCGGATCGGCGGCCGGCCCGAACACCATATGGGCGGCGACCGGCATGGGATTGTCGTCGATGATGAGCCAGAGGGCCTTGACCTTGTCGGCGGGCGTCAGGGTGACCGTCATCGGCACCAGCGCCGCGTCCTCGGCCCGTTCCGGAGCCTGGAGCGTCACGACGCCATTGGACGGCCCGGCGGTCTTGCCCTGAAACACGGCCTTTTCCAGCTCCTGCCAGCGGCTCTGGCGCGCCTCGGGGCTGTCGGGATCGTCCGCGAGAGCCGGCGCGGCGGCGAACCCCAGCGCGCACAGGCCGAAAATGGCAGTCGCCAGTCTCGTCTTCATGTTTCCTCCTATTGCCACTCGAGTTCCGAAAAGGCCTCGGCGACATTTCGTTTGTTGTAATCGTCGAACAGCTTCCAATTGCTGCGTTCGGACTGCGCGACATGGTTCATCGCCTGTTCGATCGAGCCGCCCGCGTCGATTTCCGCCCGAACGCCATCGCGCAGCGTCGTCAAATAGCGCAAGAGTGCGTCGGAAGCGGGGCCGAAATCGACGCTCGCCGGCCCATGGCCCGGCACCGTCCGGCCATAATTTTCCTGCCGCATGGCCTCCAACTGGGCGATCCAGCCGGTCAGGCTGCCGTCGAGCGGCGGTATGCGCCCGACGAAAAGCAGATCGGCCGGAAAGAAGAGGCCGCCCGACCGGTCGAGCATCGACAGGTCGGACGTCGTGTGCGCCGGCGCGTGCGCCTTGAACGCGATCCGCCGACCGCCGAGATCGATTTCGTCCTCTCCCGTCACGATCCGGGTCGGCAGGACCACTGGCCCGACATTGCTTTCGCCCAAAAGGCCGATCAGCCGCTTGCGGTAGAACTCGCCGCGCATTTCCAGCGCCTGCGGCAGGTTATGGTGGCCGATGAAGACCGGCGCATCCTCGACGAAGGCGCCGGCGCCGAAGAAATGATCCGGATGGCCGTGGCTCAAGACGACATATTTGATCGGCTTGTCGGTCTTGTCCCGGATCATCTTGCGCAAGAGGCGACCGTCGGCGAGGCTGCCGCCGCTTTCCGTCACCAGCACCGCCTGTTCGCCGATGATGAAGCCGATATTGGCGATGCCGTCGAGATTGGCGGCGTCGGCTTCCGCGTCCACGCCCCGCCGCACGAAAACGGACGCCCCGACCTCTTCGAGCGTCGCGGGTTGGCCGCGCGCGAGCGCGGGAAGGCAGCAAAGGCACAGGCCTGCGCCAAAGGCGCGGCGCGTCATGTCAAAGGCCTTCGCGCGCGACATCGCTCTCCTCCAATGCGGAAGATGA
This sequence comes from Pseudomonadota bacterium, assembly GCA_021780435.1. GTDB lineage: Bacteria > Pseudomonadota > Alphaproteobacteria > Rhizobiales > Beijerinckiaceae > Rhodoblastus. The sequence goes on from JAJXYV010000235.1 coordinate 4,721, forward strand.
GGCGCGCTCGGGCGATTGACGACTTATTTTTGGCTCAGAATGGCAGGTTGAACACGCGGTTGGGCACGAATTCGCCGCGCTCGACCGCGCCCGAGGCGATCACCACGCCGGAACAGGCGGCGTAAGCCGCGCCTTCGGCGGGGGCGTCGCGCCCGCGCAGGATGACCGACTGGCCGCGCCGCAGACGCGCCGCCGCATCGCGGTCGACCACGATGCAGGGCAGTTCGGACAGGCCGGCTTCGACGCCGAGAAGGTCCTCGTGCGCCAGTTCCGGCGCCTCGAGCAGCTCTTCGAGCGGCGCGGAACTGTCCTCGAAAAAAGGCCCGACCCTCGTGCGGCGCAGGGCGATCACATGGCCGTAACAGCCAAGCGCCCGGCCGAGGTCGCGGGCGATCGCGCGCACATAGGTGCCTTTGCCGCATTCGGCTTCGAGCACAGCCTGGTCACGGTCCGCCGCGACGAGGCGCAAAGCGTGGATCGTTACGGGACGCGGGGCGAGGTCGACGGCCTCGCCGTCGCGGGCGAGGTCGTAGGCGCGTTCGCCATTGACCTTGATCGCCGAAAAGGCCGGCGGCTGCTGCATGATTTCGCCGGTGAAGCGGGGCAGCAGCGCCACAATGGCCGCAGGATCCGGACGGGCGTCGCTGGTCGCCACGGCGCGGCCCTCGGCGTCGTCGGTGTCGGTTTCGACGCCCCAGAGCACAGTGAAGCGATAGGCCTTTTCGCCGTCCTGGACGAAAGGCACGGTCTTGGTCGCCTCGCCGAAAGCCACGGGCAGGACGCCCGAGGCCAGCGGGTCGAGCGTGCCCGCATGGCCCGCCTTCTTGGCGTTGAACAGACGCTTGAGCCTGGAAACCGCCTGGGTCGAGGTCAGCCCGACCGGCTTGTCCAGAATGACCCAGCCATTGACCTCGACGCGGGTGGAGCGCGGCGCGTTCAATGCGCGTCCTCGCCGCCGCCCTCGGGCGCGTCATCGTCCGGCGCGGGCGCGGAAAGGTCGCGCGCCACTTTGGCCGATTGCAGCAGCGCGTCGATCCGGTCGGCGTTGGCGAAGGACTCATCCACCCTGAAGCGGATTTCCGGCGCATATTTCAGATTGACCTGATGGGCGATTTCGGTCCGCAGATATTTCTTGTGGCGGTCGAGAATGGCCACGATCTGCTCCTGCGCCTTGCCGCCGAGCGGCATGACATAGATGGTCGCGAGCTTGAGATCGGGACTCATCTTCACCGAGGGGACGGTGACGACCAGCCCGGCGAGTTCGGGATCGTTGATTTCGCCGCGCGACAGCAGCTGCGCCATGGCGTGGCGGATCAGTTCGGCCACGCGCAACATGCGCTGACTCGGTTCGCCGCCCTTGTGATGGGTTCTGGACATTCTTGCCTCTTGAAGCCGCCGGCGCAGCGCGCGGCGGGACGACTCAGGCCTCGCCCGCGAACGGAACGCCCGCGTCGGCGTCCTCGCAAGCCGGCCAGATGGCCGGCGTCCGATCGTGCCGACGCGCGGGGCGCCGAACGCAAGGCGTTCGGCTGTGGATCAAAGACTCCGCTTGATTTCCTCGACGCGGTAGCACTCGATGACGTCGCCCTGCCGCATGTCCTGGTAATTCTCGAAGGCCATGCCGCATTCCTGGCCCGAGGCGACTTCCTTGACCTCGTCCTTGAAGCGCTTGAGCGTCGAGAGCTTGCCTTCATGCACCACGACATTGTCGCGGATGAGGCGCACATGCTGGCCGCGCTCGACAATGCCGTCGGTGACGAGACAGCCGGCGACCTTGCCGACCTTGGTGATGGTGAAGACCTCGCGGATTTCGGCATTGCCGAGCATGGTCTCGCGCAGGGTCGGCGCCAGCAGGCCGGACATCGCCGCTTTCACATCGTCCACGAGATTGTAGATGATGTTGTAATAGCGGATTTCGATGCCGAGCTTTTCGGCGGCCTCGCGGGCTTCCTTGTGGGCGCGGACGTTGAAGCCGATCAGAACCGCCTTGGACGCCTCGGCAAGCGTGACGTCGGATTCGGTAATGCCGCCGGCGCCGGCGTGAACCACGCGCGCCGCGACTTCGTCGGTGCCGAGCTTCTCCAGCGCGGCGCAGATGGCTTCGACAGAACCCTGCACGTCGCCCTTGATCACCAGCGGGAATTCCTTGCGCCCGGCGGTCTTGAGCTGGCTCATCATGTCGGCGAGCGAGGAGCGCGCCGAACCGCCGCGCGCGGCGGCCTGATCGCGCTTCTGGCGCTCGCGATATTCGGTGATCTCGCGCGCGCGGGCTTCGGATTCGACCACTGCGACGCGGTCGCCGGCCTCCGGCGCGCCGCTGAAGCCGAGAACCTCCGCCGGGAACGACGGGCCGGCATGGACGCAATTGAGGCCCTTGTCGTCGATCAGGGCGCGCACGCGGCCCCATTGCAACCCGGCGACGATGATGTTGCCGACCGACAGGGTTCCGCGCTGGACCAGAACGGTCGCGACCGGGCCGCGACCGCGATCGAGCCGCGCCTCGATGACCGTACCTTCCGCGGGGCGCTCCGGATTGGCCTTGAGGTCGAGCACTTCGGCTTGCAGCGTAATGGCTTCGAGCAGCTTGTCGAGATTGGTCTTCTGCTTGGCTGAAACCTCGATTTCGAGCGTGTCGCCGCCCAGGCTCTCGACCTGCACCTCATATTGCAGCAGTTCGGTGCGCACGCGCTCGGGCTTGGCGTCGGGCTTGTCGATCTTGTTGATGGCGACGATGAGCGGCACGCCCGCCGCCTTGGCGTGGCTGATGGCCTCGATCGTCTGCGGCATGACGCCGTCGTCGGCCGCCACGACCAGCACGACAATGTCCGTCACCTTGGCGCCGCGCGCGCGCATGGCGGTGAAGGCGGCGTGGCCGGGGGTGTCGATGAAGGTGATATAGCCGCCGAGCGGCGATTGGACCTGATAGGCGCCGATGTGCTGGGTGATGCCGCCGGCTTCGCCCGACACCACATTGGCTTGCCGGATCGCGTCGAGCAGCGAGGTCTTGCCGTGGTCGACATGGCCCATGATCGTGACGACCGGCGGGCGTGAAACCAGGTTTTCCTCGGCGTCCAGCGCGTCGAACAGGCCTTCCTCGACATCGGATTCGGCGACGCGCTTGACCGTATGGCCCAGCTCCTCGGCGATCAGTTCGGCGGTGTCGGCGTCGATCACGTCGGTGATCTTGTGCATCTGCCCCTGGCGCATCAGCAGCTTGATGACGTCCACGCCGCGCTCCGACATGCGGTTGGCGAGTTCCTGGATGGTGATTGTCTCGGGCAGGACGACTTCGCGCGACAGGCGCTCCTTCTGCTCGACCACGCCCTTGAGGCGCTGGGTGCGGCGGCGGAACGCCGCGACGGAGCGCGTGCGCTCCTCGCCGTCGCTGGCGGTGGCGCTGGTCACGGTCAGGCGGCCGCGCGATTTCATTTCGCCGCCGCGCGTCGGCTTGACGGCGGGAACGGCCAGTTTGGGCGGCGCCATCGGACGCCGCGGCAGGCCAAGGGGGCCAGCGGAGGTCGAGGCGGCGGCGGCAGGAGCCTGAGCGGGCCTAGCCTCGACCGAAGCGCCAGCGGGCGCGGCCGTCGGACGCGGCTGGTTGAAAATGATCTGCTGCGGCTTGTTGCGCGATGCGCTCGTCGGCGCGAGCGACAGGCCGTGGTCGGGCTCGCTGGCCGGCGCAGGGGCCGTCGTCGGCGACAGACGGCGGCGCGCCTCGTCCTCGGCCTTGCGCTTGGCTTCGGCCTCGCGGGCCAGACGCATTTCCTCGTCCTTCTTGCGCGCCTCGGCGGCGTCGCGCTCAGATCGCTCGCGCGCCTCACGCTCAGCGCGGCCGCGGGCCTCGGACTCCTGGCGGCGGCGGTCCTCATCCTCGCGAACCCGAGCCTCGTTGAGGGCGCGGGCGCGGGCGTCGCGCTCGTCATCGGTCAGGGTGCGCAGTACGACGCCGGTCTGCGGACGCGGCGCTGCGGGCTTGACCGGCGGCCGCGCGGGAGCCGTGGGCGAAGCGGCGGGAGCGCTCGGCTGCGCGGGAGCGGCGGGAGGTGGCGCGGCAGGTTTGGGCGCGACGGAAATCGGCGCCGCAGGCGCGGGACCCTTGGCGGGCTCATGGGCGCGACGCTTCACCTTCTCGACCACGACCGCCTTGGAGCGGCCATGAGAAAAGCTCTGGCGCACCATGCCCTGCTCCACCGGGCGCTTCAGCGACAGGGTCTTGCTCGGCGGCACGGTCAAGGTTTTGTCGCCAGAATTGTTGGAATCGTTCATATCGTTCATGCGTCCCAGGAAATTTCGTTCGCCGGTCCGGCCAGACCGTTGGTGTCTCGACCATTCGCGCCAGAGCTTTCGTTGTCCTGCTCCAACGCCTCATCTCTTGTCAAATTTTCGCCGCCATCGCGGGCGTCGTTTTCGCCGTCGCCGCGATATAGCGCAAGTCGCCGGGCGGAAGCGAGAAAAACCTTTGCGCCCGGCCCGGCGCCCACGGCGACGTGAACCACATTGCCGCGGCCGAGCGCCGCATCGAGCGCCTCGCCGGAAATGAGGTTGAATTCCGGCGGCGTCGCGTCGCCGAACCGGCGACGCAGGGCTTGGCGCAGCTTGCGTTTGCCATCGTCGGCGCCCTCCGCGGCATGGACGAGCGCGGCGACCTTTCCGGCGGCGATCGCCGCCTCAACCTTGGCGAAGCCCGTGACGACGAGCCCGGCCTTGTTGGCGAGGGCGAGGCCCTGCAAGGCCTCACGCAGCATCAGGCTGTCAACCAGATCCGGCAGGTCGGGCGCCGCGACAGCCTTTTCCTTGAGGCCGCGCGAAAAAAGCTGCTTTTTCACCGCCTGCGCGACGAGCGTCTTCGACAGGCCGACCCAGACGCCCCGCCCCGGCAGCTTGCGCCTGAGATCGGGAACGACAGCGTGGTCCGGACCGAGGACGAAACGGATCAGCTCGTCAGGCGCGCCAGTCCGGCGCGTGACGAGGCAAGACCGTTCCGGCGCCGCGCCCTTCGGGGGCGCGTCCAGTTCGGACCGATCCTGTTCCGCCGTCAAAGCCAAAGCCAAACCGCCTTTCCCCAAAACCGCGCATCACGCGGTCTCGCCGCCTTCTTCCGTTTGCTCGCTTTCGACCTGGGCGGCGAGGTCGGCCTCGTCAACCCAGCCCATCTTGACGCGGGCGCGCATGACGATGGCCTCGGCCTCGTCGCGGCTCACATCGAGACCCTCGAAAAAGCCCGGCGTCCGCACGGTTTCACCATTCTGCTTTTCGGTCCAGCCGACCAGATCGTCGGTCGCGCAGCCGGCGAGATCCTCGATCGTCTTCACGTCGTTCTCGCCGAGATTCACCATCATGGCGGTGGTGACGCCCTCGACCTCGCGCAATTCGTCGGCGACGCCGAGCTCCTTGCGGCGCGCGTCCTGCTCCGCCTCGATGCGGGCCAGATAGTCGCGAGCGCGGTTCTGGATCTCCGTCGCCGTGTCGGCGTCGAAGCCTTCGATCGCCTCGACTTCCGACGCGTCGACGTAAGCCAGCTCCTCGACGCTGCGGAAGCCTTCGGACGCCAGAAGCTGGCCGACGACCTCGTCGACGTCGAGCGCCTGCATGAAGGCCTGCGTGCGTTCGACGAATTCCTTCTGCCGGCGCTCGGATTCTTCGGCCTCGGTCAGGATATCGATATCCCAGCCGGTCAGCTGCGAGGCGAGGCGCACGTTCTGGCCGCGGCGGCCGATGGCCAGCGACAGCTGGTCGTCCGGCACAACCACCTCGATGCGCGACGAATCTTCGTCGAGCACCACCTTGACCACTTCGGCGGGCTGAAGAGCGTTGACGATGAAGGTCGCGGCGTCGATCGACCAGGGAATGATGTCGATCTTCTCGCCCTGAAGCTCGTTGACCACGGCCTGGACGCGCGAGCCGCGCATGCCGACGCAGGCGCCGACGGGATCGATCGAGGAATCGCGCGAGGTCACAGCGATTTTCGCGCGCGAGCCGGGGTCGCGGGCGACCGATTTCACCTCGATGACGCCGTCGTAGATTTCCGGCACTTCCTGCTGGAAGAGCTTGGCCATGAACTGCGGATGGGTGCGCGACAGGAAGATCTGCGGCCCGCGCTGCTCGCGGCGCACGTCATAGACATAGGCGCGGACCCGGTCGCCGGGACGGAAGAGTTCGCGCGGGATCATTTCGTCGCGGCGGATGATCGCCTCGGCGCGGCCGAGATCGACGATCACATTGCCATATTCGACGCGCTTGACCTGGCCATTGATGATCTCGCCAATGCGGTCCTTGTATTCCTCGTACTGGCGATCGCGCTCGGCCTCGCGCACCTTCTGGACGATGACCTGCTTGGCCGATTGTGCGGCGATGCGGCCGAAATCGATCGGCGGCAGCGGCTCGGCGATCCAGTCGCCGACTTCGGCCGCCGGATTGCGCTTGCGCGCGTCGGCCAGCAAAATCTGGGTGGCGTCGTTCTCGATCTGATCGACCACCAGCATCAGGCGCGAATAGCGCACTTCGCCGGTGCGTGGATTGATCTCGGCGCGGACCTCGGTCTCCTGGCCATAACGGGAGCGCGCGGCCTTCTGCATCGCGTCTTCCATCGAGGCGAGCACGATCGAGCGGTCGATCGACTTGTCGCGCGCGACGGCGTCGGCGATCTGCAGAAGTTCCAGCCGGTTGGCGCTGACGGCCATGGGTTCTCTCCTCGTAGGTTCTATTTGTTCGCGGGGCGGCGGGGTGAGCCGCCGCCTTTCTTGAATTCCGCCCGAACGCCGGCCGGCAGAACGGGTTTCGCTTTCGGCGCCGCCTTGCCCGGACCGTAACGGCGCGGGGGCGCCGCTTCCTGCGGCGCATTTTCGTCGGGCGCCTCCTCGCCGCGGGCGAGGGCCTTCGCGGCGCGCAGGGATTCGCGAATCAAGGCCTCGGTCAGGACCAGCTTGGCCTCGTCGAGGTCGCGCATGGCGAGACGCGGCGTCCTGTCCTCGTCTGGCCCGGCGTCGAGCCGCTCGATTGTCACCACGCAATCGCGGCCTTCGCCCTCGACGGCGCGAATCGGCCCGCGAAAGCGCTTGCGGCCGCTTTCATGGGCAAAGGCGAGTTCGATCTTCGCCTCCTTGCCGAGCGCGCGGCGGAAGTCCGAGGCGCGCACCAGCGGGCGGTCGATGCCCGGCGAGGAAATTTCCAGCCGATAGGCCTGGCGGATCGGATCCTCGACGTCGATCACCGGCGACAAAGCGTCGTGGATCTCCTCGCATTCGTCGATGGTCAGCGAGCCGTCGGGCCGCTCGGCCATGATCTGGACGGTCGTGCCCTGCCCGCTCAGGACCTTCACCCGCACGAGGCGGAAGCCCATGGACGTCAGCACCCGCTCGGAAAGGGCGGCGATCCGCGCGGCCACGCCCGATTCCGCAACGAAGCGCGGCTCATCCAGCGGCGCGTCGAATTCCGACGAAGAAGGGGCGTCCGAGTCCTGCGTAACGTTCAAATGGTTTGTCCGCGCGTGTCCGGCAAGCCGGGTAAAACAAAAAAGAGCGGGTCCCGCCTGGGCCCCACTCCCGCTTGACCCGAAGGCCTGAACGAAGATGTTGACTGAGCGCTATATAGTCCAAAGCCTCGCCCCGCGCAAGCGTGGCGATCCTTGCGGGCGTCGCCTGAACTGACGCGAATTGCAGGCGCTTGCGAATCACCAAAGACATTCGGGACCTGGAGCCGGCTTTTGCTCCCGCGGCGGCGTCGAGCGTCGCTATTCGAATCAAATTTGGTGCCCCTGGCCGGGATCGAACCAGCACTCCTTGCGGAACTCGATTTTGAGTCGAGCGCGTCTACCAATTCCGCCACAGGGGCTTTTGGGAGCGAAAAGCCCTCAAGCGGCGCGGACTATAGCGC
>JAJXYV010000241.1 GCA_021780435.1 Pseudomonadota bacterium
GCGATCTGTTCGCCGCAGGTTTCCTGGCCGGTTACACGCGCAGCCAGCCACTGGATTATTGCGCGCGGCTTGGCGCCCTCGCGGCCAGCGAAATCATTCAGCATTTCGGCGCTCGACCCGAAACGGAGCTCGCTCGCTTGGCCGACCAGAGCCTCTATCTTCGCGAGCACAGCCGCGCGGCGGAACGCGCCTGACTTTGATCATCTTCGGCGCCCCGCCGCAAGACGGGACGCCGAATCGAAAAGTCAGTGGCGGAAGTGGCGATAGCCGGTCATCACCATGGCTAGGCCAGCTTCGTCGGCGGCCTTGATTACATCTTCGTCGCGCATCGATCCGCCCGGCTGAATGACGGCGGTCGCGCCGGCTTCGGCCGCGGCGAGCAAACCATCGGCAAAGGGAAAGAAGGCGTCAGAGGCGACGACCGAACCCTTGGCCCAGCTTTCTCCCGCGCCTGCGGCCTTGGCGGCTTCCGCGGCCTTCCAGGCCGCGATTCGCGAGGAATCGACCCGGCTCATCTGGCCCGCTCCTATGCCGACCGTCGCCCCCTGTTTCGCATAGACGATGGCGTTCGATTTCACATGTTTTGCGACGCGGAAGGCGAATTTGAGGTCCGCAAGTTCCTGCGTGGTCGGCGCCCGCTTCGTGACGACCTTGAGAGGCATGTCGTCGACCATGGCGTTGTCGCGCGATTGAAAGAGAAGGCCGCCGGAGACCGAACGCACAGCAAGGCCAGGCGCGCGGGGATCGGGCAGGCCTGCGGTCAGGAGGAGGCGCAGGTTTTTCTTGGACGCGACCAAGGCGATGGCGGCTTCGTCTGCGTCGGGCGCGATGATGACTTCAGTGAAGATCTTCACGATCTCGGCGGCCGCCTCGGCGTCCAACTTGCGGTTGAGAGCGACTATTCCGCCGAATGCTGAAACCGGGTCGCAGGCCTGCGCGCGGAGATAAGCCTCCTTCAGGTCGGCGCCTTCGGCGACGCCGCATGGATTGGCGTGCTTGATGATAGCGACCGCCGCCGTACGGTTTGGATCGAATTCGGCGACCAATTCAAAGGCGGCGTCGGTGTCGTTGACGTTGTTGTAGGACAGCTGTTTGCCTTGCAACTGGCGTGCGGTCGCCACGCCTGGCCGGTTTTCGCCGGTCAGATAGAAGCCTGCTTTCTGGTGCGGGTTTTCTCCATAGCGCATCGGTTCCGACAGCTTGCCGCCGACAGCGCGATATTCGGGCGCGTCGACGCTGAGTTCCTGGGCAAGCCAGTTGGAGATCGCGGCGTCATAGGCGGCTGTGCGGGCATAGGCTTTTTGCGCCAACGTCTTGCGCTGGGCGAGTGAAACGCCGCCGTTCGTGTCGTCCATCGCCTGAAGTATTGCTCCGTAATCGGCTGGATCGACGACCACGGCGACATCTTCGTGATTTTTCGCCGCGGCGCGGATCATCGCTGGACCGCCAATGTCGATGTTCTCGATCGTCTCCTCCCAACCGGCCTTCTTGGCGACGGTCGCCTCGAACGGATAGAGATTGACGACAAGCAGGTCGATCGGCTTGATGCCATGCGCAAGCATCGCGGCTTCATGTTCGGGGTTTTCACGGATCGCGAGAAGACCGCCGTGCACTTTCGGGTGGAGTGTCTTGACGCGGCCGTCCATCATTTCAGGAAAGCCGGTGACATCCGAAATATCGACCACCGCGATTCCAGCCTCTGCGATGGCCTTTCGCGTGCCGCCCGTCGAAATAAGGCTCACGCCGCGCTTTTCGAGCGCGCGGGCGAAATCGATCAGGCCGGTCTTGTCGGAAACGGAGAGCAGCGCACGTTTGATGGCGCGGATGTCGGACATGAGGATATCCCTTGGTCGGGTACGCGTCGCCCACGGACGAAATCGGACGGGCGGAATTCCAGGATGCGGCGTCAGGAGCGGCGATTGCGAAACGTCATCTTGCGCCAACTGAAGCTGCGATCTTCGGCGCCGATTAGCATGTTTCGGCCGGAACGAAAATGCGTTCGGCGGCCTTTGTTCAAGTGAAATTGGCAAAAATCACGGGGCCGGCGTCAATGTCGAATGGCGGTGAAGGACCAATCAATTTCGTCGATGTCCGTGGATGCGCCATAGACGACGATCTGCTCGCACGCACGGGGACCCTCGGGGGCGGCGAAGAAAATGCTTTCCTCGATCGCGAGCGGCAGCCCGCCAGCTTCGAAGGTCAGATTGGCGCCTCCTGGCGTTTCAAGAACAATTGCCGGTCGTTCAGCCGCCATGGTTAGCGTGACGGACGGATGGATATGGAATCGGATCGCGTAGTCCGCATTCATCGACCTGGCCCCTGTCGATGGGATCAACCGGTCTCGGCCTTCCAGACGTTCGCCATCGGCGCGGAGAAACCACCGCCTCTCATGAAAGAGCGAAAATTGGCGCACATATCCGTCGTGGGATGCTGAAACGGTCATGCCTGTCGCATTGCTTTCGCGCGCGGCGGGGACATTTTGCGGCCCGATCAGGATTTCGCCGTCGAACCAACGCCGGAGCCCGGTCTGGAACCCGAAAAGACAGGAAGATGCGTCGTCAAGCGACAATGTGGAATGGGCCGCTGTCGTTCTTGCGCTCGCGTGCGCGTCGGCTCGCCGAGGCCCGGGATTGCCGCAATTGATTACGATCCGCTCGGCGCCAAGTGAAAATTCGAAGGAAAGACAGCCCGCATAGGCAAGATTTGAATGATTGGGCGGCGGCGGTCGGCCGGCGTCGATCAGGACGAGCGCGGCGCCGGCTTCAAGTCGCTGATAACCGGAATAGCGGGCGTTCGATACCGCCTGCCCGCGCGTTCCTTCGTAAGCCAGGGCGATCGCAATCCGGTCGGGCGCCGTGACGCCCATGCCATTGAAAAGCGCGAGTGAACCATCGCCGTGACGAAACATGCGCAAAGCGGGCCCGATCCGGTCGATCGCGTTGAGAAGTTCCGGGGGCGGCGCCTGGCCGCGCGCAGCGAAGGTCTGGCGCAAGGGCAAAAGGTCCAACAGGACTTCGAGCAGTGTTTGCGGATTACGATCGACGGAGCCGCCATCCGGCAGGATATGTTTTTCCAGCTGCGATATCAGCAGCCTAACAGACCTTTGCAGGTGACCGCCGCCGCCCTGCACGCAAAGGGCGTAGCAAGTCATTGCGATCGCGGCGGTCAATCGTGCTCCGCCGGGCCAAGCGCTGTCGGCTCCACGCTGCAACAGCCAAAATCCGTGGGTCAGAGCGCGCATGAAACGTCGATATTCGTCGTAATCCGCGCCTTCGAGGAGCATGGGCGACTGGCTGAGCCAGGATAAGGTTCTCCGGGCGACGACATCGGTTTCCCACGCCGGATCAGGCGCGCCTTTCGTCGATCTGGCGATGAATTCCTTCACCAGCGAACGAGCGTTGGCGCGGGCCAAGGCGGTGTCGGCGGCGCGCATGTGACGAAGCCAGCCAAAGCCATAAAGAGTTTTGGCCCATTCCATCGACGGCGGCGCGAGCGCGAATGGCGACCGGCCATGCGCGTTCACGATCTTGCCGCCGAACGCGTAATAGCCGCCATAGATGTCTTCGGCGATCGTGGCGTCGCCGGTGCGAATATCCTGTGGAGCGATCAGCAGCCGTTCCGGCTGGCGGCAAAGCCGTTCACCGATGGCGAAATAAGGTCGCTTCAGTCCGATGCGCGCCTTATCGGCGACTCGGGCGACCAGAAGGCGGACGAGACGCAGACGTTCGGCGAGAGGCAAAACGCGCGGGACCGTCAAGGGTTCTTTACCTTACGAGACAGTCGGTCCGCTGGCTTAAGCCCGGCTTTGCCGACGACCGACGCTCGACCTTGGCGGAACATGGTTAACGATCGGCTAATTCCGACGCCGCAGTCGTGCGATGAAAAAGCCGTCGAGACCGCGTTGCCGCGGATTGTCGTGTGGAAGGAAAAAAGGGAAAAGCCGCAGATCGCCGTCGGGAGTGGCGGCCTCCGGCGAGAGCCCGAACGCTGCGGGCTCGATCTGATCGCGCACGGCGTCCGGATTGCGCCGCAATAGGGCGGCGATCTGCGCCTCGCCTTCTTCAGGCTCGAGCGAGCAGACGCAATAGACCAAGGCGCCGCCGGGTTTGAGCAGGCCGAAGGCGTGATCGAGGATTTTCGACTGGATGGCGGCAAGCGACGTGATGTCGCCCGGCTTCTTCGTCCACAGCACGTCGGGGCTGCGCCTTGCCGTCCCTGTCGCGGAACAGGGCGCGTCGAGGAGTATGGCGTCGAAAGGCTCGGCCTTGAAGGCGGCGGCGTCGCCGACCGCGATGGTTGCTTCAAGTTTCAGACGGGCCAGATTGGCTGAAAGCGTCTTCAGCCGTTCCGCGGAGCGGTCGAGCGCGATGACCCGAGCGCCCGCGGCGGCAAGCTGTGCGGTCTTGCCCCCGGGGGCGGCGCAAAGGTCGAGCACGCGCTGCCCTGGCTGTACGTCGAGAATGCGCGCCGGCAAAGCCGCCGCCGCGTCCTGAACCCACCAGGCGCCCTCGGCATAGCCGGGAAGATCCGGGATCGGGGCATGGCTTTCGAGACGGATCGACCCGGTCGGCAGGATCCGGCCGCCGAGCCTTTCGGCCCAGCCGGCGACGTCGGTCTTGACGGTCAGATCCAGCGTCGGCTCGTCGCGAAAGGCGGCGGCGATCGCGTGAGCGCGGTCTTCTCCGTAAATCCGCCGCCAGCGCGCCGCCAGCCAATGCGGCGTATCGTCTTCGAGCGGGTCGGATTGACCCAAGAATTCCTCTCGTCGCCGGATCAGATTGCGTAGGACGCCGTTCACCAGATTGGCGAAAGGGGCGCTCTTGGCGTCGAGCCGCGCCGCCCGGACGGCGAGATCGACGGCGGCGTGATCTGGCGTGTCCAGGAAAAGGAGCTGAGCGCCTCCCGAGACGAGAATCCACTCCAGCATTCCGCAATTGCGCGGGAGGCCCTTTTCGATCAACTGAGCGAGCGCAAGGCGAATGGTTCCGAGTCGTCGGAGCGCGACGGTCACGATGGAGCGGGCGAGGCCGCGGTCCCGGTCGTCGAGACCGGCGAGACGCGTCGGCGCCGCATCGCTCGAGAATTTTTCGTCGAGCGTATGCCCGCCCTGGACGATGTCGCAGATGATCGCCGCGGCGGCGACGCGAGCCGCAAGGCCGGGATGGGCGAGCGCTTGCGCCTGCGCCTGATCCGGATGAAGGCGCTTCCCGGATGACCTGTCTTTCCCGGAGCGGCCGAAAGCTCTGCCGATTTGATTGGTCATTCGCCCTTGGCCAAGTGGGAGTTGCAAGCAGGCGGGTTTCGATTATGAATCGGCCTGAACTGATTTTTACCATAGCGGCGCAATGTTAGAAATGCGCATCAGCACGCTCGGAGCGGCGATTTCGACGGTCTATTAGGGTCGAACGGGAATTTCGAGGAACGTCATGTCGGATGACAAAATCATGCCGCTTGAAAAGGATAGGCGGAATTCGGCGCGAAAGCTCTCGCCCGAGGCGCAGCGGGCCTTGGCCGAAGCCGATGAACGGCGACGTGGCGCCAACCCCGTGGGTCGTCCTCCAGAGATCAATGGGCCGAAAGGCCCAGAGCCGATTCGCTACGGCGACTGGGAACGCAAGGGCATCGCCAGCGACTTCTGAAAAATGATCGATCCGAGGGCGAGCGACGGCGCGGGAGGCCGGCCGATCTTTCGATTCGCGCCGTCGCCGAACGGCTATCTTCATCTTGGCCATGCTTTTTCGGCTTTGCTCAACTTCAGATGGGCGAAAATGGCAGGCGGGAAATTTCTCCTGCGGATTGAGGACATCGATCCCGAGCGATCACGCCGGCACTTCGAGGCCGCGCTAATCGAAGACCTCCGGTGGCTGGGTGTCGATTGGGATGAAACGCCGCGACGACAGTCGGATCATTTGGCGGACTATCGCCAGGCGCTGGAAGGTCTGACGCAACGAGGGTTTGCCTATCCCTGTTTTTGTTCGCGTGGCGACATAGGCCAGATTTGCGCGACGGAGGTAAATTGGCCGCGCGATCCCGATGGGGCGTTTCTCTATCCGGGAACGTGCCGCGCTTTAAGCCCCGCCGAACGGACGGAGCGCGTCGCCGCGGGGGCGCGTTGGTCCCTCCGTCTCGACATGGCGAAAGCTTTGAGCCAGTTTGCTCAGCCCTTGACTTATAACGAGTATCACGAAGGCGAAACCGGTCGGATTGTCGTCGCGCAGCCGGAACTTTGGGGCGACGCCTTGATTGGCCGCCGCGACGTGCCCGCGTCCTATCACATCGCATGCACTTTGGATGACGACGCCCAAGGCGTCACCGATGTCGCCCGGGGCGTAGATCTGGAGCCAGTCACCGGATTGCACCGATTGTTGCAGGCCCTTCTCGGTTTGCGGACGCCGCGCTACCGGCACCATCGCCTGGTGCTGGACGGCGAAGGACGAAAATTGTCCAAGAGCAAGGCGGCGCAGAGTTTGCGCGACTTGCGGGACGGTGGCGTTGCGGCGGAAACGATCCGCGCGGATTTGTCGCGCCTAATGAAAATTACATTGTGAGGCGTCAAAAAATGCCCCGGATCGCTTGGGAAACAAGCGATCCGGAAGCAACATCATGATCCGCGCATCAGAATCAAGGTTGCATGACGACCGGCGTGCCGACTTCGACGCGGCCGTAAAGATCAGCGACGTCTTCGTTGAGCATGCGGATGCAGCCGTAGGACGCGCGCGTTCCGATCGAGGCGCGCATGCGGGCGGTCGTCCCGTGTATCGCGATCTGGTCGCGGTCGAGCGTCATCGCCGCGGCGCCCATCGGATTGCGCGGCGACCCGCCGGGGATCAGGTTCGGAAGCTCGGGGTGATCGTGCTTGACGACGGCTGGCGGAGACCAGTCCGGATGGGAATATTTGCCCTGGATGCGCGCCGGTCCGAGCCATTCCTTGCCGGGCTTGGCGACCGCCACGGGATATTGGATGGCGCGGCCGTCATTGAGCACGTAATAAAGCTTCCGCTGGCTCATGCTGATGACGACGGTTCCGGCGTCATAGGAAGAGTGGAATGGCACCAATTGGGTATGAGCCTTGGCGCCAGCGCTCGGCAAAGACAGCCCGAAGAGCGCGGCGCCAAGCAGCGCCGCCGCCCGCAAGCCCTTGAACTGAAACATATTCATTCTCCAACAGGCAAGAATTGTCCGACCCCGACGATTTCTCGCAAACTGCCGTCAAATTGCCGTTAACACTAGCGCTCGGGCGCCACACTTCGCGGGAAATCGGCCCGATTGGTAAAATGATTGCAATCAAATTGAATGAATTTTTGGTTGAGAAAAAAAGAGCCGGGCGAGGGTTCGCCCGGCTTCCATTTCATTGGCGAAATTGACGACGTAAGCTCAGCCGCCACGATTCTGAATCAGGTCGTCGACGACCGTCGGGTCGGCGAGCGTCGACGTGTCGCCCAGAGAGCCGAATTCGTTTTCGGCGATCTTGCGCAGGATGCGGCGCATGATCTTGCCGGAACGGGTCTTCGGCAAGCCGGGCGCGAACTGGATCACGTCCGGCGTGGCGATGGGGCCGATCTCCTTGCGGACCCAGGCGACGAGATCCTTGCGGAGCTGGTCGGACGGTTCGACGCCCTCCATGACGGTGACATAGGCATAGATGCCCTGGCCCTTGAGATCATGAGGATAGCCCACCACGGCGGCCTCGGAGACGGCGGGATGCGCCACGAGCGCGCTCTCGACTTCGGCCGTGCCCATGCGGTGACCCGAAACGTTGATGACGTCGTCGACGCGGCCGGTGATCCAATAATAGCCGTCCGCGTCGCGGCGGCAGCCGTCGCCAGTGAAATATTTTCCCGGATAGGTCGAGAAATAAGTCTGCTGGAAGCGTTCATGGTCGCCATAGACCGTGCGCATCTGGCCGGGCCAGGAATCAGCGATAACGAGATTGCCCTCGCAGGCGCCATCCAGAATATTGCCGGACGCGTCGACCACCTGGGGCTGGACGCCGAAGAACGGCAGGGTTGCGGAGCCGGGCTTCAGGGCGGTGGCGCCCGGCAGCGGCGTGATGAGAATGCCGCCGGTTTCGGTTTGCCACCATGTGTCGACGATGGGGCAACGCTCATCGCCCACCACGCGATGGTACCATTCCCAAGCTTCCGGATTGATCGGCTCGCCGACCGAGCCGAGCAGGCGCAGGGTCTTGCGGGAGGTCTTCTTGACGGGCTCCTCTCCCGCGCCCATGAGCGAACGGATCGCGGTCGGGGCGGTGTAGAAAATGTTCACGCCATGCTTGTCCACCACGTCCCAGAAACGGGAGATGGACGGATAGTTCGGGATGCCCTCGAACATCAGGGTCGTGGCGCCGTTCGCGAGCGGGCCATAGACGATGTAGCTGTGGCCGGTGACCCAACCCACGTCGGCGGTGCACCAGTAGATGTCGCCCTCGTGATAGTCGAAAATATACTGGTGGGTCATCGCCGCATAAACGAGATAGCCGCCCGTGCAATGGACGACGCCCTTGGGCGCGCCGGTCGAACCAGAGGTGTAGAGGATGAACAGCGGATCCTCCGCGTTCATTTCCGTGGGGGGGCAATCGGCTGAAACCTTGGCGGTTTCCTCGTGCCACCAGCAGTCGCGACCTTCGACCCATTTGACATTGCCGCCGGTGCGCTTGACGACGATCTGGGTCTTGATGATGTCGCCGGTCTTTTCGATGGCGATATCGGAATTGGCCTTCAGAGGCACCTTGCGGCCGCCGCGCAGGCCTTCGTCCGCGGTGATGATGACCTTGGACTTGCAGCCTTCGATGCGCCCGGCGAGCGAATCGGGCGAGAAGCCGCCGAAAATGATCGAATGGACGGCGCCAACGCGGGCGCAAGCCAGCATGGCGTAAGCCGCTTCCGGAATCATCGGGAGGTAGATCGACACGGCGTCGCCCTTCCCGACGCCCTTTGCCTTGAGGACATTGGCGAAGCGGCTGACTTCTTCGTGCAGCTGCCTGTAGGTGATCTTCTTGGATTCGTCCGGATTGTCGCCTTCCCAGATGATGGCGACCTGGTCGCCGCGCTTGGCGAGATGGCGATCGACGCAATTCATCGACACATTGGTCGTGCCGTCCTCGAACCATTTGATCGAGACATTGTGCGGATCAAAGGTGGTGTGCTTGACCTTGGTGAAGGGCTTGATCCAGTCAATGCGCTTGCCGTGTTCGGCCCAGAAGCCTTCCGGATCGGAGACGGAACGAGCGTACATTTCCTTGTACTTCGCATCGTTGATGAACGCGCGCTTCTCCCAATCCGTCGGAACGGCGTAAACTTTCTCCGACATCGACTTCCTCCCACACGAATGCCGCCGCCGCCGCTATGTTGCAGCGCGCGCCTTTTGATCAGGCTTCATTATGGCCCAACGGCTCGAAACCTCACAAGCCACGATCGCGTCACACTTTGGTCCTGCGACCTTGGGGGAAATTTCGCCTAACGACACTCCTTGCGGACCTTGTCGAGGGCCTGGCCCAATCCTGACAGGACGTAAGTGTCGGTTGTCGCCGCGCCCTTGCTCGAGGTCGCTTTCACCGTAAGTTTCGAGCCTTTCTTCATGGCTTCGATCAGGTGGCCTTCTTCGGCGGGATTTTTCACCCAGGCGTTGGAGCCCTTGGCGATCAGGCTGAACTTCGCGCTCCCGACCTCAGCCTCGGCCTCGGCGCCGTCCTTCATGGGGAAACCCATGATGAAGGAAATCTCGCTTTTGACGTTTTCGGCGGGGCGGCTCGAAATGAATATGTAGGCTGGGTTTCGCTTCGCCGACGCCGGCTCGCGGCTTTTCGGCTGCGCGAGGGCATAGCAGGTCTTCGCCTTGCCCTGGGTCGCATAGGCGCCCCATTCGCCGAAGGTTCCGAGCTGCGTCGCCTTGCCTTGGTCCGGACTCTTGCCTGAACTGGCGTCCTTCGCGCCCACCGCCGGTTTCTTGCTGTCGGTTTTGACGTGGACGGCCTTTTCCTTGGCCTCGACATCTCCCGCCTGACCGAGGGTGAATGTCAAAGCCAAGGCGGCCACAGAAAGCAGAATGCGCGCGCGTCGGGAGGCGGAGGCGATCATGAAGCGACCATGGGATTGCGTGAAGGGAACGAATCAATCGATGCGATCATAGCCCCATTTCGATGCGAGCAGGAGCCTGACGGCGGCTGGCTTTTAGGCGGCGAAACGGGCAAAAATCCGACCCGTGTGTTTGACGGCGGCGGGTGCGTCGTGAAAATGCGTGACGAACTGCCTTGAAATGGAAAGAAATTCAATGATTGCAGCGCTGTGTGAAAAATTTGGTCCGCCGGAAAGCCTCGTCCTCCGCGAAATGCGCGATCCGGCGCCGGGACCCGGCGAAATCCTCGTCGCGCCGTCGCGCGTCGCGCTGAATTTCTTCGATACCCTGATCATCGAAAACAAATATCAGTTGAAACCGGATCTTCCCTTTTCGCCAGGCGGCGAATTCTGCGGGCGGATCGTCGCCTTGGGCGATGGCGTCGCCGGTTTTTCCATTGGAGAACGCGTCGCCGGCTACTGCTCCTATGGCGCCGCGCGTTCCCGTCTGGTTCTCGCCGCCTCGAGCGTCGCCAAAGTCCCCGACGATCTCAGCGACGACCATGCGTCGGGCCTTTTCATCACCTATGGCACGACCGTCTATGCTCTGGTTCAACGAGCCAATTTGCAGCCCGGCGAAACGCTCGCCGTTCTCGGCGCTTCCGGGGGCGCCGGCCTTGCGGCTGTCGAGGTCGGCGCCGCGTTGGGCGCGAAGGTCATCGCCTGCGCGTCATCGGCTGAAAAACTGGCTTTCGCTCGGGAGCATGGCGCGCAGGAAGGCGTCGACTATTCGTCGGAGGATCTGAAGGAAGCCTTGAAGCGTCAAACCGGCGGCACGGGGGTGGATTGCGTTTATGACGCCATCGGCGGCGCCTATAGCGAATCGGCGCTGCGCGCCATGGCGTGGAAGGGACGTTTTCTGGTTGTCGGTTTCGCCTCCGGTGAAATCCCGAAAATTCCGCTCAACCTGACGCTTTTGAAAGGCTGCGCCATTCTCGGCGTCTATTGGGGCGAATTCGTCAAGCGCGAACCTGACGCCCATCGCCAAAACATGGAGCGGATTTTCGACTGGGTCGCCAAGGGCGTGCTCTCGGCTCACGTCGGTTCGGTTTTTCCGCTCGCCGAGATCGCGACAGCCCTGAACAGGCTCAAGGAACGCAAGGCGCAAGGAAAAATCATCCTCTCGATTCCGCAACAGGAATGATTTGCTCTGGCTTGGCGGCCGGGGCCTGACTAGATTGTAGCCCTGCCGGCGCAGAGTCAGGTCGGGCGCCGGCGTGGATTTCACATGAGGAAGAGCCCGCCATGTCGTTCTCGTCCCGTCTGCGCAATATCGTCGCCATCGCCTTGCTTGGCCTGAGCCTTTCGGCCTGCGGCTACAACACCATTCCTACGGCGGAGGAGAACGCCAAGGCGCGCTGGGCGGATGTCCAGAACAATTACCAGCGTCGCGCAGACCTCATTCCCAACCTGGTGGCGACCGTTCAGGGTTACGCCAAACAGGAAAAGGACGTGCTGACCGGCGTCGTCGAGGCGCGCGCCAAGGCGACGCAGATTCATATCGACGCGGCGGACCTGACCGACCCCGACAAGGTCAAACAATTCCAGGACGCCCAGAATCAGCTGACCGGCGCCTTGGGCAGGCTGCTCGCGGTCAGCGAGAATTATCCGGACCTGAAATCGAACCAGAATTTCCTGGCCTTGCAATCCCAGCTCGAAGGCACCGAGAACCGCATCGCCGTCGCGCGGCGCGACTATATTGCGGCGGTCCGGGACTATAACCTTACACTGAAAACCGTCCCGAGCATGCTGTGGGCGATAACTGTCTTCCGCGCCAACAAGCCGATGGCCGAATTCTCGGCTTCGGACGAGGCGCAGAAACCGCCGACCGTGAAATTCTGACCGATTTCGAGGCGCGCTTTGACCGCGGCCGCCAACAGCGATCCTTCCATCAGCCAGAGCATGCGACTCTGGCTGGCGATGTCTCTTTGGCTTTTTCTTGTCCTTGCGCCGGCCGCGTTGCGAGCCGAGGACCTCGTTTTCCCAGCCTTGACAGGGCATATCGTCGATCAGGCCAATCTGCTGCCGGCCGGCGTGAAGCAGACTCTGGACACCAAACTGGTCAATCTCGAAGAGAAATCGGGCATTCAGTTCGTGGTCGCCACCGTAGACTCGCTCCAGGGTCAGGAAATCGAGCCTTATGCCAATGAATTATTCCGTCACTGGGCGCTCGGCGAGAAAACCAAGAACAACGGCGTCCTGCTTCTCGTCGCGCCGAAGGAAAAAAAGATCCGGATCGAAGTCGGCTACGGACTCGAAGGCACGTTGACCGACGCGCTCTCGAAAATCGTCATCATCAACGCCATCGCGCCGCGCTTCAAGGCGGGGGATTTCGCCGGCGGGATCACCCGGGGCGTCGATGACGTCATCACGATCCTGACCACAGATTCGAGCGAATGGACGAAAAAGCCGCACGTCCGCGCCGACAATCCCGGAAACACCTTTGACGCCATCCTTCCCTTCCTGATCGTCGCCTTGGTCATTTTCATCATCTGGCGCAGTCAAGGCGGCGGACGAGGCGGCGGCCGGCGCGGCGGCGGCCCCTTCATCATCCTGCCCGGCCCGGGTTGGTCCAGCGGCGGGTCTTCCGGCGGCGGCGATTGGGGCGGGTTTTCTGGAGGCGGCGGCTCGTCGGGTGGCGGCGGCGCCTCGGGAGACTGGTGATGCGTGATCTTGCCGACGAGAACGCGATCATCGCCGCTGTTCGGGCCGCGGAATCACGGACCCGTGGTCAGATCGTCTGCGTCCTGGCGCGGCAGGTCTGCGACCCGTCGGCTTTTGTCGCGCTTTACGCCGCGGCGCTGGCGCTCATCACGCCCTGGCTGCTTCTTGAGTGGACGCGATGGTCGGCGCAATTCGTATTTGCCGTCCAGATCGGCGTTTTCGTCGTGGCCTTTCTGCTCATGGGGTGGACAAGGCTTGGCGTCATCCTGACGCCGAGGGCCGTGCGGCGACGCCAAGCTTTTCGCGTGGCGCAGGAGCAGTTCGTCGCGCGCGGACTCCGGCGGACGAGCTCGCGCGCTGGCGTGCTGATCTTCGTCTCGCTAGCCGAGCATTATGCGCGCATCGTCGCCGACGAAGACCTCGACGACCAGATCTCGGAAGCGGAATGGCGGCTGGCCATCGAGGAACTGACGGTGAACCTTCACGAGGGACGGATCACCGAAGGTTTCGTCGCCGCCATCGCCCGCAGCGGCGATCTGCTGGCGCGCGCCGCGCCTCCCGATGGTGGCGCGAACGAACTGCCCGACCATCTCGTTCGCCTGAATTGAGCCTATTTTCCCGCGCGCAGGGAGGCGAGCAGCTTCTTGCCCGCGCGGCCGTCGCGTTTCATGCCGATTTTTTGTTCGTAATCGGCGATGGCCTCCCGGGTCTTCGCGCCCATCACCCCGTCGATCTTGCCGCCGATGTCATAGCCGCGCTGGGCGAGCAGGGCTTGGACCTCTTTCCGTTCGACGCGCGGAATGCCAGGGTCGTCCGTCGGCCAGGGCGTGACGACGCCCGGCCCGCCTTTCAAGCGATCGGAAAGGACGCCGATCGCCAGAGCGTAGGATTCGGCGGCGTTATAGGAATAAAAGGCGTCGAAATTCCTCGACACCAGAAATGCGGGGCCGTGCGGCCCGGACGGAAGCAGGAGGCCATAGGCGCCGCCGCCCGAAAGGGGGGCGCCGTTGACATGCGCCAGGCCATGCCCGGCCCAGAAGGCCAAGGGCTTTTTGGCGCCCCGGCCGGAAGGGCCGTGATAATCGGCGGGCAGCTTCACTTCGAAGCCCCAGGGCAGGCTCGGAACCCAGCCGGCATGGTGGAGGAAATTCGCGGTCGAGCCGAGTGCGTCGGGGACGGAATTGATGACGTCGCGCTTGCCGTCGCCGTCGAGATCGACGGCGAGGCGCAGAAAGGTCGAGGGCATGAACTGGGTATTGCCGAAGGCGCCCGCCCAGGAGCCGTTGAATTCCTCGAGCCTGACGTCGCCGTGGTTGAGAATTTTCAGCGCCGCGATCAATTCGCTGCGGAAATAGTCGGAGCGGCGGTTCGGCGTGCAGGCCAGCGTGGCCAGTGACTGGACGATGGGACGACCGCCGAAGCTTTTTCCGAAATCCGATTCTACGCCCCAGACGGCGACGATCGCCGCGGCATCGACGCCAAAGCGGCGCTGCGCGGCCTGCGCCGCCTGTCGATATTCCGCAAAACGCGCCTGGCCATCGCGCACCCGCTCGTCATCGACCAGGCCGGCCATGTAATCCCAGATCGGCGTCGTGAATTCCGGCTGCACGCCCAGAAAACTCACGGCGTCATTGGGCTCAAGCCCGTCAAGCGCATGGGAGAGCGTCGCTTGCGAGACGCCGTCGGCGCCCGCCTGAGCTTTGATCTGCTGCTTGCAGGACGCAAAATCGGCGGCCGCTGGTTCGGCGAGCGCGACAAGGGCGCAAAGGGCGAAGATTCCGGATTTCATGTCCGGAACCTAGCGCAATTCTCGGCGACGCAGAACCGAAAAAGCGGCGCTCAGATCCAGGGGCGTTCGCCAGCCATCCTTGCTTCAAACGCCGCGATCTTAGGTTCCTTGACCAGGGTGAGTCCGATTTCGTCCAGACCTTCGAGCAGGCAATGCTTGCGATGCGGGTCAATGTCGAATTTCACCACGCCGCCGTCAGGGCCGCGGATTTCCTGCGCCGCGAGGTCGACCGTCAAGGTGGCGTTGGCGCCGCGATTGGCGTCGTCCATCAGCTTGGCGAGGTTTTCCTTCGACACCTTGATAGGCAGGATGCCGTTCTTGAAGCAGTTATTATAGAAAATGTCGGCGAAGCTGGTCGAAATGATCGCCCTGACGCCGAAGTCGAGCAGCGCCCAGGGCGCATGTTCGCGCGATGAGCCGCAACCGAAATTGTCCTCGGCGACCAGAATCTGGGCCTTGCGATAAGCCGGCTTGTTCAGGACGAAATCCGGGTTTTCCGAGCCGTCCTCGCGATAGCGCATTTCCGAAAACAAACCTTTGCCAAGGCCGGTGCGGGCGATGGTCTTCAGATATTGCTTCGGAATGATCATGTCGGTGTCGATATTGGTGATCGGCAGAGGCGCGGCGACGCCGGTCAATTTCGTGAACTTTTCCATTTTTCCAGCCTGAACTTCGCGCCGGATCGGCAGCATTGCGGTGGGTTTAACAAAAGGGGGCAGCCCCGGCAATCACTCGGCTTCGCGTTCGATCCGGTCCATGTCCGCGTCCGAGAGGCCGAAATGATGGCCGATTTCGTGGATCAGGACGTGCCGGATCAGATCTCCCAGGGTCTCCTCGCCTTCCGCCCAGACGTCGAGGATGGGGCGACGGAAGAGATAGATCATATTGGGGAACTGTCCGGTATGGACGCCCTCGCTTTGGGCGAGTCCGCGGCCGCGGAACAGGCCGAGCAACTCGAATTCGGACGTCGCGTCGAATTCCTCGAGAAGCTCGTCGTCGGGAAAGTCTTCCACGCGGATGACGACGCCCTCGCAGGCCTGCCGGAAATGCCGAGGCAGGCGCAGGAAGGCGGCGTCGGCCATCGCCTCGAAATCCTCGAGCGAGGGGGCGGCGCGCGACGACCAATCCTGCGCGGGGGGCTTTACGCTTCCCATCAGCGGCCGCCCCCGACGACCGCGGTGACGGAAAGCTTCGGAGGCCGGTTCAAGGTCTGGAAGACCACGCAGTAGCGCTCCGTCAATTTGATCAGGGCGTCGATCTGCTCCTGCGGCTCCTCGGTTTCGAGGTCGAAGAACAGTCGTATTTCCGCGAATCCGACGGGCGCGTCCTTGGCGACGCCGAGCGTCCCGCGAAAATCGAGATCGCCCTCGGCGCGAACGGCCCCGCCCTTCACGCGGAAATCAATAGCCGTCGCTACGGCCTTGAGCGTGACGCCGGCGCAAGCGACCAGCGCTTCAAGCAGCATGTCGCCGGAGCAGGCAAGAAGCCCCGTCCCGCCGGTCGCCGGGTGAAGGCCCGCTTCGATCAAGGCCCGCGAGGTCGAAACCTTGCAGGCGAGGCCGTCTCCGGAGAGATCGCCCTGCGCCTTGAGCGTAACCATAGCAGAGCTAGAGTCGGCCTTGTATTTCTCCTTGAGGGGCGCCTGAAGGGCGCGCAGTTCATTGGCGTCCATCAGGCTGCCTCCGGTATTATTTCAGGGTGCGCACATCCACGAAATGGCCGGCGACCGCCGCCGCCGCCGCCATGGCGGGCGAGACGAGATGGGTGCGGCCCTTGAAGCCCTGGCGGCCCTCGAAATTGCGGTTCGAGGTCGAGGCGCAGCGTTCGCCCGGCGCGAGGCGGTCCGGGTTCATCGCCAGACACATCGAGCAACCCGGTTCGCGCCATTCGAAGCCGGCGGCGATGAAAATCTTGTCCAGCCCCTCGGCTTCGGCCTGCGCCTTGACCAGACCAGAGCCAGGCACGACCATCGCATTGACATGCGGCGCCACCTTGCGGCCTTCCGCGATCTTGGCGGCGGCGCGAAGATCCTCGATGCGGCCGTTGGTGCAGGAGCCGATGAAAACCCGGTCGATCTTGACGTCGGTCGGTTTTTCGCCGCCCTTCAGGCCCATATAGTCGAGGGCGCGCTGGATCTTGGCGCGCTGGGCCTCGGTCTTGCCGGAATCGACCGTCGGGACGACGCCGTCGATGGCGATGACGTCCTCAGGGCTGGTGCCCCAGGTGAGGACGGGAGGCAGGCTCGTGGCGTCAAGCTCGACAACGGCGTCGTAATGGGCGCCCGGATCGCTCTTGAGTTGTTTCCAGTAATGCAGGGCGCGTTCCCAGGCTTCGCCCTTCGGCGCCTTGGGCTTGTCCTTGATATAGGAGAAGGTTTTCTCATCAGGGGCGATCAGGCCGGCGCGGGCGCCCGCCTCGATCGACATGTTGCAGACCGTCATGCGACCTTCCATCGAAAGTGACTCGATGGCTTCGCCCGCGTATTCGATGACATAGCCGGTGCCGCCGGCCGTGCCGATCTTTCCAATGATCGCGAGCACGATGTCCTTGGCCGTCACCCCCTCGCCCAGCTTGCCATTGACCTTGACCAGCATGTTCTTGGCCTTGGTCTGGACGAGGGTCTGGGTCGCGAGGACATGTTCGACTTCGGACGTGCCGATGCCGTGGGCCAGCGCGCCGAAGGCTCCGTGCGTCGACGTATGACTGTCGCCGCAAACGATCGTCGCGCCGGGGAGGGTGAAGCCCTGCTCGGGGCCGACGATATGGACGACGCCCTGGCGGCGGTCATGCTCGTTGTAATATTCGACGCCGAAATCGCCGGCGTTGATCGCCAATTGTTCGACCTGGGCCTTGCTCTCCGGATCCTCGATCGGCTTGGAGCGGTCGGTCGTCGGGACATTGTGGTCGACGACGGCGAGCGTCTTTTCGGGCGCATGGACCTTGCGCCCCGCCAGGCGCAGCCCTTCGAAGGCCTGCGGGCTGGTGACCTCGTGGATCAGATGGCGATCGATATAGATGAGCGCGGCGCCGTCGGGCTGGATGTCGACCACATGGTCGTCCCAGATCTTGTCATAGAGCGTCCGCGGCTTACCGGTGGTCTCAACCATGTCCTTCATCCCTGTCGCGGTCCGGGCCGTTCGCCCTGGGGCCGATTTTCATTGACGACATAGAGCTTTTCGCGCGCGAGGCAAGGCCGCGCGCGCGAAATTGCATCCAGACGCAAAAAGGCCGGCGCAGTGGCCAGCCTTCGCGGAAAGTCCAGGAGGCCCTTGCGGACGATCACTAGGCTTTGCTGGCCTTGGCCTTGGAGTCAGAGCGTTCCGCGATGCGGGCGGACTTGCCGCGGCGGTCGCGCAGATAATAGAGCTTGGCGCGGCGAACCTTGCCGCGGCGAACCACCTTGATCGAGTCGATCAGGGGGCCATAAACCGGGAAAACGCGCTCGACGCCTTCGCCGTAGGAAATCTTGCGAACGGTGAAGCTCTCGTTGAGGCCGCCGCCGTCGCGGGCGATCACGACGCCTTCATAGGCCTGGACACGCGTACGGTCGCCTTCCTTGACCTTGACGTTCACCACCACCGTATCGCCCGGAGCGAATTCGGGAATGGTCTTGTTGGCGGAAAGCTTGGCGATCTGCTCGGCTTCGAGCTGCGCAATGATATTGGTCATCTTGTCTCCGTTTCGCCTGGAGGCGAGCGTTTCGGAACGCTGTTTTGAATTGGCGCCGATTGGGCGAAAGCTCATCGACGCGCTGACGCCGCTCAATTCCGAAGAATTGGAGCGGAGGCGGCCCTATACAGAATTTTCCGCTGCCTGTCGAGCCGACGCCGCGCTTTCAGTACAAGCGGGTCTCGGCGTCTTCTGTCTTGGGGCCGGGATCGTCGGGCGGCGTGGGCAGCGGGAAGATGACGGGCTCCGGCGCGGCGGGCGCCGCCAGTGTCGCGGCGGACGTCTCGGGCGGCTTGGCTTTTTCCGGCGGGGCGAGCTGGACTTGCGACGCCGCCTGCGCTTCGAGAGCGGACGGCTCGTAAGCCGGCGGCGGCTCCTCGACCGGGCCGGTCAGTTCTTCCGTGGGCTGGGTCCAGCGATAAACGTCGAGCTTTCCGGTCACCGGCGAGACAGGCGCCCATTTTTTCGACCAATGGCCGTCGGCGATCCAGACCGGGTCGCGCGAGGCCCGCGAGGCGCGCGCCAGCCATTCCCGCACGAGGCCTTGCGCATTATGTTCGCGCTCCTCCAGTTCGGCCATGATGACGCACATCCGCGCCGTGGGGCGTTCGCCGCTGGCGACAAGCGGCGCCATGGCGTCGCGAGCCCGCGAGAAGTCGCGCGCGCCCAGCGCCGCAATCGCGACCATCATCGCGCTTTCCGGGGAATTCGGCGCGAATCTGGCGAGCGTTTTGGCGCGCTCCAGGCGGTCTGACGCCGAATCGCCATGCCGCATGTCCACATAGGTCTGGGCGAGGTCGGGGTGCGGCGTCTTGGCGTAAGCGGCCTCGATGATCTTTGAGGCGGCGCGTAGCTTGCCCTTCTGCGCGAGCAGACGCGCCAGCAACACATTGGCAGGAACGAGGTCCGGCGCTTTCCTGACTGCCGCGCGCAATAGCTTGATCGACCGTTCCGGATCGGTCGTCTCGTCATCCATCGCCATCGCCGTGTCGATCACCGCCGTCTGCCGCGCCGCCGTCGTCGGATCGGTGATCTTCGCCTTGAGGTTCTGGGCCACGCACAGGCGCGCGGCCGCCCAGTCGCCTTGCCCCGTGTAGCGATCGAGCAGGGCTTGGCCGGACCAGGCGAGTGGGGTGAGATTCTGCGCCTCGAGCGCGATCTTGTGGGCGCGCTCGTGATCGCCGTGGCGCAAGGATTCCGCGTGAAGGCCGCGCAGGCCAAGCAACCGGGTTTCGGAGCGCTCGGTCATGGCGCGGAAGGCCCGTTCGGCGGCGTCGCGGTCGCCAGTGAGCTGGGCGGTCTGCGCTTCGAGCAGCAAGGTCAAGGGCTCGTTCGGAACGAGTTTTTTAGCGTCGTGGCTGGCCTTTCGCGCCTTGCGGACATCACCGATCCCCGCGGCGATGATGCCGCGCGCCAGAGCCTCATGGCCTTTGGCGCGCTTGCGTCCGCGGACGGCGACCGAAACGAGGCCTGGAATGTTGAAAACGAAGCGCAGGATGCTCCAGACGACAATGGCGAGAAGCGCTATGGCGCCGAGTCCGACGAGGGGCGAGGTGTCGATGTGGTAGCCGAACCAGGTCAGGGCGAGCGACCCCGGCTGTTCGATGAGGTAGCCCAAGCCCATCGTCGCGAGGCCGATCAGGAAAAGGAAGAGCAGAATGCGAAACATCGGCTGCACTCGAATGAGGAAATAACGCTGGCGCAGCGATGATCCACGCCGGCGCCGGGACGGAAAACTTCAGTTTTTGCCTTTGGACAAATTCTGCATGGCCTCGGCAAATTCCTCCTTGGCGGCGGATTCGGCGTCGATCCGGGTCTGGGCGGACGCCGCCCAATTGCTCGACAAAGCGAAAGCCTGAGGAGGAAGCTTCTGGCGGTCGGCCAGGGCGGTTGCGAGATTTCCTGAACGCAGGTCCTTTTCTATCTTGTCGATCTGCATCCCGGCTGCGTCCTTGTCCGGCGCGCCGGCGGGGCGAATCCTGACGAGCTTGCCCGCGGCGGCCTCGACATGCGCCCAGAAGCTTTCGCGCGGCTTCTGTTCAGACTGGGACGGGGCCGCCGGGGGCGGCGCCGCAGCTTGTTCAAGCTTGGGCGCGAGGGCGCGGAATTCGTCTGCCAGCTTTTCCACAGTCGGAGCGGCAAGACCGGCGCGAAGCCGCGCCAGCCGCGCGGAATCGGCGCCGAAATTCTGCAAGGCGTTCAGCTGCGCTGTATAATCGTCGCCCTGGCGCACCGCCGCGAGCAGGCTCTGCGCCACCACCAGACGGGCGGCCGAAACGCCGGCATTGGCCGGATTCGCTTCGCGGGCGGCAAGGCTGGCGCGTGCGTCGATCTTCGGCGTCGCGACGAGATTTTCGACAACCTCCAGACGCTGCGACAACTTGGCGATGGTTTCTTGGGTGGCGGCGAGTTTTGCCGCCATCTCCATGAGAGCGTGTGTCGAATCCTCAGCCGTGGCGCCGGATTTTGCGGCTTCGACCGCCGCCGACGCTGCGGGGGCGGGCGCGCTTCCGCTCCCTGGCGGCGGCGCTTTGGTCGCCGTCGCCGTCATGGCGGCGGAAGGAGCGGTCTTTTCGCCCTCGGTATCACGGGTCGCTTCTGGCGGCGCGGGTTTGGACGTCGCCTTTTCAGGCGCGGATGGCGCCTCGGTTCCTGAAGACGTCGCCGGCGGCTCCCCGACATAGGCGTCCCAGAGGTAATAGCCGCCCCCGCCGAGGACCACGGCTCCGATGAGGAAAGCGACCAGCGCGAAGACGCCGCCTTTTCGGCCTGCGTCGTCTTCGGTGCGCTCCGCGGGCGCCGGCGTCGAAGGAGCCTCGGATCCTTCCGGCTCCGTCGATCCTGGGTCGGCCTCGAGCTCGGAAGCGTTCGCTCCGTCCTCCGCCGGCATCGGTTCCGATTCGTCCCGATGCGATCCGTGCGCCGCCTGATTTTCGGCGAAGGAATCGGCCTGCCCCGCCGGCTCCTTCCTGTCTGTCCCAGGCTCCGGCGTCTCTTGGGCTTTGGCTTCGGTGTGGCCTGGTTCGGTCTTGCCGCCGTCTTGATCGCTCATCCCGCGCCTCTTTTCATGCTGCCCCATTGCTAGCGCGCGCCTCGAGGAAAGGGAACCCGCAATCGGCGAGGCGCTTTCAGGCGGCCGCGATGGCGTCCGCGATGGCGACCGTACGGCGCGCCATGTCGGCATGGAGGCGTTCGACCATCTTGCCGTCGATCTGCAGGGCGCCCCTGGACGTGTTTTCCGGCAGGTCGAAGACCTCGATGATCTTGCGGGCGAAGGCGACCTCGGCTTCGGAAGGCGCGAAGACCTCGTTGCAGATCGCGACCTGATTGGGGTGGATCAAGGTCTTGCCGTCCATGCCGAGATCGCGGCCCTGTTCGCATTCGGCGCGGAGCCCGGCTTCATTGGAGAAATCGTTGTAGACGCCATCGACAATATCCACGCCGTTCGCGCGGGCGGCCGCGACGCAGATCGACAAATAGGCCAGCATGGACTGTCGCCCCGGGGTGAGGCGGGCGCGGGTTTCCTTGGCGATGTCGTTCGTGCCCATCACCAGAACGGCCAGACGCGACTGCGGATCGAGCGCGGTGCGGACGATGGAATCGGCGTTGAGAATGGCGACCGGCGTCTCCATCATCGCCCAGAGCTTCGTATGGTCCGGGGCGCCCGCGTCGCGCAGGGCCTTGGCGGTGACCATGATGTCGCCCGGCGACGAGACTTTCGGGAGGAGAATGGCGTCGGGGCCGGCCATAGCCGCGGCGGCCAGATCGGCCTCGCCCCAGGGCGTGCCGGCGCCATTGACGCGAATGACGATCTCGCGTCGCCCGAAGCCGCCCGCCTTGACGGCGGCGGCGACCTGGTCGCGCGCCAGTTCCTTGGCGTCGGGCGCCACGGCGTCCTCGAGGTCGAGAATGAGGGAATCGGCGGCGATCGTCTTGGCCTTTTCCAGCGCGCGGGCGTTCGAGCCCGGCATATAGAGAACGCTGCGGCGGGGACGAAGGCTGATCATGATTGCTCCATAGGGGAATGGTTTTTCGCAGGGCACAATAATGTTTCCGCCCCTTTCACGCCATCGTCATTTCGTGGTCATCGTGATTGCCGGAACACGCTACCAAAGCGAGGATTGCTCTCCTCGCCGCGATGCGGCAAAAGCTGTTCGTTCACATGGAAGGACGGCGAATGAGCGAAGCACATTTTCCGACGCGGCTCACCGAGGGTTATGAGAAATTCCTTGCCGGACGTCTCTCGCGCGAACGAGAACGTTATGAGGAACTGGCGAAAAGTGGCCAAAGCCCGGAGATCCTGCTGATCGGATGTTGCGATTCGCGCGTCTCTCCGGAACTGATCTTCGACGCTGGCCCCGGCGAGATGTTTGTGGTGCGCAACGTCGCCAACCTCGTGCCGCCTTACAAGCCCAATGACGATTACCACGGAACCTCGGCCGCGATCGAATTCGCGGTGATGGGTCTCAAGGTCAAGCATATCGTGGTGATGGGCCATGCCCAGTGCGGCGGCGTGAAAGCCTATGCTCAGCTCCAGCACGATCCCTATATGCGGCCGCTCGCGCCCGGCGATTTCATCGGCGGCTGGATCAAGTTGCTCGCCCCCGCGGCGGAAAAAATCGGCGAGCCGACCGAACCCTTGCAGAACTGGTCGGAGCGGCTCGCGTGGGAGTCGATCAAGCAGAGCATCGCCAATCTGCGCAGTTTTCCCTATATCGCGACGCTTGAGCAGCGCGGCTGGCTTAATCTGCACGGCGCCTATTTCGGCGTGGCCGGCGGCGAACTCATGGCTCTGGATCCGAGCGACGGAACCTTCC
Source organism: Pseudomonadota bacterium (assembly GCA_021780435.1). Classification (GTDB taxonomy): domain Bacteria; phylum Pseudomonadota; class Alphaproteobacteria; order Rhizobiales; family Beijerinckiaceae; genus Rhodoblastus. Next base: position 23,055 of record JAJXYV010000241.1, read on the forward strand.
GTCAGGTCGCGGCCGAAGCCCATCGGGAGGCCCTGGGGGGAACGCCACGCTTCTGAAATTGCAGCGAATCAAAAAGAAAGCGCCGGGTTTCCCCGGCGCGTTTTGGTCTCAGGCCGCTTTCTGCTTCGGCGCCAGCAGCTTGCGGTTGATCATCGCTTCCGCGATCTGCACCGCGTTGAGCGCCGCACCCTTGCGCAGATTGTCCGACACGCACCAGAAGGCGAGGCCGTTCTCGACGGTCGCGTCCTCGCGGATGCGCGAAATATAGGTGGCGTCCTCGCCCGCCGCTTCGTGCGGGGTGATGTAGCCGCCCGGCTCGCGCTTGTCGATCACCAGAACGCCCGGCGCTTCGCGCAGGATTTTCCGCGCCTCTTCCGCAGTAACCGGCTTCTCGAACTCCACATTCACCGCTTCGGAATGGGAGATGAAAACCGGCACGCGCACGCAGGTCGCGGTCAGCTTGATCTTCGGGTCGAGAATTTTCTTCGTCTCGGCCATCATCTTCCACTCTTCCTTGGTGAAGCCGTCTTCCATGAAGACGTCGATCTGCGGGATGAGGTTGAAGGCGATGCGCTTCGGGAACTTCTTGTTCTCGACCTGGTCGGAGACGAAGACGGCGCGGGTCTGGGCGAAGAGTTCGTCCATCGCCTCCTTGCCGGCGCCGGAAACCGACTGATAGGTCGAAACCACGACGCGCTTGATCGTGAAGCGGTCATGCAGCGGCTTGAGCGCCACGACCAACTGCGCCGTCGAGCAGTTCGGATTGGCGATGATGTTCTTGCGGCCGAAACCCTTCAACGCGTCGGCGTTGACCTCCGGCACGACCAGCGGAACGTCGGCGTCATAGCGCCAGGCCGAGGAATTATCGATCACGACGCAATTCTGCGCGCCGATCTTCGGCGACCAGTCTTTCGAGACCGAGCCGCCGGCCGACATCAGCGCGATGTCGCAATCCGAAAAGTCGAACGTGTCGAGATGCTTGCATTTCAGCGTCTTGTCGCCATAGGACACTTCCGTGCCGATCGAGCGCGACGACGCGAGCGCCACGACCTCGTCCGCCGGGAACTGGCGTTCGGCCAAAATATCCAGCATTTCGCGGCCCACATTGCCCGTGGCGCCGACGACAGCGACCTTGTAACCCATGCTGATCTCCACATTTTAAGCGCGCTTCCCTACAGCAAGGAGGCGCGTAGAGCAATGCGCCTTTCCGGCCGCAACGCTCAATTTCCTGCGACTTTCTCCTCAGACGCGGCGTTTTCGCGCTCATTTTGCCGCGTTTCTTCCTTCTGTCGGCGTGCTGTGACGACCGCGTCGTCCATCTGCTGCGTCCAGCCGCAGGCCGCGAGGCGCTCCTTCATATGGTCGGGCGCGCAGGCTTCAACCTCGATGGGCGGCTTGTTGTTCGAGATCGGGATGCGGATCGCCCTCGCATGGAGGTGCAGAAGCGCATCGGGACGGATCCCCGCGCCATAGATGGGATCGCCAAAAATCGGGAAATCGCGCGCCGCGCAATGGACGCGCAGCTGATGGGTTCGGCCGGTCAGCGGCGCCAGCTCCAGCCAGCTGATCGGCGCGCCGTCGGCATCGCGGCCACGCCCGAGCACGCGCCAGCGGGTTTGCGACGGCAATCCGTTCGGATCGACCTTCATCCACCAGCCGCGCGTGGCGTCGAGCCGGCCGAGCGGCAAATCGATCAGGCCTTCGTCCGCCGCGGGGCCGCCATTGACGATCGCCCAATAGGACTTCTCGATCTTGCCCTGCTTGAACAGAAGCATCAGCTTTTCCAGGGCCTTGCGGTGGCGCCCCAGCACCAGGCAGCCGGAGGTGTCCTTGTCCAGCCGATGGGCCAGCGCTGGATTGCGCGGCAGGCCGAAGCGCAGATGGACAAAGTCTTGTTCGAAATTCTCACCGCCCTTGGGGCCGCGATGGACGGGCAGACCCGCGGGCTTGTCCAGGACAAGGATCAGCCCGTCCCGATAAAGCAGGCGCGCATAAATCTCTTCCGGCGTCATGCGGGACAGGCTATCGAGATCGGAATGGGATTTCTTGCTGTGGGCGTCATGGCCGCTTATCGCAAAATCTCCACGAATTGAGAAGGGCGCACCGCCTGGACGCAAAGCGAGTTTGGAGCGCATGAGCGCAGAATCGAAAGAAAAGGCCGGCTTCATCGGGCGCCTGTTCAAGATGCGGCATGCCGAGGAAACGTTCTGGGAAAACAAGCCGCAGGTCGTCGAAGAGGCCAAACCGGCGCCAGTGGAGCCTGAGTCAGAGGCTGCGCCTGAGAGCGTCGCCGAATTGTCTCCGGTCACAGAGGCTTCTCTCGAGGCTTTTCGGCCGGAACCGCAGCCTGAAGTCCCTTCGGCCCCCGGCGAGTCGGCGCCCGTTCCATCCCCATCTCCGCCGAAGTTGAGCTGGTGGGTGCGGTTGCGGCATGGACTCGCGCGGTCGTCATCTTCCATAGCTCAGGGCGTCGCGGATATTTTCACCAAGAAAAAGCTTTCCGCCGACATGCTCGAGGATCTCGAGGATGTGCTTGTGCGCGCCGACCTCGGCGTCGCCGCCGCGACCCGGATCGCAGCGCTGGTCGGCAAGGGCCGCTACGACAAGCAGATCGCGCCGGAGGAAGTGCGCGCCATTCTCGCTGAAGAGGTGGAGCGCGTGCTGACGCCGGTGGCGCGACCGCTGGAAATCGAGGCCGGGAAGAAACCTTTCGTCATTCTGGTGGTCGGCGTCAACGGTTCGGGTAAAACGACGACCATCGGCAAGCTGACCGCGAAATTTTCCGCCGAGGGCAAGAAGCTCATGCTGGCGGCGGGCGACACGTTCCGCGCCGCGGCGATCGAGCAGCTGAAGATCTGGGGCGGGCGGATGGAGGTTCCGGTCATCGCGCGTGAGGCGGGCGCCGACGCCGCCGGGCTGGCCTTCGACGCGATCAAGGCCGCGCAGGAGCAGAATGTCGACGTGCTGATGATGGACACGGCGGGGCGCCTGCAGAATCGCGCCGAGCTCATGGCCGAGCTGGAAAAGATCGTCCGGGTCATGAAGAAGATCGACCCCGAGGCGCCCCATGCGGTCCTGCTGGTGCTCGACGCCACCGTAGGCCAGAACGCCCTCAGCCAGGTCGAGATCTTCGGCAAGACTGCTGGCGTCACCGGCCTTGTCATGACCAAGCTCGACGGCACGGCGCGCGGCGGCATTCTGGTGGCGATCGCCGACAAGTTCCAGCTCCCGGTCCATTTCATTGGGGTCGGCGAACAGGCCGACGATCTGGAGCCTTTCGCGGCCCGAGATTTCGCTCGCGCCATTGCCGGCTTCGAAGACGACAACGCCTGAGGCCCCGATGTCTGAAGAGAATAAACCTAAAAAGGTCAATCCCTTGCTGAAGCTGGTGCTGGAAATGGGGCCTTTGGTCCTGTTCTTCCTCGCCAATTCGCGCCCGGCCTTCTTTCATGGGCTCGTTAGCCCCCTCCTGCCGGAAGGAATCACGCCCGAAAAGACAGCTATCCTCACTTCGACGGGCGTGTTGATGGCGGCGGTCGTCGCCGCACTGATTGCGTCATGGGTGTTGACGCGGCATCTGCCGATCATGCCGGTCGTGACCGCTATCGCCGTATTGGTCTTCGGTTCGCTGACCTTTTTCTTTCAGGACCGGCTGTTCATCCAGCTGAAGCCGACGATCGTGAACGCGCTTTTTGGCGCCGCGCTGCTTGGCGGCTTGGCGTTCGGGAAATTGCTGTTGCCCGTGGCGCTCGACAGCGTGATGCATCTCGACGAGGCAGGCTGGCGTAAGCTGACCATTCGCTGGGGCCTGTTTTTCTTCCTCCTCGCTGGGCTGAACGAGGCGGTGCGCTTGACGCAAAGCTGGGATTTCTGGGCCGGCTTCAAATCATTTGGCGTCATGCCGCTGACGGTCCTCTTCGCTTTGGCCCAGACGCCGCTGGTCCTGAAGCATGAGATCAAGCCTGAGGCGGACCAGGAGCATTTCTGATCGCGAGGGTCGCTCAAGAGGACAAGGTAAATGAAAACGCCGCCGGGATCTGATCCCCCGGCGGCGTTTTCGTTATAAGCGTCGGGCGCGCCCGAAAATCACGCCACAGCCAGCTGCCGCAGCACATACTGCAGGATGCCGCCGTTCTTGTAATATTCGATCTCGTCGGCGGTGAGGATGCGGCTGTTGAGTTTGATCTTCTTCACCGTTCCGTCGCCATAGGCGATCTCGGCTTCCAGCTTCTGGCGCGGTTCGAGCTTGGTCAGACCCTTGATGGTCACCAGTTCGTCGCCCTTCAGGCCCAGCGATTTCCAGGTCGTTCCGTCCTCGAAGGTCAGCGGCAGAATGCCCATGCCGACGAGATTGGAGCGATGGATGCGCTCGAAGCTCTCGGCGATGACCGCGCGGACGCCGAGCAGGTTGGTGCCCTTGGCCGCCCAGTCGCGAGAGGAGCCGTTGCCATATTCGACGCCGGCGAAGACGACGAGCGGGGTCTTGGCCTTCTCATATTTCATCGCGGCGTCGTAAATCGGCATGACTTCGCCGCCGGGGTAATATTTTGTGTTGCCGCCTTCCGGCACGTTGCCGCTCTCGTCGGCGAGCATGAAGTTCTTGATGCGGATATTGGCGAAGGTGCCCCGCATCATCACTTCATGGTTGCCGCGCCGGGTGCCGTACTGGTTGAAGTCTTCCGGCTTCACCTTGTTGGCCTGCAGATATTTGCCCGCGGGCGAAGCGGCCTTGATCGAACCGGCCGGAGAAATATGGTCGGTGGTGATCTTGTCGCCGAAGAGGGCGAGGACGCGGGCGCCTTCGATGTCGGCGACCGGCTTGGGGTCCATGGTCATGCCCCTGAAATAGGGCGGGTTCTGGACATAGGTGGACTTGTTGTCCCAGGCATAGGTCTGGCTGTGCGGCGCCTTGACCCGGCGCCAGTTGACGTCGCCCTTGAACACATCCGCATATTTCGCCTTGAACAGCGACTTGGTGACGTTCTTGCGGATGAATTCCTGGATTTCTTTCGAGGTTGGCCAAATGTCGCGCAGGAACACCGGCGCGCCCTTCTTGTCATGGCCGATCGGCTCCTTGGTCAGGTCCTTCTGCACCGAGCCGGCGAGGGCATAGGCAACGACCAGCGGCGGCGAGGCGAGGTAATTCGCCTGGACGTCCGGCGAGACGCGGCCCTCGAAATTGCGGTTGCCCGAGAGGACGGCCGCCGCGACGACGCCATTGGCGTTGATCGCCTTCGAAATTTTCTCCGGCAGCGGGCCGGAATTGCCGATGCAGGTGGTGCAGCCGAAACCGACGAGGTTGAAGCCGAGCTTGTCGAGCGACTTCTGCAGGCCGGATTTGGCGAGATATTCGGCGACGACCTGCGACCCAGGCGCGAGCGATGTCTTGACCCAAGGCGCGACATTGAGGCCCTTGGCCACCGCATTGCGGGCCAGAAGGCCGGCGCCGATCAGCACGCTCGGGTTGGAGGTATTGGTGCAGGAGGTGATGGCGGCGATGACAACATCGCCTTGGCCGATGTCGAAATTCTCGCCCTCGACCTTGTAGCGTTCGCCGATGGCGGCGAGTTTCTTGTATTCGCTTTCCATCGCGGCGGTGAAGCCCGCGGCGACGCCGTCGAGCGCAATCCGGCCCTCGGGGCGCTTCGGGCCGGCAAGCGACGGAACGACGGAGGAGAGATCGAGTTCGATCGTGTCGGTGAAGACAGGCTCCGGCGCGGTGCGGGTGCGATAAAGGCCCTGGGCGCGGGCGTATTTCTCGACCAGCGCGACGCGGGCCGGCTTGCGGCCGGTCTTGTCGAGATAGTCGATGGTTTCGCCGTCGATCGGGAAGAAGCCGCAGGTCGCGCCATATTCCGGGCCCATATTGGCGATGGTCGCGCGGTCGGCCAGCGTCAAGGAGTCAAGGCCGGGACCGAAGAATTCGACGAATTTGCCGACCACGCCCTTCTTGCGAAGCATCTGGGTGACCGTGAGAACCACGTCGGTGGCGGTGACGCCTTCCTTGACCTTGCCCGAGAGCTTGAAGCCGATGACTTCCGGCAGCAGCATGGACTGCGGCTGGCCGAGCATGGCGGCTTCGGCCTCGATGCCGCCGACGCCCCAGCCCAGAACCGAGAGGCCGTTGACCATGGTGGTGTGGGAATCGGTGCCGACGACCGTATCGGGATAGGCGACCTCGACATTGATCGCCTTGCCGCGCGCCGGCTGGTACTTCTCCTTGCGGGTCCAGACGGTCTGGGCGAGATATTCGGTGTTCACCTGATGGCAGATGCCGGTGCCGGGCGGGACGACGGAGAAATTGGAAAAGGCGCCCTGGCCCCATTTCAGGAAGGTGTAGCGTTCGCCGTTGCGCGAATATTCGAGATCGACATTGGTCTTGAGCGCGTGCTTGCTGCCGAAGGCGTCGACGATCACGGAATGGTCGATCACCAGATCGACCGGAACGAGCGGATTGATCTTTTCAGGATCGCCGCCGAGGGCCTGGATGCCGTCGCGCATCGCGGCGAGATCGACCACAGCCGGAACGCCGGTGAAATCCTGCATCAGGACGCGGGCGGGGCGGAAGGCAATTTCCTTTTCGACCTTGCCCTTGTTCTTGAGCCATTCGGAAACGCCGAGAATGTCTTCCTTGGTGACGGACCGGCCGTCCTCGTTGCGGAGCAGGTTCTCCAGAAGGACCTTCATCGAATAGGGCAGCTTGGAAACGCCTTCGAGGCCGTTCTTCTCAGCCGCCTTGAGCGAAAAATAATGATAGGTCTTGGCTCCGACCTTGAGAGTTTTGCGGCATTTGAAGCTGTCGAGAGAAGCCATCGCTGGGAGATCCCGATGAAAGTGTGGCGGGGCGAGAAGGGCGAATGAGAGGCTTATAGATAAATCCGCCATCGCAGGCTACACAAACAAAAGTTAAATCCCGGGCGCGCAAATCGACGGCGCCGATTCGGACGCCAGATTGCGAGGACCCTTTGCCGCAACACCAATCTCGTCAGCCGGACCCCTTGAATTTGAAAGGGATTTTGGCGCAATGCCTGCGCGTCGAGCGCGGCGGTCGCGCTATCATTCGCGACATCGGCTTTGAACTGGGCGCGGGAGAAGCGTTGCTCGTCCTGGGACGAAACGGCGCGGGCAAGTCGACTTTGCTGCGCGCGCTCGCGGGCCTGCTCCCCTTGCGCGGCGGCGAGATCCGCCTCGACGGGTCCGCCGTCGGTACGCCGCTCGCCGAGCTGGCGCATTACGTCGGCCATTCCGATGGCCTGAAGGCCGCGCTGACGGCGTTGGAGAATCTGGCGTTCTGGTCGCGCATGCTCAGTCAAGCGCCCGATGGCGCGCTGTCGCCGCAAGCCGCCTTGCAAAAGGTGGGACTCGCGCGCGTCGGCGATTTCCCCGTCGCCTATCTGTCAGCTGGCCAGAAACGCCGCGTTGCGCTCGCGCGACTCTTCGTCGCGCCCCGTCCGATCTGGCTGCTCGACGAACCGGCGACGGCGCTCGATGTCGGCTCGCAGGAGGTCTTCGCCCAATCCATGGCCGCGCATCGCGCCAGCGGCGGGTTCATTATCGCCGCGACCCATGCGCCTCTTGGCCTGGTCGACGCGAAGGAGTTGCGCCTCGACGTGGCTAAGCCAACGCAAGGCATGGAGAGCGCGGCATGAATTCGCCTCTCGCGGCTCTCTTCTGGCGCGAATTGCGCATCGCCCGCAGCATTGGCGGCGGCGGCGCCATGGGCGTCGTCTTTTTCCTGATCCTCGTGAGTCTCACGCCTTTCGCGATTGGACCGGACCTCAACCTCCTGTCGCGGATCGGCCCGGCGATCCTGTGGATTGCCGCCCTCTTGGCGACGCTCCTCGGTCTCGACCGGCTCTTTCAGGGCGACGCCGACGACGGCTCGCTCGATCTCTTCATGATGTCCTCGACGCCGATGGAGCTGGTTGTCCTGGTCAAATGCGCGGCCCACTGGACTCTGACGGCGCTGCCGCTGATCGCCGCCGCGCCGCTTCTCGGACTCACGCTCGGCATGGAGCCGGCGTCGCTCGCGGGCGTCGCCGCCTCGCTTTTCGCCGGCACGCCCGCCTTGACCTTGCTCGGCGCCATTGGCGCCGCCCTGACCGCGGGCTTGCGGCGCGGCGGCCTGCTCATGGCCGTGCTCATCCTGCCGCTCACAACGCCGATTCTCATTTTCGGCGTCGCCAGCGCCGCGGCCGCGAGCGGCGGAACGGTGCCGTTCCACACGCCGTTCCTGATCCTGTGCGGATTGTCCTTGATGGCGATCGCGGGCGCGCCATTCGCCGCAGCGGCGGCGTTGAGGGCGCGCGAGGCGTAATTTCGCCGTCTTTTCGTCGCCCATGCTGGCGCGTGGAATTGCATTTGCGCGCGTCGAGGCCTAATCAGGCGGCGCAAGCCCGGGGAGGACGGGTCAGGTCCATGCTCAAATACGCCAATCCGACGAATTTTCTCGCGCTCGCCGCGCGCCTGATTCCGTGGCTTGCCGCCGCCGCGGGGATCGCGCTCGCCGTTGGCCTCTATCTGACCTTTTTCGTCGCGCCCGACGATTACCAGCAGGGCTCTTCGGTCAAGATCATGTACCTGCACGTGCCCGCCGCCTGGCTCGGCATGATGTGCTACATGGTCATGACCTCTGCGGCGCTCGGCACGCTGGTCTGGCGCCATCCGCTCGCCGACGCCGCGCAGAAGGCCGCCGCGCCGCTCGGCGCCGCCTTCACGCTCGTTTGTCTGGTCACCGGCTCGCTCTGGGGCAAGCCGATGTGGGGAACATGGTGGGTCTGGGACGCGCGCCTGACCTCGGTTCTCGTGCTTTTCCTGATCTATCTCGGCCTGATTGGCCTGTGGCAGACGATCGAGGAGCCGGCGCAGGCCGCGCGCGCCGCGGCGATTTTGACCCTTGTCGGCGTGGTCAATATCCCGATCATCAAATTCTCGGTCGACTGGTGGAATACCTTGCACCAGCCCTCTTCGGTCTTTCGCCTCGGCGGACCGAGCATTTCGGCCTCCATGCTCTGGCCCCTCCTCATCATGGCCCTAGGCTTCACCTTGCTCTTCTTCACCCTGCACCTGATGGCCATCCGCAATGAGATCCTGCGCCGGCGCCTGCGTCGCTTGAGCATCATGGCGGCGGCGGCCGAGGATCCGGAAATGACCGCGGAGGCCGCGCAATGAAGGATTATTCCTTCTATATCGTCTCGGCCTATGGCTTCGCCGCCATCGTCGTCGGCGCGCTGGTCGCCTCGATCACGCTGGAATTTCGCGAGTTGAAAGGAAAGCTTGCGCGATTCGACGACAGGGAGACCGGCCGATGAGCGCGGCGAATGACGCGCCCGCGCCGAAGCGACGGCTGGCGGTGGCGCTTCCTCTTTTGATCTTCGTGGGCATGGCGGCTTTTCTGGGTTGGCGGCTGTCGCTTGGCCGCGATCCGTCGATCGTGCCCTCGGCCCTGATCGGCCATCCGGCGCCAGCTTTCAACCTTCCGGCCGTTCCCGGCGTGGACCGGCCCGGATTGTCGGACGCCGATTTGCGCAAGGGGGGCGTGACGGTCGTCAATATTTTCGCCTCATGGTGCGCGCCCTGTCGGATGGAGCATCCGGTTCTTCGCAAGCTCGCCGAGAACGAGGCGCTGAAAGCGATGGGCGTTCGGCTGGTCGGCGTCAATTACAAGGACGATCCGGCCAATGCCGCGAAATTCCTCGCCGACGGCGGCGATCCCTATGCGGCGATCGGCATGGATTCGAGCGGACGCGTCGGTATCGACTGGGGTCTGACGGGCGTTCCCGAAACCTTCATCGTGCGGGGCGACGGAACCATCGCCTACAAGTTCATCGGGCCGATCACCGAGGAGGCGTTGGATAAGACCGTCCTGCGGGAGATCGAAAAAGCCCTGCCCTGACGCCATCCCGTTCTGAAAGCCCCCGCCGCCGATGTCTCATTCCGCGATCGCCAAACCCTTGACCGCCAAGGCCTGTGGTCCTTTGCGCGGCCGCGCGCGGCCGCCGGGCGACAAGAGCATTTCCCACCGCGCTTTCCTCCTTGGCTTGCTTTCCGTCGGCGAAACAAAGGTGTCCGGCCTGCTTGAGGGCGAAGACGTGCTGAACACCGGCCGCGCCTGCGCCCAGCTCGGCGCCAAGGTGGAAAGGCTCGGCGAGGGCGCCTGGGCCATTCGCGGCATGGGCCTCGGTTCGATCCTCGAGCCGCGCGAGACGCTCGATTTCGGCAATGCCGGCACCGGGTCGCGTCTGATGATGGGCGTGGTCGGCGGCCATGGGATCACCGCGCGCTTCGACGGCGACGCTTCGCTCCGCAAGCGCCCGATGCGTCGCATTCTCGATCCGCTCGTCCTTATGGGCGCGCAGGTTCTGGAACAGGCGGAAGGCGGACGATGCCCGATCCTGCTGAAGGGGACCTCCGAGCCGGCGCCGATCGAATATCGCACCCCGGTCGCTTCGGCCCAGATCAAATCGGCGGTCCTGCTCGCCGGGCTCAACGCGCTCGGCCGCACGACGGTCATCGAGAGCGAGGCCAGTCGCGACCATACCGAGAAGATGCTGACCTATTTCGGCGCTTCGCTGACTTCGGAGTCCTTCGGCGAGCATGGCCGGCGGATCACGCTCGAAGGCCGCCCGGAACTGGCGCCCCGTCCGATCGTCGTCCCGGTCGATCCGTCCTCGGCGGCCTTCCTGATCGCGGCGGCGCTGCTGGTGAAGGGGTCCGACATTGTGGTCGAGGGGGTGATGATGAACCCGTTACGCTCGGGCTTTCTCACCACCTTGCTCGAAATGGGCGCCGATATCGAGATTCTCGACCGGCGCGAGGAAGGCGGCGAGGACGTCGCCGACCTGCGCGTCCGCCACAGTGATCTGACAGGGGTCGATGTGCCCGCCGCTCGCGCCCCGGCGATGATCGACGAATATCTCATCCTGGCGGTGGTCGCCGCTTTCGCGCGCGGCGTCACCCGCATGAACGGCCTCCAGGAACTGCGGGTGAAGGAATCCGATCGCCTTGCCGCCACCGCCGCCGGCCTCATCGCCAATGGGGTCAAGGCTGTGGTCGAGGGCGACGACCTGATCGTCGAGGGCGGCGCGGGCGTCTGCCCCGGCGGCGGATTGGTCGAGACCCATCTCGACCACCGCCTCGCCATGAGTTTTTTGGTCATGGGTCTGGCGTCGGACAAGCCGGTGGCGGTGGACGACGAGACGATGATCGCCACCTCCTTCCCGACCTTCCGGCCGCTGATGGCCCGGCTCGGCGCGGAATTCTCCTGATGCTCATCGCCATCGACGGGCCGGCGGCCTCGGGCAAGGGCACGATCGCCCGGCGCCTCGCCGCTCATTTCGGCCTGCCGCATCTCGACACCGGCCTGCTCTATCGCGCCACCGCCCGCGCGCTGCTCGACCAGGGATCGAAGCTCGACGATGTCGAAAACGCCGTCAGCGCGGCGCGCGGGCTCGCTCTGCTTGATTTCGAGGAGGACCGGCTGCGCGGAAGGGAAATGGGCGAGGCGGCCTCGGTCGTCGCGGCGATCCCTGAAGTTCGCGCCGCCCTGATCGACATGCAGCGCGCCTTCGCTTCGCGCCCGCAGGGCGCGGTTCTCGATGGCCGCGACATCGGCACGGTGATCGCCCCCAAGGCCGACGTGAAGATTTTCGTGACCGCTAGCCCGGAAGCTCGCGCCCAGCGCCGCGCCCTGGAATTGCGCGGTCGCGGCGAAAAGGTCGATTATCCGGCGATTCTCGACGACATCAGGAAGCGCGACACGCGCGATTCGGAACGCGCCGACGCGCCGCTGCGCCCGGCGGATGACGCGAAGATCCTCGACACGACCGACCTGAACATCGAGGCGGCCTTCGCCGCCGCCCTCGAGATTGTCGATCGGGCCGAGGCGGCGACCTGACGATCAGCGGATGCTTTCCACCGCGGTCGCGACCGACGCGGCGTTCGACGTTTCTCGCGAAAATTTTGCTCTGGCCCTTTCGCTCAGGATAAGCCCGGCCCGAAGCCGATAATTATGGAGCGCGCTCTTTGGGACGGGAAAGACGAGTCGTTGCGACGATCTTCTGGGGTCTTGTCGCCCTCCTCCTCATCGTTCCGATTGGTCTTTGGGCTTCGCTGGCGCTCTGGTTCCGCATTCCGGGGCCCGAGTGGCTCCGGGGGATCATGGCGGCTCTCTCCTGTTGCGTCTCCCTGACCACCGTCGCGGCGCTTTCCACCGACCGCCGCTGGCGCGCGCTCGCCATCTTTGTTCCAGCCCTTGCCGCGCTCCTCGTCTGGTGGAGCACGATCAAGCCGCCAACGGTGGCGGATTGGTCGCCCGATGTCGCCCGGCAGGTCACCGGCGTGGTCGAGGGCAATCTGTTGACCCTGAAAAATGTCCGCGACTTCGACTGGACCAGTCGGACCGAATATAAGGAGCGCTGGGTCACCGAAACCTATGACCTTTCGAAGCTGCGCGAGCTCGACGTCTTTCTCGCCTATTGGGCCGGGCCGGAAATGACCCATCTCATCATCAGCTTCGGCTTCGAGGATGGCCGCTTTCTCGCCTGGTCGGCGGAAGTCCGCAGCCGCAAGGGCGGCGAATTCTCCCCCGTCGCCGATCTGTTCCGCTCCAATCCGCTGGTGATCATCGCTTCGGAAGAGCGCGATGTCGTGCGGCTCCGCTCTAACATTCGCGGGGAAGACGTGCAGCTTTATCGGCTAAGCACGCCGCCCGATGTGGCGCGAGCGATCCTCCTGCAATTCGTTGAGGAATCGAACGCGCTGGCGGCGCGGCCGCGATTCTATAATTCGATCACGACAAATTGCACGACCGCCGTGGTCAAGCTGGTCCGCGCCGCCGGCGGCCGTCTGCCTTTCGACTGGCGCCTGATCGTCAACGGCTTCTTGCCAAGCTATCTTTATGATCACGGAATCGTGGACACGCGGATTTCGCTGGAGGAATTGCGCGCGCGCTCGCGCATCAGCGAAAGGGCGCGGCAGGCCGACGACTCGCCCGATTTCTCGCGGATCATCCGCGAGGGCGTCCCCTCGCCGCTCGCGCCCACGCCTCCCTGATCCGAGGCGCGCGCGGCGCCGTATGTCGCCTCGTCGGGCGTCTTGTCGAAAACCCGCGCGCCTGCTATATCGCCGGCTCTTAAACCCGCTCCCGCCCGCCGGCCCGCGCCGGACGTCCCCTTGGGACGAGACGCATCGAAGCAAGATGCGCGCTGGCGGAACGGAGCATGTGCAACACGAACCCAGCCGGCGCCGCCCGATCGGGCACCTCAGGAGAAATTATGTCCTCTGCCAATAACGCGGGTATGAACCCGACGCGCGATGATTTTGCCGCTCTCCTTGCCGAATCCTATGGCGAGAGCGAGGCGTTCGAAGGTTCGGTCGTCAAGGGCCGCGTCGTCGCCATCGAAAAGGATGTCGCGGTCGTCGACATCGGCCTCAAGACCGAAGGCCGCGTGGCCCTCAAGGAATTCACCGGCCACGGCCGTGACGCCGCCCCGAACGTCGGCGACGAAGTCGAAGTCTATCTCGAGCGCGTCGAGAACGCGCTCGGCGAAGCCGTCATTTCGCGCGACAAGGCCCGCCGCGAAGAGAGCTGGGTCAAGCTCGAAAAGGCCTTCGAGGCCGGCGAGAAGGTCGACGGCGTCATCTTCAACCAGGTCAAGGGCGGCTTCACCGTCGATCTCGACGGCGCCGTGGCCTTCCTGCCGCGCTCGCAGGTCGATATCCGCCCGATCCGCGATGTCACCCCGCTGCTCGGCGTGCCGCAGCCCTTCCAGATTCTCAAGATGGATCGCCGCCGCGGCAATATCGTCGTGTCGCGCCGCACCGTGCTGGAAGAGAGCCGCGCCGAACAGCGCCACGAGATCGTCGCCAACCTCGAAGAGGGCGTGACGATCGAAGGCGTGGTGAAGAACATCACGGATTACGGCGCCTTCGTCGACCTCGGCGGCATCGACGGCCTGCTGCATGTCACCGACATCGCTTGGCGCCGCGTCAATCATCCGAGCGAAGTGCTCAACATCGGCCAGACGGTGAAGGTGAAGATCATCAAGATCAATCACGAGACCCACCGCATCTCGCTGGGCATGAAGCAGCTGCTCGACGATCCGTGGCAGGGCATCGAGGCCAAATATCCGATCAACGCCCGCTTCCATGGCCGCGTGACCAACATCACCGACTATGGCGCGTTCGTCGAACTGGAGCCGGGCATCGAAGGCCTGATCCACGTCTCCGAAATGTCCTGGACCAAGAAGAACGTCCATCCCGGCAAGATCGTCTCGACCAGCCAGGAAGTCGACGTGCAGGTGCTGGAAGTCGATTCCGTCAAGCGCCGCATTTCGCTGGGCCTCAAGCAGACCCTGCAGAATCCGTGGGAAGCCTTCGCCGAGAAGCACCCCGTCGGCTCCGATGTCGAGGGCGAGGTCAAGAACAAGACCGAATTCGGCCTGTTCATCGGCCTCGACGGCGATGTGGACGGCATGGTCCATCTCTCCGACCTCGACTGGAACCGCCCCGGCGAACAGGCGATCGAGGACTACAAGAAGGGCGATGTCGTGCGCGCCCGCGTTCTCGACGTCGATGTCGAGAAGGAGCGCATTTCGCTCGGCGTCAAGCAGCTCGGCGGCGACCCCTTCGTGACGGCTTCGGCCGGCGAGGACGGCGAACTGAAGAAGGGCGCTATCGTCACTTGCGAAGTGCTCGAAGTCAAGGACGGCGGCATCGAGGTGAAGATCGTCGGCACCGACCTCCAGGCCTTCATCAAGCGCAACGAACTGGCTCGCGACCGCGCCGACCAGCGTCCCGACCGTTTCGCGGTCGGCGAGAAGGTCGACGCCCGCGTCACTCTGTTCGACCGCAAGGCGCGCAAGGTGGCCGTGTCCATCAAGGCTCTCGAAGTGGCCGAAGAGAAGGAAGCCATCGCGCAATATGGCTCCGCCGATTCGGGCGCCTCGCTCGGCGACATCCTCGGCGCCGCGCTCAAGGCTCGCGAGACCAAGTAACCCTTGTCAGGGATTTTGCCGGCGTGTCGCGATGAAACGCGCCGCCGGCGCCCCTCGCATCGGCTCGGTGTCGCGTTCGCTCTTAGCCGGTCCTCGTCCGCGAGAACCGGCCGTCATTCGGACCCCGCGCGAAAAAATTCGCGCGGGGTTTTTGTTCGGGGCTTCCATGACTTACGCCATCGGCGTGGATTTCGGCACCACCAACAGCGTCATCGCCTTCGCCGACGAGAAGGGCGGCGTGCGCACGGTCTCCTGGCCGAGCGCCACGGGGTTGACCCAAACCTTCCGCACGGCCCTGATGTTCTGGAGGCAGGGCCGGGGCCTTGGCCATGTCGCCGGCCCCGAGGCGCTCGAGCGCGCCATTGCCGCCGAGCCGACGGAACGCTTCATTCAGTCCTTCAAGACCCATCTCGCGAGCCGTGTGTTCACCGAAGCCCGGCTGTTCGGCCAGAGGGTGACGATCGAGGACATGACCTCGATTTTCCTGCGCCATCTGTTCGAGGCGCAAGGCGGGACGGAAGTCGCGAACGGCGCCTTTGTCGCCGCCGGGCGACCAGTCGTCTTCGCGGGCGACAAGCCTGACGAGGCCTTGGCGACGAAGCGCCTCGCGGATTCCTACGCCGCCGCCGGCCTTCCGCAAGCCGAATTCGCGTTCGAGCCGCTCGGCGCCGCCTATTGGCGCGCGCGAAATCTGCGCCGCGACGAGACCGTTCTGGTGGCCGATTTCGGCGGCGGCACGAGCGATTTCGCCCTGCTCCATTTCATGATCGGACCGGACGGCATGGAGGCCGAGGCGCTGGGCCACGGCGGCTGCGGCGTCGCCGGTGACTCCTTCGATTTCCGCCTGATCGACCATGTCATTTCGCCGCGCCTCGGCAAAGGCGCGACCTATCGCTCGCTCGACAAGATCCTGCCGTTGCCCGCCTATTATCATGCCTCGTTCGCGCAATGGCACCAGATTTCCTGGCTCAAGACGCCCAAGACGCTGGAAGAATTGCGTCGCTTTGCCGAAGTCTCGGAGCGCGGCGCGGAGCTTGAAGCCCTGATCGAACTGATCGAACTCGATCTCGGCTTCGAACTTTATCAGACAGTCGGCGCGGTCAAGGCGGCCCTGTCGTCGGCGCCGGAAGCCCGGTTGACATTCGTTCGTAGCGGCGTCTCGATCGATTCTTTGGTGTCGCGGGTCGATTTCGAACAGTGGATCGCCCCCGATCTCGCGCGGATCGAGGCGGCGCTCGAAGAGACCCTGGCGAGCGCGAAAATCCCGGCCGACAGGATCGACGCCGTTTTCATGACCGGCGGCACCTCCTTCATTCCCAGCCTGCGCGCCATTTTCGAACGACGGTTTGGCGCGCAAAAACTCCATTACGACAATCCGTTCCAGTCGGTCGCCGCCGGCCTCGCCCTGCTCGCCGCCGACCGTCGCCGCCGCGCTGAAAACCAAAATCTGAAAAGAAACGCCGCGTCGCATTGAGCTTGGCGCCCTGAGAAACTAAATTCGCCCCGCGAGTGGAGATTCAGGCATGACGCAGACGACGCCCATCGAAACCATCCTTGACCGGCGCCAATTGCGCCGCAAGCTCACGTTCTGGCGTCTTTTCGCCCTCGCCCTGGCGGCGGTGGCCGTTGTCGTGGCGGCGGGCCGGTTCGGCGCCGCGTCGAGTCATCTGACGCCGCATATCGCCCGGATCAACGTCAAGGGCGTGATCACCGGCGACCGCGAGACGCTCAAGCTGATCAAGGATGTCGGCGATTCCCGTGCCGCTGCGCTGATCGTCAATATTTCCAGCCCCGGCGGCACCGTGACCGGCTCCGAGCGGATCTTCGACGAATTGCGCCTTGTCGCCAAGAAAAAGCCAGTCGTCGCCGTCGTGGACAGCCTGGCGGCCTCCGGCGGCTATATTGTCGCTCTCGGCGCCGATCGTATCTTCGCGGACGACAATGCGATCGTCGGCTCCATCGGCGTCATCTTTGAATATCCCAACGTCTATAAATTGCTCGACAATATCGGCGTGAAAGTCGAGTCGATCAAATCATCGCCGCTCAAGGCCTCGCCCAGCGGATTCGAACCGACCAGCGACGCGGCCCGCGCCGCTATCGATTCGCTCGTCGTCGATTCCTACGACTGGTTCAAGCGGCTGGTGAAGGAGCGCCGCAACATGAGCGATTCGGAACTGGCGACAGTCTCCGATGGTCGCATCTTCACCGGCCATCAGGGCATGCCCTTGAAACTGATCGACGCTTATGGCGGCGAGCGGGAAGCCGTGGCCTGGCTGGAAAAGGAAAAGGGCATTACCAAGGGCCTGCCTGTGCGCGAGTGGAAAAAGACGAGCACTGCCGGGCGTTTCGGTCTGTTCAGCCTGGCGTCCGCGGCGCTGACGCTCATGGGCTATGGGGAGGCGGCGGACCTCGCGCTGAAAGTCGAAAACGTTCGCGACGTCGCGGCGCTTGACGGGCTTCTGGCGATTTGGCAGGTTGGCCCGCAAAATTAAAAAGCCTTGCCCAGGCGCGCTTTACGGCGCGAATTCAGGACGACTTCAGTGATCAAATCGGAACTCGTTCAACGTATTGCCGACAGAAACCCGCATTTGTACCTTCGCGACGTCGAAAATATCGTCAATGCGATTCTCGATGAAGTCACCGAGGCTTTGTCGCGTGGGGACCGCGTTGAATTGCGCGGCTTCGGCGCCTTTTCGGTCAAGAAGCGCGATGCGCGCGTCGGCCGCAATCCGCGGACGGGCGATCAGGTCGAGGTCGCGGAGAAATTCGTGCCCTTTTTCAAGACGGGCAAGGAATTGCGCGAACGCCTCAACGAGGAGCCCACGGCCTGAGCCTGGGCCGTTTCCAGCTGCGGCGCGAGCCGGGCCGGCATTGAACGCTGCACGCGGGAAGGCGGGAAAGCCATGCGCACCTTCTTGAAATATCTGATTCTTGCGCCGCTGGCCTTGGTTTTCCTGGTCTTCGCCTTAGCCAACCGTCAGAATGTCGTCGTCTCCTTCGATCCGTTCAACGGCGGCGACATCTCCGGGCCGCAGATCGTTCTCCCGCTCTTCATGATCCTGATCGGCGCGACCATGGTCGGCGTCCTTCTCGGCAGCTTCGCCACCTGGCTGCGGCAGGGCCGTCACCGCAAGGCGTTGCGCGAGGCGCGGTCACAGGTCGAGGCGCTACGTTCGGAAAACGAAGCGCTGCGCAGTGAGGTCCGAGCTCTGAAATCTCCGGGCAATGGCTCGACCGCCCTCGCTCCGGTGCGCGCCGCCTGATCCAATGTCTGTTATCGTCAAGATCTGTGGTTTGAAGGAAAGCGAGCCGCTTGAAGCCGCCTTGTCGGGCGGCGCGGACATGGTCGGTTTCGTCTTTTTCGAAAAGAGCCCGCGTCATGTCGCTCTGGAGCAGGCGCGACGCCTCTCGGCTCAGGCGCGGGGCCAGGCCGAAAAGGTTGCTTTGGTGGTCGACGCCGACGATGCGCGAATTGGCGCGATCGTCGAAGCTCTGGCGCCGGATTGGCTGCAATTGCACGGCTCGGAATCGCCGGAGCGGACGGCCCACCTGCGCAAGGTGTTCGGGCGGCCGATCCTCAAGGCGCTCGGCGTCTCGGAAAAGGCCGATCTCGCCCGCGCCGCGGCCTATGAAAAGATTGCGGATCGCCTGCTGTTCGACGCCAAGCCGCCGAAGGACGCGGCGCTGCCCGGCGGCAATGGCCTCGCCTTCGACTGGGCCTTGCTGAGCGACTATGCGGCAGCTTCCGCGAATCGGAACTGGATGCTTTCCGGCGGGCTCGATCCGCAGAATGTCGCCGAGGCGATCCGTGTGACGGGCGCGCCCGGGGTCGACGTCTCGTCCGGCGTCGAACGCGCGCCCGGCGAAAAGAGCGTCGAAAAAATTCTCGCCTTCATCGCGGCGGCCCGCGCGGCCGCTTGACCAGCGGGATCGCCATTCAAGTTCAACTTGGCCTCCCCGCCGGAAGCGTTTAAGAGAGCGGGTTCGGAAAGCTTTCCCGCGAAGCGGCAATCCTGTCGGCGGGTTCTTGCGTTGAAACGGTCAGTCGGCTCTTAAACGCGCTCGGTCATCGAAGCGCGCAAGGGCCAAGAGCAGAGCCATGAACAGTCCTTCGCCTCAAATCGCGGCCAATTCCTTGCGTCAGGGTCCGGACCCGCGCGGCCATTTCGGCATTTTCGGCGGGCGCTTCGTCGCCGAAACCTTGATGCCGCTGATCCTCTCCCTCGAAAAGGCCTATGACGAGGCGCGCCAGGATCCGGCCTACCACGCCGAACTCCAACATTTGCTGACCCATTATGTGGGCCGGCCGAGCCCGCTCTATTTCGCCGAGCGCATGACGGAGAAGCTCGGCGGCGCGAAGATCTATTTCAAGCGGGAGGAGCTGAACCACACCGGCGCGCACAAGATCAACAACGTGCTCGGCCAGATCCTGCTCGCCCGGCGCATGGGCAAGAAGCGGATCATCGCCGAAACCGGCGCCGGCCAGCATGGCGTGGCGACCGCCACGGCCTGCGCCCGTTTCGGGCTCGAATGCGTGGTCTATATGGGCGCGGTGGACGTCGAGCGACAGAAGCCCAATGTCTTCCGCATGAACCTCCTCGGCGCCAAGGTCGTGCCGGTCCAGTCCGGCGCGCGCACCCTCAAGGACGCGATGAACGAGGCGCTGCGCGACTGGGTCACCAATGTCGAGGATACGTTCTATTGTATCGGCACGGCGGCCGGGCCCCATCCCTATCCGGCCATGGTGCGCGATTTCCAATGCGTCATCGGCGACGAAACCCGCGCGCAGATGATGGATCTCGAAGGCCGACTGCCTGACTCGCTCTTCGCCTGCATCGGTGGCGGCTCCAATGCGATCGGCCTGTTCCATCCCTTCCTCGACGATCGTTCCGTCGAGCTTTACGGCGTCGAGGCGGCGGGCCATGGCCTGAACGTCCCGAACGGCCATGCGGCCTCGCTTGCCGGCGGGCGTCCCGGCGTGCTGCACGGCAACCGCACTTATCTTCTGATGGACGACGACGGCCAGATCCTCGAAGGCCATTCGATTTCGGCTGGGCTCGATTATCCCGGCATCGGCCCCGAGCACGCCTGGCTCAAGGAGAATGGCCGGGTGACCTATCTCTCCGCAACCGACAAGGAGGCGCTGAACGCCTTCCAGCTCTGCTCGCAGCTCGAAGGCATCATTCCGGCGCTCGAACCCGCGCATGCTCTGGCCAAGGTCATGGACATCGCGCCGAAGAAGCCGAAGGATCACTTGATGGTTCTCGGCCTGTCCGGGCGCGGCGACAAGGACATATTCACCGTCGCCGATCATCTGGGAGGCATGTGAATGAGCCGGATCGACCATCGCTTCGCCGCGGTCAAGGCGCAGGGCCGGGCCGCGCTCGTCACTTTCGTCATGGCTGGCGACCCCGACGCCGCGACATCGCTCGAAATTCTGAAGGCTTTGCCCAAGGCCGGCGCCGACGTGATCGAAGTGGGCATGCCTTTTTCCGACCCGATGGCGGACGGCCCCGCGATCCAGGCGGCGGGCCTGCGGGCGCTGCATGCCGGCATGACGCTCAAGGGCGTGCTGAAACTGGTCGCGGAATTCCGCAAGACGGATTCGCAGACCCCGATTATTCTGATGGGCTATTACAATCCGATCTATGTCTATGGCGTCGATAAATTCCTGGTCGACGCCAAGGCCGCCGGCGCGGACGGGATGATCGTGGTCGATCTGCCGCCGGAAGAGGACGAAGAACTGTGTCTGCCGGCGCTCAAGGCCGGCCTGAGCTTCATCCGGCTGGCGACGCCGACGACCGATGATTCCCGTCTGCCCGCGGTGCTCTCCAACACTTCGGGTTTCGTCTATTATGTCTCGATCACCGGCATCACCGGCGCGGCGCGGCCGGATTATTCGCGCGTCGCCGCCGCGGTGAAGCGGCTCAAGGCCCATACCGATCTGCCGATCGCGGTCGGCTTCGGCGTCAAGGATGCGGCGGCCGCGCACGAAATCGCGCTGAGCGCCGATGGCGTGGTGGTCGGCTCGGCCCTGATCGACGCGCTTGCGAAAACGCTTGACGCGCAGGGACGCAGCGGGCCTGCGACCGTCGGAGCGGTTGGCGAACTGGCGGGAAAACTGGCGGCCGGGGTCGCCAGCGCCGCGAAGGAGAGCGCAATCCCATGAACTGGATCTCCAATGTCGTTCCTCCGAAGATCCGCTCGTTCCTCAAGCGCGACACGCCCGAAAATCTGTGGGTGAAATGCCCGGAATCCGGGGCCCTGGTCTTCCACAAGGATCTGGAGGCCAATCTCTTTGTCGTGCCGAGTTCCGGCTACCACATGAAGATGCCGGCCAAGGCGCGGCTCGACGCCTTGTTCGACGACGGCGCTTATGAGAGCCTGCCGGTTCCCGAAGTCACGACCGATCCGCTGAAATTTCGCGACATCAAGCGCTATACCGACCGCCTCAAGGAAAACCGCGCCAAGACCGGCGTCTATGACGCCGTCACCCTTGCCGCTGGCGCCCTGCAGGGCGCGGAGGTGACGGTCGCGGTGCAGGATTTCGAATTTCTCGGCGGCTCACTCGGCATGGCTGCGGGCGAGGCCATTGTCGCCGGCATGTTCCGGGCGATCGAAAAGCGCACGCCCTTCATCATCTTCACCGCCTCCGGCGGCGCTCGCATGCAGGAAGGCATGTTCTCGCTGATGCAGATGCCGCGCACGACCGTGGCGGTCCAGCGCCTCAAGGCGGCGAAACTGCCTTATATTGTGGTGCTGACCAACCCGACGACAGGCGGCGTCACCGCCTCCTACGCCATGCTCGGCGATATCCAGATCGCCGAGCCGGGCGCGGTGATCGGCTTCGCCGGCGCCCGGGTGATCGAGCAGACCATCCGCGAGCGCCTGCCCGAGGGATTCCAGCGCGCCGAATATTTGCGCGAGCACGGCATGGTGGACATCGTCGTCCCGCGCGCGGAAATGCGCGAGACCCTGGGCCGCATCTGCCGCCTGCTGACCAAAGCCACGGCTCAGGCGGCCTGACGGCGACCGCATGACGACGCCTGACGCGCTGCTGGCGCGCCTTCTCGAACTGCATCCCAAGCGAATCGACCTGTCGCTGGAGCGGATCGAGCGACTGCTGGCGGCGCTTGGCGCGCCGCAGAAAAGGCTGCCGCCGACGATCCATGTCGCCGGCACCAATGGCAAGGGTTCGACCATCGCTTTCATGCGGGCGATCCTTGAGGCCGCCGGCCTCGGCGTCCATGTCTATACCTCGCCCCATCTCGTCGCCTTTCGCGAGCGCGTTCGCCTCGCGGCGGAGGGCGGCGGCAGACTGGTCGCGGACCCCGTCCTGGCGGGCGCCCTGGCCGAAGTCGAAAAGGTCAATGACGGCGCGCCGATCACCTTTTTCGAGGCGACCACGGCCGCCGCCCTGAAGCTTTTCGCCGATCATCCCGCCGATGCTTTGCTTCTCGAAGTGGGACTCGGCGGCCGGTTCGACGCCACCAATGTCATCGACGCGCCGGTTTGCGCCGTGATTACGCCGATCTCGATCGACCATGTCGAGTTTCTGGGCGATTCGATCGAAAGCATCGCCTTCGAAAAGGCCGGGATCATCAAGGCCGGGGCGCCCGTCGTCGTCTCGGCGCAAAGCGACGACGCCTTGCGAGTGCTGGAGCGCCAAGCCGCGCGGCTGCGTGCGCCGATTTTCATCCATGGCCAGGATTTCCTGTGCCGGGCCGAACGCGGGCGCCTCGTCTATGAAGACACCCAGGGCCTGCTCGATCTGCCCATGCCGCGGCTGCCGGGCCGCCATCAGATCGTCAATGCCGGGGCGGCGATTGCGGCGTTGCGCCAATGTCTGCCGAATCTGCCTTTCGGGGCGTTCGAACGCGGCGTCGCAGCGGCCGATTGGCCGGGGCGGCTGCAGAATATCAGAAGGGGGAGGCTCGCGGCGCTGGCGCCCGAAGGAGCGGAACTCTGGCTCGACGGCGGCCATAACGAGTCCGGCGGCCGGGCGCTCGCCGAGGCCGTGGCCGATTTCGAGGACAAGGCGCCGCGCCCGCTGGTCCTGTTCTATGGCGGCCTGCAGACCAAGGATGCCGCGGGCTTTCTCCGCCATTTTGTCGGACTGGCGTCCGAGGTCCACGCCTTGCCCGTGCGTGGCGAACAGGCCGGGCGGGCGCCCGAGGAGGTCGCCGCAATCGCCCATCGACTCGGGCTTGACGCCCAGGTCCAACCCGACGCCGAGGAGGCTCTGCGCGCGCTCGCCCGCCGCGTCTGGGCGCGCCCCCCGCGAATCCTGATCGCCGGATCGCTCTATCTCGTCGGCGAAATTCTCGCCGCCAATGGGACGCCGCCCGAATAAAGGCGTCGGCGCCAGCGGGATCGTGAAGGTGAACGCTTGATTTTCGCAAAAACGACGCAAGGCAGAGTTTATAGAGTCACGAACGGTTCTACCGAATCGCGGGAGTCTCCCCGCCGATGGCGCCAAAGCCAAGGAGCAGCCCGTTCATGTCATTCGCAGCGCCGGACCAACAGGACGAAATCCCGACGAGCCGAACGCCCGCCGACATCGTCGTCCGTCCCTCGACCGACGCCGACGCGCCGGCCATGCTCGCGATCTATACCAGCTATGTGACGCACGGATTGAGCCCCGGCGCAGAATTCGAGCCGTTGCAGGGCGACGATATCAAGCGCCGGCGCAAGAACATGCAGAAGCACAAGCTGCCGCATCTCGTCGCGGAGCTCGACGGCGTCGTAATCGGTTACGCCTATGCCGTGCCCTTTCGCAAGCGGCCGGCCTATCGCTATTGCGTCAAACATTCGATCTATGTGCACGAAAACCATTTGCGCGCGGGCGCCGGGCGCAAGCTTCTCCCGGCCTTGATCGACGCCTGCGCCAAGGCCGGCTATCGGCAGATGATCGCCTATGTCGATTCCGAAAACCAGGCCTCGCTCAACCTGCATGAAGCCTGCGGATTCCGTCGCGTGGCCTATCTTGAAGCCGTTGGCTTCCGGTTCGGCCGCTGGACGGACAGCGTCATGCTGCAGCGCGCGCTCGGGCTGGGCGCCAGCGCGCCGCCGCCCGACTATGTCCCGACGTCACGCGTCGGGATCGGCGACGTAAGTATGGAATCGGACTGAGCCGTCTGGCGCGACTTCGCGATAGACGCCCTGGATCTCCGCCTCGAAGCCGGGGAAGAGATTGGCGCCGCGCTCGAAAGTCTTGAGATAATCGAGCATGGGCCGCGCGCGCTCGTCGAGGATTTCGCCCGGCGCGATGGTGGCGATGCCCGGCGGATAGACTACCCAGAGCGTCGTCGCGATCTTTCCTTCGACCTGGTCGATGGGCAGATAGCGGACCTGATTGCGGGTGAGCTTCTGCACGGCTTCCTGCGGCGGCATGGCGGGGCGGGGCAGATGTTCGGGGCGGAACTGCCGCCGTTGCAGGTCGCTCGTGCCGGCGTCCCGATAAAAGGCGTGCATCTGCTGGCATAGGTCGCGTAGGCGCAGTCCGGCGTAGCGTTGCGGCCGGCGCGCCACGAACTCCGGGATGACCTCCTCCAGCGGCGCATTCTGGTCGTGATAGGTCTTGAACGCGACCAGAGCCGAGATCAAGGCGCCGGCCTTGCTCGATTCGACGCCCGGGGTCAGCAGGAACAGCAAGGAATTGAGGTCGTTCTTTTCCGGGACGATGCGGTTTTCGCGCAGATATTGGGCGACGACCGGCGCCGGCACGCCATGGTCGAGATATTTCCCGCTGGCGCGGTCGAAGCCGGGCGTGATCAAGGTCAGTTTGCAGGGGTCTGTCAGGGCGTAGTCAGGTGCAACATGGTGGAAACCGTGCCACGCAGCGTCTGGCCAGAAGGTCCAGAAAGATGGATTGCTGGCCAGGTCGTCGGTCGGCACGTCCTCCCAGGCCATCGGCCCCTCTGGCGTTTCGACCTCGTCGGCGACGAAGGGGTCGAAGAACCAGGCCCGGTCCTTGGATTTCGCCTTTTCCTCGAACTCTCGGCCAAGCGCCCGGATCTTCTTGCGGATCTCGATGCCGAGGCGGATGGTGTCGTCCCAGAGGACCTCGCCGGACTTGCCCTTCATCATCTGCGCGCCGACGTCGAGCGAGGCGAAGAGGGGATAGAAGGGCGACGTCGAGGCGTGGATCAGGAAGGTCTCATTGAAGCGGCGATGCTCGATACGCCGCGGCTGTCCCTTGATATGGCGGTCCTTGACGTGAATCTGCGACGCCTGGGAGAAGCTCGCGAGCTGCTTGTGGGTCGATTGGGTGGCGATGATCCCGGGCGCGTCGGGGCCGAGGTCCTTGAGGCCCATGGCGAAATGGCCGGCGAAGATCGGATGGAACTTCATGAAGCCCGCCCAGGCTTCGTCGAAGAGAATATAGTCGCAAAGCGGGCCGATCTTGGCGAGGATCGTCTCGGCGTTGTAGATCGTCCCGTCATAGGAGCATTGCTCGATCACCGCGACGCGGAACGGGCGCTCCTTCTTCCAGGTGGTCTTGTCGTCGACCAGCGGATTGTCGCGGATCTTCTTGCGGATTTTCTTCTCGTCCAACGCCTCATAGTCGATCGGGCCGATCATGCCCTGGGCGTTGCGGTCGGTCTCGAGGTAGATCGGCACGCCGCCGCCGAGCATCAGGGCGCCGTGATGGGCGGCCTTGTGATTGTTGCGGTCGAAGAGCACCAGATCGCCGGGGGCGACCAGCGCCGAGAGCACGACCTTGTTGGAGGCGGAAGTGCCGTTGAGGACGAAATAGGTCCGCTCGGCGCCGAAAATCTTCGCCGCCTCCTTCTGGGCGCGCAGGGCAGGGCCCTCGTGGACGAGGAGGTCGCCCAGCTCCAGCACCGAATTGTCGAGGTCGTCGCGGAAGATGGCCTCGCCGAGATGTTCGACGAAGATCCGGCCGATCGGGCTGCGCGAATAGAACATGCCGCCATTGTGCCCCGGGCAGGTCCAGAGCTGATTGCCCTCCTCGGCGTAATCGACCAGTTCGCCGAAAAAGGGCGTCTTCATCGTCTCGGCATATTGCTTGAGCCGGCTGACGAGATTCTTGGCGATGAATTCGGGGGTTTCCTCGGCCAGGAACACATAGCCGTCGACATTGTCGAGCACGTCGATCGGCAGGTCCTCGAAGCGCTTGCGGCGCACCAGCAGGATGATCGGCATTTCGAGGCCGCGGCGGCGGACATAGGAGATCAGCCCCGCCGTCTTGCTGTTCATCCCTTTCTTGCCCCAGTCGACGATCATGCAGCCGATGGCGGCGTCGGTCTTGATGGCGAGTTCGGCGTCCTCGACGCGGCGGGCGCGGACGACCTCGAAGCCGGATTTTTCGACCGCGCCGACGATCTGCCTCAGGCGCTCGCCTTCGAGTTCGTCGGCGTCAAAGGCCGGAGCGCAGAGAAGGAAGGTGAAGCGGCGGAAATAATCCATGTCGGCTCCAAAAACGCATCGGCGTCAGAGTCGGTTTGACGCGAGGGCGTGACTCTTTGATGAAAATTTGCGTCCTGCCAAGCCCGGCGGGACCCCGGGCGCAAAAATTATAGGTCTGCGGCCCGCTCGGGGGTCACGCGGCCCAGCGCCAGATCGCCCAGCGCCAGCAGATTGCCGAACAGGCGCCCCCGCCGGTCGATATGAAGCTCCGGCGCGGCGAAGCGCAGCATGTTCGCCGCAAGATTGCCGGCCGCGCGTCGGGCGGCGAAGCGCCAGTCGAGGCTGCCCTTGCGCACGAGATAGTAGGCGTTGGCGATCTGGCTGTAGCCGAGGCGCAGACCCTTTTCGCGGCCGCCGCGCGCGCCCAGGTGGACGCCCCAGAGGGTGTCGGCGCGTCCCATCCGCCCCCGCCGCTTCAGCCTGGCGCCGAAATCGGCGTCCTCCAGCCAGCCATAGAGCGGCAGGCGCTCGTCGAACGCCATGCCGGTCATGGCCTTGGCGCGAAAGACCATGTTGCAGCCATAGGGGCCGAAGCTTTCGTCGAAGCGGGTGGGACCCGAGGGCTTGCCGTCACGCGCCGCCACGATTGTTTGCGCTTCGGCCAGCGAAAGACCCGGCCCGCTGATTCCGTCGGCGAGAACCTGTCCCGTCAGGCCGGCGATCGATGGATCGCCGTCGAACAGGGCGAGCGCG
>JAJXYV010000142.1 GCA_021780435.1 Pseudomonadota bacterium
GGGCGCCGCCTGATCACAGAGAACCAATGCAACGGCGCGTGCCACCAGAGCCGCGCCGCCGACGGGAACCCCACCAGCCTGTTCACGCGGGCCAACCGCAAGGTCAACGACCTCCCGGCGCTGCGGAGGCAGGTGGGGCGCTGCCTGTCGGCCGCGAATCCGATGGCCTCGTCCGAGGACGCCGACGCCATCACCGCCGCGCTTGCGCACGACTACTACAAGTTCAAGTAAGGCTGAAGTCCGTCCGCGCCGCCGTCTTCCTTCTCCCGTTGCGGGAGAAGGAAGACGGCGCGCAAGCGCCGGATGCGGGGATCCTTGCTCAACCGACCACCGCGCAAAAACGCCCGGCAATCCCATCCAAAGCGCTAACCCATCAACAAAAAGGCCGCCCCGAGGGGCGGCCTTTTGCTTGATCATTCCGCGGCGGGAAGCTGCGGCGGGGCGGAAGAGGCTTCCGCCTTCTGCTGCAGGATGAGATCGTCGCGCGTCGTCGCGATGCGACGGAACTTCGACATTGCGGCGCCGGTGCCGGCCGGGATGAGGCGGCCGACGATGACGTTCTCCTTGAGGCCTTCCAGCGTATCGACCTTGCCGTTGACCGCGGCTTCGGTGAGGACGCGCGTGGTCTCCTGGAAGGACGCCGCCGAGATGAACGAGCGGGTCTGCAGGCTCGCCTTGGTGATGCCGAGCAGGACCGGCGTGCCCGACGCGGGCTTCCTGCCCTCCTCGATCGCGCGCTCGTTGGCCTCGTCCATCTCCAGGCGGTCGACCTGGTCGCCGGACAGGAAGTCGGTGTCGCCGGGATCGGTGATATCGACCTTCTGCAGCATCTGGCGAACGATCACCTCGATGTGCTTGTCGTTGATGCTCACGCCCTGCAGGCGATAGACCTCCTGGATCTCGTTGACGAGATAGGCCGCCAGCTCCTCGACGCCCTTGATCGCAAGGATGTCATGCGGCGCGGGGTTGCCGTCGACGATGTAATCGCCCTTTTCGACAATGTCGCCATCCTGAAGATGGATGTGCTTGCCCTTGGGGATCAGATATTCGACGGGCTCCGCGCCGTCCTCGGTCGGCACGATGGTCAGGCGCTGCTTGTTCTTGTAGTCGCGGCCGAACTGCACCGTGCCGCCGATCTCCGCGATAATCGCGTGATCCTTGGGACGGCGCGCCTCGAACAGCTCCGCGACGCGCGGCAGACCGCCGGTGATGTCGCGGGTCTTGGCGCTTTCGAGCGAGATACGGGCGATGACGTCGCCGGCCTGCACGCTTGCGCCGGGATCGACCGCGATGATCGATTCCACGGGCAGCGTGTAGCGGGCGTCGCCGCCGCGCGCGAGCTTCAGCAGCTTGCCGTCCTTGCCCTTGATGACGAGGGCCGGCTTGAGGCTGGACGAGCGGGCGTTCATGCGCCAGTCCATGACCATGCGCTTGGCGATGCCGGTCGCCTCGTCCACCGTTTCCGACATGGACTGGCCTTCAACCAGGTCCTCGAAGCCGACGGCGCCGTCGACCTCGGTCAGGATCGGGCGGGTATAGGGGTCCCATTCCGCCACGCGCTGGCCGCGCTTGACGTGATCGCCCTCGTCCACCTTCAGGCGCGAGCCATATTGCACGCGGTGCACCGCGCGCTCGGTTCCGTCCGGCCCGCAGACGACCACGGCGACATTTCGGGCCATGACCATCAGGTCGCCGTCCGAATTGCGCGCCAAATGGCGGTTGCGGATCTTCACCACGCCCTCGAAATTGGTTTCGATGAAGGATGAATCCGCGATCTGCGCCGCGCCGCCGATGTGGAAGGTGCGCATGGTGAGCTGAGTGCCCGGCTCGCCGATCGACTGCGCCGCGATGACGCCGACCGCCTCGCCCATGTTGACCGGCGTGCCGCGCGCGAGATCGCGCCCGTAGCAGGCCCCGCACACGCCGTTCTTGGCCTCGCAGGTGAGGACCGAGCGGATCTTCACCTCCTGGATGCCGGCGGCGTTGATCCGGTCGATATGCGTCTCCTGGATCATCTCGCCGGCGGCGACGATGACCTGGCCGTCCTGGTCCACGAGGTCCTCGGCGGCGGTGCGGCCGAGAATGCGAACCGCGAGGGTCGCCACGACCTGGCCGGCGTCGATGATCGCCCGCATGCGAATGCCGCTCGTCGAGCCGCAGTCATAGGAGGTGATGATCGAATCCTGCGCCACGTCCACGAGGCGGCGGGTGAGATAGCCGGAGTTCGCGGTCTTCAACGCGGTGTCCGCGAGGCCCTTGCGGGCGCCGTGGGTCGAGTTGAAGTACTCGAGAACGGTCAGGCCTTCCTTGAAGTTCGAGATGATCGGGCTCTCGATGATCTCGCCCGACGGCTTGGCCATCAGGCCGCGCATCGCCGCGAGCTGCTTCATCTGCGCCGGCGAGCCGCGCGCGCCCGAATGCGACATCATGTAGATCGAGTTGATCGGCTTGTCGCGGCCGGCGTCGTCCTTGCGGACGGCCGAGATGCGCGCCATCATTTCCTCGGCGAGCTTGTCGGTGCACTTCGCCCAGGCGTCCACGACCTTGTTGTATTTCTCGCCCTGGGTGATGAGACCGTCGTTGTACTGCTGCTCATATTCCTTGGCGAGGCTGCGGGTCGCCTCGACGATTTCCGGCTTGGTCTCCGGCACGACCATGTCGTCCTTGCCGAAGGAAATGCCCGCCGTGCAGGCTTCCCGGAAGCCGAGACCCATGATCTTGTCGCAGAAGATCACCGTCTCCTTCTGACCGCAGTTGCGGTAGACGGTGTCGATCATCGCCGAGATCTGCTTCTTCGTCATCAGCTGGTTGGCGACGTCGAAGGGGATCTTGACGTGATCCGGCAGAAGCTGGCCCAGCATCATGCGGCCCGGCGTGGTGTCGAAGATTTTCGACACGCGTTCGCCGTTCTCGTCCCAGGTCCAGGCGCGGCCCTTGATCTTGGTGTGCAGCGTGATCGACTTCGAAAACAGCGCGTGCTCGATCTCGCCGAGATTGGCGAACGCCATGCCCTGGCCGGGCTCTCCGTCGCGCACCAGCGTCAGATAATAGAGGCCGAGCACGATGTCCTGCGACGGCACGATGATCGGCTGACCATTGGCCGGATGCAGGATGTTGTTGGTCGACATCATCAGCACGCGCGCTTCGAGCTGGGCTTCGAGCGACAGCGGCACGTGAACGGCCATCTGGTCGCCGTCGAAGTCGGCGTTGAAGGCGGCGCAGACCAGCGGATGCAGCTGAATCGCCTTACCCTCGATCAGCGTCGGCTCGAAGGCCTGGATGCCGAGGCGGTGCAAGGTCGGCGCGCGGTTGAGCATGACCGGGTGTTCGCGGATCACCTCGTCGAGGATGTCCCAGACCTCCGGCTTTTCCTTCTCGACCAGCTTCTTGGCCTGTTTCACGGTCGCGGACAGGCCCTTGGCGTCAAGGCGCGAATAGATGAAGGGCTTGAACAGCTCCAGCGCCATCTTCTTGGGCAGGCCGCACTGGTGCAGCTTGAGCTCCGGACCGACCACGATGACCGAACGGCCGGAATAGTCGACGCGCTTGCCGAGCAGGTTTTGGCGGAAGCGGCCCTGCTTACCCTTGAGCATGTCGGCGAGCGACTTCAGCGGACGCTTGTTGGCGCCGGTGATGACGCGGCCGCGGCGGCCGTTGTCGAAGAGCGCGTCCACCGCTTCCTGCAGCATGCGCTTTTCGTTGCGGATGATGATGTCCGGCGCGCGCAGCTCGATCAGCCGCTTCAGGCGGTTGTTGCGGTTGATGACGCGGCGGTAGAGGTCGTTGAGGTCGGAGGTCGCGAAGCGGCCGCCGTCCAGCGGCACGAGCGGACGCAGATCCGGCGGAATGACCGGAACCTCGGTGAGGATCATCCATTCCGGCTTGTTGCCGGAATTGATGAAGGCCTCGATGACCTTGAGGCGCTTGGCGAGCTTCTTCGGCTTCAGCTCGGTGGTCGCCTCGGCGATCTCGACCTTGATCTGGGCCGCGATGTTCTCGAGGTCCAGGCTGCGCAAAAGCTCGCGGATCGCCTCCGCGCCGATCATGGCGGTGAAGCTGTCCTGCCCGTACTCGTCCTGGGCGATGACATATTCCTCTTCGCTCAGGAGCTGACGGGTCTTGAGCGGGGTGAGGCCGGAATCGATGACGATATAGGACTCGAAATAGAGGATGCGCTCGAGGTCCTTGAGCGTCATGTCGAGCAGCAGGCCGATGCGCGACGGCAGGCTCTTCAGGAACCAGATATGGGCAACCGGCGCCGCGAGCGAAATATGGCCCATGCGGTCGCGGCGGACGCGCGACAGCGTGACCTCGACGCCGCACTTCTCGCAGATGACGCCCTTGTATTTCATGCGCTTGTACTTGCCGCACAAGCACTCATAATCCTTGATCGGGCCGAAGATGCGGGCGCAGAACAGGCCATCGCGCTCCGGCTTGAAGGTGCGGTAGTTGATCGTCTCGGGCTTCTTGATCTCGCCGAAGGACCAGGACAGGATCTTTTCCGGGCTGGCGATGGAGATCTGAATCTGATCGAAGGCCTGGGGCGCGACGACCGGATTGAAGAGATTCATAACCTCTTGATTCATTGCTTTCTCCTGGGCTGGCGATCCCGGCGGCTCATCCGGGGTCCCGCTCCGAAAAGGGAAGTTCGGCGGGCGCGAGACGCGCCCGGCCAGATCACTCGGCGGCTTCGGCGGGCGGCGTTTCCTCGCCCGCGGGCGGCGTGGACTGGTTCAGTTCGACATTGAGGCCGAGCGAGCGCATTTCCTTGACCAGCACGTTGAAGCTTTCCGGAATGCCGGATTCGAACGTGTCGTCGCCGCGCACGATGGATTCGTAAACCTTGGTGCGACCCGCGACGTCGTCCGACTTCACGGTCAGCATTTCCTGCAGCGTATAGGCCGCGCCATAGGCCTCCAGCGCCCAGACTTCCATTTCGCCGAAGCGCTGGCCGCCGAACTGCGCCTTGCCGCCCAGCGGCTGCTGGGTGACCAGCGAATAGGGGCCGATCGAACGCGCATGGATCTTGTCGTCCACGAGATGGTGCAGCTTGAGCATGTAGATCACGCCCACCGTCACCTTGCGATCGAAGGCCTCGCCCGTGCGCCCGTCATAGAGCACCGTCTGGCCGGAGCCGTCGAGACCCGCCTGCTCCAGCATCTTGACGATGTCCGGTTCGCGGGCGCCGTCGAACACCGGGGTGGCGATCGGCACGCCGCGCGTCAGGTTCTGCGCGATCTCGACCAGGTCGCCGTCCTCGACCCCGGCGAGGTCGGCGGTGTCGGCGCCCTTGCCGTAAAGTTCGGCCAGCTTGCCGCGCAGCGGCGCGGCATCCATCGAGCGCTGGTACGCGCTGATGGCCGCAGAGACCTGCTTGCCGAGATTGCGGCAGGCCCAGCCCAGATGCGTCTCCAGAATCTGGCCGACGTTCATGCGCGAGGGCACGCCGAGCGGGTTCAGCACGATGTCGACGGGGGTGCCGTCGGCGAGGAAAGGCATGTCCTCCTGCGCCAGGATACGCGAGACGACGCCCTTGTTGCCGTGGCGGCCCGCCATCTTGTCGCCGGGCTGGATCTTGCGCTTCACCGCGACGAAGACCTTCACCATCTTCATCACGCCGGGCGACAGCTCGTCGCCGCGCTGCAGCTTCTCAACCTTGTCGAGGAAGCGGCTTTCCAGCCCCTTCTTCGCCTCGTCATACTGCTTGCGCATGGCTTCGATCTCGCCCATCAGGGCGTCGTCGTCCACCGCGAAGACCCACCATTGCGAGCGCGGATATTCGTCGATCAGCTCGCGGCTCAGGACCTGCTCCTTCTTGAAGCCCTTCGGGCCGGAAAGAGCGGTCTTGCCGATCAGCATTTCGGCGAGGCGCGCATAGACGTTGCGGTCGAGGATCGCGAGCTCGTCGTCGCGATCCTTGGCGAGACGCTCGATCTCCTCGCGCTCGATCGCCTGGGCGCGCTCGTCCTTGTCGACGCCGTGGCGGTTGAACACGCGCACTTCGACGATCGTGCCCTGGACGCCCGGCGGCACGCGCAGCGAGGTGTCGCGCACGTCGGACGCCTTCTCGCCGAAGATCGCGCGCAGAAGCTTCTCTTCCGGGGTCATCGGGCTTTCGCCCTTCGGCGTGATCTTGCCGACGAGAATGTCGCCCGCCTGCACTTCCGCGCCGATATAGACGATGCCCGCCTCGTCGAGATTCTTCAGCGCCTCTTCAGAGACGTTGGGAATGTCGCGGGTGATTTCCTCGGGGCCGAGCTTGGTGTCGCGCGCCATCACCTCGAATTCGTCGATGTGGATCGAGGTGAAAATGTCTTCCTTCACGATCTTCTCGTTGAGAAGGATCGAGTCTTCGAAATTGTAGCCGTTCCAGGGCATGAAGGCGACGACCACATTGCGACCGAGCGCAAGATCGCCCATGTCGGTCGAGGGGCCGTCGGCGAGGATGTCGCCCTTGCGAACGACGTCGCCCACCCGCACCAGCGGACGCTGGTTGATGCAGGTCGACTGGTTCGAGCGCTGGAACTTCATCAGCCTGTAGATGTCGACGCCCGGACGGCTGGAATCGAGATCCTCGCTCGCGCGGATGACGACACGGGTCGCGTCGATCTGGTCCACCACGCCCGCGCGGCGGGCGGCGATGGCCGCGCCGGAGTCGCGGGCGACCACGCCTTCCATGCCGGTGCCGACCAGCGGCGCGTCCGCGCGCACCAGCGGCACGGCCTGGCGCTGCATGTTCGAGCCCATCAGGGCGCGGTTGGCGTCATCGTTCTCAAGGAACGGGATCAGCGCCGCGGCGACCGAAACCAGCTGCTTCGGCGACACGTCCATGAAGTCCACATGGTCGGGCGTCAGCATGACGACGTCGCCGGCGCGGCGGCAGACCACGAGGTCCTCCGTCAGACGGCCGTCGACGTCAAGCGACGCGTTGGCCTGGGCGACGGAATATTTCTGCTCCTCCATCGCCGACAGATAGACCACCTCGTCGGTGACGCGGCCTTCCTTGGCGCGGCGATAGGGCGCCTCGATAAATCCGTATTTGTTGACGCGCGCGAAGGTCGCAAGCGAGTTGATCAGGCCGATGTTCGGGCCTTCCGGCGTCTCGATCGGGCAGATGCGGCCGTAATGGGTCGGGTGGACGTCGCGCACCTCGAAGCCGGCGCGCTCGCGGGTCAGACCGCCCGGACCCAGCGCCGACAGGCGGCGCTTGTGGGTGATTTCCGAGAGCGGATTGGTCTGATCCATGAATTGCGACAGCTGCGACGAGCCGAAGAACTCGCGCACCGCCGCCGCCGCCGGCTTGGCGTTGATCAGATCCTGCGGCATGATCGTGTCGATATCGACCGAGGACATGCGCTCCTTGATCGCGCGCTCCATGCGCAGCAGACCGAGCCGGTACTGATTCTCCATCAATTCGCCGACCGAGCGGACGCGGCGGTTGCCGAGATGGTCGATGTCGTCGATCTCGCCGCGGCCGTCGCGCAGGTCGACCAGCGCCTTGACAACGGCCAGGATGTCATCGCGGCGCAGCACGCGCACCGTGTCCGGACAGTCGAGGTCGAGGCGCATGTTCATCTTCACGCGGCCGACCGCCGAGAGGTCATAGCGCTCGGAATCGAAGAACAGCGAATGGAACATCGCTTCCGCCGAGTCGATCGTCGGCGGCTCACCCGGACGCATCACGCGATAGATGTCGAACAGCGCTTCCTCGCGCGAAGAATTCTTGTCGAGCGTCAGCGTGTTGCGGATATAGGGGCCGATATTGATATGGTCGATATCGAGGATCGGCAGTTCCTCGAAGCCAAGGCCCACCAGAGCCTCAAGCGACTTGGCGGTGATTTCGTCGCCCGCCTCGGCATAGATTTCGCCGGTCTGCGGATTGTAGAGGTCTTCGCCGATGTACTGACCGTAAAGGTCCTCGTCCACGGCGCGGATGAACTTCACGCCGCGTTCCGCGAGCTGGCGCGCCGCGCGCACCGAGAGCTTCTTGCCGGCCTCGACCACCACGTCGCCAGTGTCGGCGTCGATGATGTCGACCGAGGCTTTCAGACCCTTCATGCGCTCGGCGTCGAAGGGCAGGCGCCAGCCGTCCTTGGCGCGCGCATAAATGATCTTCTTGTAGAACGCGGAGAGGATTTCCTGGCCGTCGAGGCCAAGCGCATAGAGCAGCGAGGTCGCCGGAATCTTGCGGCGGCGGTCGATGCGCGCATAGACGATGTCCTTGGCGTCGAATTCGATATCGAGCCAGGAGCCGCGGTAGGGGATGATGCGGGCGGCGAACAGGAGCTTGCCCGAGCTGTGGCTCTTGCCCTTGTCATGGTCGAAGAACACGCCCGGCGAGCGGTGCATCTGCGAGACGATAACGCGCTCGGTGCCGTTGACGATGAAGGTGCCGTTCATGGTCATGAACGGCATGTCGCCCATATAGACGTCCTGCTCCTTGATGTCCTTCACGGACTTGGCGCCCGTATCCGGATCCACATCGAACACGATCAGGCGCAGCGTCACCTTGAGCGGCGCGGCGAAGGTCATGCCGCGCTGGCGGCACTCGTCCACGTCATATTTCGGCGGCTCGAATTCATATTTGACGAATTCCAGCAGAGCGGTTCCGGCGAAATCCGAAATCGGAAAGACCGATTTGAACACGGCCTGCAATCCCTCGTCGCCGCGCCCGCCCTTGGGCTCGTCAACCATCAGGAATTGATCATAGGAAGCCTTCTGCACTTCGATCAGATTGGGCATCACCGCGACTTCGCGGATGTGACCGAAGAATTTGCGAACACGCTTCCGGCCGGTGAACACTTGCGCCATATCGCTCCTCGCACCTCAAAAACAGGCCGTCCGCCCCGCCCGCGATCCGCAATCCGGATCCCGCGGCCGCCGTCCGCCTCCCCGGCCCCGCCGGGACGCGCGGATCGCTCCGCGCAAATTCCTGGAAAGGATCAGAGGCCTTTCCGCCTCGTCGCCGAAACACGGAAGCAAAAACGCCCCCGATACGGCCACGGCGGCCCCGGGGAGAACCCCGGAGCCGCCTTCGTCTGGTCGCCGAGCGCGCAAGGCGCGCCCGAAAACAAATTTACTTGAGCTCGACCTTGGCGCCGACCTTCTCGAGCGCCGCCTTGATCTTCTGGGCGTCGTCCTTGGACGCGCCTTCCTTGACCGGCTTCGGAGCGCCTTCGACGAGGTCCTTGGCTTCCTTCAGGCCCAGACCGGTGATGGCGCGGACTTCCTTGATGACTTCGATCTTCTTGTCGCCGGCGGACGCCAGAACGACCGTGAACTCGGTCTGCTCTTCAGCCGGAGCCGCGGCGGCGGCGGCGGCGCCCGGAGCGGCGGCGACCGCAACGGCTGCGGCGGCCGAGACGCCCCACTTCTCTTCCAGCAACTTGGCGAGTTCGGCGGCTTCGAGAACGGTGAGGGCCGAGAGCTCTTCGACGATCTTTTCGAGGTTAGCCATGTTCAGTTCCTGTAAATTTGAGGTTTGGTTCGATTGATTTCAATGCCTGGCCAGAGATCAGGCCGCATCCTTGTTGGCGTAAGCCCCGAACACACGCGCCAGCTTGGCCGCGGGCGCGGTCGAGAGCTGCGCGATCTTGGTCGCCGGGGCCGAGATGAGGCCGACCAGCTTGGCGCGCAGTTCGTCGAGGGAGGGCATGGTCGCAAGCGACTTCACGCCGTCCGGGTTCAGGGCGGTCGCGCCCATCGCGCCGCCGAGGATGACGAATTTCTCGAAATCCTTGGCGAAAGCGGTCGCGACCTTGGGCGCAGCCACCGGATCGTCCGAATAGGCGATCAGGGTCGGACCCTTGAGAAGGGCCGCGATGGAGGCGACGTCCGTGCCTTCGAGGGCGATCTTGGCAAGGCGGTTCTTGGCGACCTGGACGTTCGCCCCAACTTCGCGCGCCTGCTTGCGCAGGGACTGAAGCTGGGCGACGGTCAGGCCGGAATAACGCGCAACCACGACCACGCCCGCCTTCGAAAAGACGTCGTGCAGCGTGGTTACGGCTTCTTTCTTTTCCGCTCTGTCCACAGTGCTCTCACTTCAATGGGCGAAGCCACATAGCTCGTCTTGGACGGACGTTCTTCCGAACGTCCCACAGCCCGTCTTGGACGGGCGTTTCCTTGAACGCCCTACGGGTGGCCCCGCCGGTTGCCGACATGTCGCGGACCAGGAGCCCGCGACGCCGAAAAGCCTGTCCCCACGAAGATTGCGCGGCATGCCGCGCGCCCCTGCGGATCAGAGGGTTCGAACCAAACACGCCAGAGGCGCAAGCCTCCGGAATTCAAGGTCTTTCCCCGTCTATGCTGGCCGCTCGCCTCCCGCGGGAAACCCCGCGCTCGACTAACGATTAAGCTCTTGCGCGATGGCAAAAGCGCCGGCAGTCTTGGACAGGACATGGCCGAAAGACCCGCCTTTCATCCCTGAGGAGAAAGGGAGCCTCCGACCTATCCACCGCCGAAACGCAAGCCGAACGCCCGAGTTTGGCGGAAGCCGAATTTTCGCAGACATGGAGCCAAGCCGAACCGATTGGTCAATTTGCGAAGCGAACAAAACCCTTAGACGGAGGAGCATCCCAGCTCGACACGTCCAAATATTCGTCTCAACACGCTATTTTTCCAAAAGGTGAATACGTCTCGCGGCGCCATGCCCAATGAGGCGACGATTCCATCGCCAGGATCGTGGTTTGTAAACGCTCTCGACCGATCTGCCAAGGGGGTCGACAACATTTTTTTCCAATTGTCAAGCGGCGCGATCAAAAAATCGCGCCGCCCGAAATTTCCGGAATCGTTTTGCGACCGTCAGTGCTGGGCGATCGAGATCGACGACGGATCGACCTTCACGCCCGGACCCATGGTCGAGGAAATGGCGATGCGCTGCAGATAGGTGCCCTTGGCGCCCGTCGGCTTGGCCTTGACGACCGCCTCGACGAAAGCCGCGATGTTTTCCGCCAGCTTTTCCTCGCCGAACGAGGCCTTGCCGACCGAACCCTGCACAATGCCCGCCTTCTCGACACGGAACTCGACCGCGCCGCCCTTGGAGGCCTGGACGGCCGCCGCGATGTCCATGGTCACGGTGCCGACCTTCGGGTTCGGCATCAGACCGCGCGGGCCGAGCACCTTGCCGAGGCGGCCGACCAGCGGCATCATATCCGGGGTGGCGATGCAGCGATCGAAGTCGATCGTGCCGCCCTGAACGGTGTTGACCAGGTCTTCAGCGCCGACCACATCGGCGCCGGCGGCCTTGGCTTCATCCGCCTTGGCGCCGCGGGCGAAGACCGCCACGCGCAGGGTGCGGCCCGTGCCGTTCGGCAGGTTGACCACGCCGCGCACCATCTGGTCCGCATGCTTGGGATCGACGCCGAGATTCATGGCGATCTCGACGGTCTCGTCGAACTTGGCGCTGGCGCGCTCGCGAACGAGCTTGATGGCCTCAGCGACCGGATAGAGCTTGGTGCGCTCGATGCCCTCGCGGGCCTTGACGATTCTCTTGCCGCTCATCGTCTTACCCCACGACTTCCAGGCCGATAGACTTGGCGGAGCCCTCGATCATGGCCATGGCGGCCTCGATCGTGTGCGAGTTCAGGTCCGCCTGCTTCTTTTCCGCGATCTCGCGGATCTGGGCTCGGGTCACCTTGCCGACGAAGCCGCGGCCCGTCGTCTTGGATCCGGACTTGATGTTGGCCGCTTTCTTGAGAAAATAGGCGACGGGCGGCTGCTTCATCTCGAAGGTGAAGCTGCGGTCCGCGTAAGCGGTGATGATGACGGGGATCGGCATCCCCTTCTCCATCTGCGCCGTCTTGGCGTTGAACGCCTTGCAGAACTCCATGATGTTCAGGCCGCGCTGACCGAGCGCGGGACCGATCGGCGGCGAAGGATTCGCCGAGCCGGCCGGGACCTGAAGCTTCACGTAACCCGTGATCTTCTTCGCCATAATGGCTGCTCCCAAAGGACTTTTTCGTTCACGCCGAGATTTAAGCCAAGGAGCGAAACGAAAATGCGCGGACGACGGAAATTTCCGCCCCGCGCGGGTTGCAGTTCGCGGTGCGGTTCTTGGCCCGGCTGGCGACCGGAGAACCTCCCGCGGAGGACCTTCAACTGAAGGTCGGGGGTCTTTATACGTCTTTTCGCTTTCTGGCAAGCGCGGATGGGGCGAAATACGGCTTTTCAGACCGGGATTGAAAGCGGCTGGCCCCTCTCGAGAACATAGGTCGAGACGATCCGGGTGACCGCGCCGCCGGTTCGGAACGAATGCGGGCGCCGCGCAGGAATTTGGGCCACATCCCCTGCGCGAAGCTCGCGCGGCGCGGCGCCCTCCACCAGAAGCAAGCCGCCGCCGGCGACGATATAGGCGGATTCGATGCCGGGGTGGAGGTGCCGCGGCACATCGAAGTCGGGACCGACCTCAGCTGTCGCAATGACGGTTTCGAAGTCCTCCGTCGGCCCGTCGATGCGCGCGAGGATCTCATAACTGAGCCCTGTCGGGGCCGACGCCCCCGCGCCGCCGGCGCTGAAATCGGGCGGCGCGCAGAAGGGGCAG
>JAJXYV010000255.1 GCA_021780435.1 Pseudomonadota bacterium
AACGTAAGACCGCATGTCCGTCTAGTTGAACGACGCCGGCTCGGATTGGCTGTGTTCCAGCCAGACGATTAGGCTGACGTCCTCAACGAGGAGGACGGGTAATGACAGCCGAGAAGGAAGCGTTTGTCGGAATCGACGCCGCCAAATTGCGCAACGCCGTGGCCATTGCCGATGCCGGCCGGGATGGCGAGATCAGATATGTCGGGGAAGTGGATGCCTCCCTAGAGAGCATGAGGCGGCTGATTTTAAAGCTGGCGGCCAATTACGATCGGCTGCATTTCTGTTATGAAGCTGGGCCCACGGGCTACGGACTGCATCGGCAGATCACGGAGTTGGGCCATTCCTGCATAGTGGTTGCGCCATCGCTGATTCCGCGTAAGGCGAGCGACCGGGTGAAGACCAACCGGCGCGACGCGACGGCTCTGGCGCGTTTGCTGAGAGCGGGGGAATTGACCGCCGTTTGGGTTCCGGATCCGGCTCATGAGGCGATGCGTAATTTGATCCGCTCGCGCACGGCGGCGGTCGAGACTATCTGCGTGCACAAGCAACAGGTTGGCGCCTTCCTATTGCGACACAGCCGGATTTTTCCTCGTCGGAAGAATTGGGGCGCCCGCTATCGTCGCTGGTTACAGCAGCAGTCGTTCGAGCATCCGGCCGATCAAATTGTCCTGCAAGAATACGTCGAGGCCGTCCGGCTCGCTGAAGAGCGGCTTGCCCGCATCGAGGGCGCCATCGCGGAATTTCTGCCTCGCTGGCGCCTGGGCCCCATCGTTGACGCGCTCCAAGCTCTACGGGGCGTCGACCTGGTTACGGCAGTGAGCTTCGTGGTCGAGATCGGCGACATCCGACGGTTCGCCAGTCCGCGCCAGCTCATGGGCTATCTTGGCTTGGTTCCCGAGGAACGCTCGACCGGCGAGACGATCCGACGCGGCTCCATCACCAAGATGGGCAACTCACGAATCCGCCAATTGCTGGTTGAGAGCGCTTGGACCTATCGCTTTCCGCCACGCGTGGGGGTCAAGAAACTGCAAAAACTCGACCGCGTCTCACCCAAAATTCGGGAAATCGCCTGGAAAGCGCAGACCCGCCTCACAGCCCGGTTTCGGGCGTTCTCGGCGCGCGGAAAAAAGACCACCGTGGCATGTACCGCTATCGCGCGGGAGCTCGCCGGCTTCATGTGGGCGGTCGCGATGGAGGTTCCGCCGGCAGCATCGGCATCCTGAATTAGGAAAACCGGCTCAACTGAGCCGCCATCGCTCGCGTACAGGCGGGGACGGAGCCACGGCAGGGGAATTCCCGGCGAACGCTATGTGGCCGACTTGTTCGACGCCCGATGTAAGATAGGGACAGCCCCGGACGCATCTCGGTAATGCGGTAGCCAACCCGCGCATCAGAGCTTGATCACCGACGTCTACAGCGCTCCGTCTCCACCTGTGCGCGATGGCATTGATCACCACGCCGAAAATTGTTGGCGTGAATGATTTTTCGCATCCGGAGCCTTGAAAACGGACATCAGAGCGGCACGAGTGGACCACAGGTTTGATTTCTGCCTCTGTGGACGGCGCGGTGCCGCAGATTGACTGAGCGGGCTCGCCCATGTCCTCGTGGTCATACGAGGACGGCGAGATGATGATTGAAGATCAGCTTCGGGAACGGTTACGCAAGATAGAGGCGCTTTTTCTCGGCGCCGCGACCGACGGCGAGCGGGACGCCGCGGAAGCGGCGTTCGCGCGATTGAAAGCCAAACTCGACGAGGCCAGCCGCGTCGACCGGCCCGAAGAGATGAAGCTCAGCTTTCCCGATCACTGGTCTGTGCGGCTGTTCATCGCCTTGTGTCGGCGTTACGGCCTCAAGCCCTATCGTTATCCGAGGCAGCGCAACACGACCGTCATGGTCAAAGCGCCGCGGCGCTTCTTCGACGCCGTCGTGTGGCGTCAATTCAATGACGTACACGCCGATCTCTGGACTTATTTCGAGCAGACCACCGAGCGCTTGATCCGCGAGACGATTTCCGCCGACGCCGCCGACGCCGAGACAGTGAAAGAGCCGATCGGCCTGCTG
This sequence comes from Pseudomonadota bacterium, assembly GCA_021780435.1. GTDB lineage: Bacteria > Pseudomonadota > Alphaproteobacteria > Rhizobiales > Beijerinckiaceae > Rhodoblastus. Next base: position 2,062 of record JAJXYV010000255.1, read on the forward strand.
TGACCTGAACGGCTTCAGGCGGCCAGGCTGGCCTTCTCCCGTTCTGCCTTCCAGTTCCAGGCGAGCAATTCCCCCAGCCGATTATGGGTCGTGCGCCCGGAGACGATGCGCTCCAGGACGTCGGTCAGGTAGGTTTCGGGATCGAGGTTGTTGAGTTTCGCCGTATTGAGCAATGAGGACAAAATCGCCCACGTTTCGGCTCCGCCTTCGTCGCCCGCAAAAAGACTGTTCTTGCGCCCAAGGCTGATCGGGCGGATCGGGCGCTCGACGATGTTGGTGTCGGGCTCCAGCCGGCCGTCGTCGAGAAAGCGCGTCAGGCCGGCCCAATGAGCGAGCGTGTAATTGATCGCCTTGGTCAGCGTCGAGATTTGCGACAGACCGTCGCGCACCTCCAGAAGCCGGGCGTGCAGCGCCGCCATGATCGGCGCGCTCTCGGCCTGCCGGGCGGCGCGCCGCTCCTCCGCGCTCTTGCCGCGGATTCGCTTTTCGATGGCGTATATAGCCGCGATCCTCTCGACGACTTCCTTGGCAAAAGGCGAGCGCGTTGTTTTGCTGACGGCGACAAACTTGCGCCGCGCATGCGCAAGGCAGAAAGCCAGGGCGATCCGTCCCTTGGATTGTTCGTCTCTGGTCAGGGACTTGTACGCCTCATAGCCGTCAACTTGCAGGACGCCGGAAAAATCCGACAGCTGCGCCGCGATTTCCGTCTTTTTGCGGCTACCGGCGAAGACGTAGGCGACAGCCGGAGGCGCCGGCCCTGCCCACGGCCGGTCGTCGACGGCATGCGCCCAGAACTGGCTTTTCTTGACCCGGCCATGGCCGGGTTTGAGGACCGGCATCGGCGTCTCGTCGCAGAACAGGCGCTTGTGCGCGTGCATCGTCTTGAGTTGCAGATCGTAAAGGCCCTTCAGCATCCACGCCGCCTGCTTCATCCATCTCGCCAGCGTCTGGCGATCGATCGCCACGCCGTATCCCGCCAGGATTTGCGCCTGGCGGTAAAGCGTCGAGAACCAGCCATATTTGGCCACGGCGATATGGCTGACGAGCGCCGTCGAGACCATGCCGCCTTCGATCAGCCGCGCGGGCGCCTTCGCCTGGACGATC
>JAJXYV010000072.1 GCA_021780435.1 Pseudomonadota bacterium
AGGCGGGCGCGGACCACGCGGCCGTTGCCGGCGGCGATCGCCTTGCCGCCGTCGCTGGCGACGACATTGGAGACGAGCAGGAACTTGTTCGCCAGCTTGCTGGTCTGCGGGTCGCGCAGGACAAAGCATTTCTGGTTGGCGCGGATGGTGGCGCGGATCACTTCGTCCGGAATGTCGAGAAAGCTTTCGTCGAACTCGCCCATCAGCACGACCGGCCATTCGACCAGCCCTGCGACTTCCTGCAGCAGGCCTTCGTCCTCGACCAGTTCAAGCCCTTGCGCGAAGGCGAGATCCTTGCAGTCGTGGAGGATGATGTCGCGCCGGCGGCCTGAATCGAGGACGACCTTCGCCGCCTGGAGCGCCTGGATGTAATCGTCGAAGCGCCGGACCTTGATCGCCTGCGGGGCCATGAAGCGATGGCCATAGGTCACATTGCCCGACGAAATGCCGCCGATTTCGAAGGGCACGATGTCCGGATCCTCGGTTTCCGGGCCGAAGGTCGCGACGATGGAATGGAGCGGGCGCACCCAGCGCAAGGCGCTCGGGTCAGCGGACAGCGCGCCCCAGCGCATGGATTTCGGCCAGGGGAAATTTTTGATGATGGGCGGCAGGATCTCGGCCAGCACGTCGAGGGTCGCCGCGCCCTCGCGCTCGATCACGGCGAGATAGAACTGGCCGCCTTTCTTGTCCGTCTCGACTTTGGCCTCGTCCAGGGAGGCGAGGCCGGCGCTCTTGAGAAAGCCCTGGATCGCGGCCTCGGGCGCGCCGACGCGCGGGCCTTTCTTCTCCTCGCGCTGGTCGGGCTGGCGGACAGGCAGGCCGACAATGTTCAGCGCCAGCCGGCGCGGCGTGACATGGCTTTCCGCCGCCTCGAAGGTCAGGCCGCGCTCGATCAGGGCGCCGGTGACAAGCTTCTTCAGGTCGGCGGCGGCCTGCGCCTGCATCCGGGCCGGAATTTCCTCTGAGAAGAGTTCGAGCAGAAGGTCGGACATTTGGGTCTTCAGGAACGGAGGGAAAGGCGGGCGACGACAGTCAATGCCGAACGCGGGGCGTCATTGCGAGCCAAGCGACGCAATCCGCCTCGAGGTGGCGTCGCATGGATTGCTTCGTCGCCTTCGGCTCCTCGCAAGGACGGTGCTTTCGTCGCCATTTTGAAATCCTGCCAGACTCTCAGGCGCCCGCGCCTTCGGTTTTCATCCAGGCGGCGCCGCAGGCCTTGGCGAGTTCGCGCACGCGGAGGATGTAGCTCTGGCGCTCGGTCACCGAGATGACGCCGCGGGCGTCGAGCAGGTTGAAGGCGTGGCTCGCCTTGATGCATTGGTCATAGGCGGGAAGAACCATCTGATGATGTTCGGCGTCGCCTTTCTCGCCGAAGGCGAGCAGCGCCTGGCATTCCTTTTCCGCGCGCTCGAAATCTCCAAAAAGCTTGTCGACGCTCGCGGCCTCGAAATTATGGCGCGAATATTCCTGCTCTGCCTGCAGGAAGACGTCGCCATAAGTAATGCGCGCGCCGCCGTCGAGGCCGTTGAAATTCAGGTCGTAGACGTTCTCGACGCCCTGCACATACATGGCGAGGCGCTCGAGCCCATAGGTCAGTTCGCCGGAGACGGGGGCGCATTCGACGCCCGCGACCTGCTGGAAATATGTGAATTGCGAGACTTCCATGCCGTCGCACCAGCATTCCCAGCCGAGCCCCCACGCGCCGAGCGTCGGGCTCTCCCAATCGTCCTCGACGAAGCGGATGTCATGGAGCGCGGAATCGACGCCGATCGCGGCGAGCGACTGCAGGTAAAGATCCTGCAGATTGTCCGGGCTGGGTTTGAGGATCACCTGAAATTGGTAATAATGCTGAAGGCGGTTCGGGTTTTCGCCATAGCGGCCGTCCTTGGGGCGGCGCGAAGGCTGGACATAGGCGGCCTTCCAAGGCTTCCTGCCGAGCGAGCGCAGGGTGGTGGCGGGATGGAAGGTGCCGGCGCCGACCTCCATGTCATAGGGCTGCAGGATGACCGCGCCCTGTTGCGCCCAGAACGTCTGCAAAGTCAGGATCAAGCCCTGAAAGCTCTTTTTCGGGTCGAGGGACGGGCTGGAGGCAGCAGGCTGGGTCATCGCGCGATCGGTTTCGGGCTGGATTGGCCGCGCAACCTAAAGGGCAGGGCAGGGCGGGTCAACACGGGCGCGGCGTTGCGCCATTTCTAAAATTTATTTCATTATGGAACAGAGAGTTAAGCTTTGCGTTAGACTTCCAGACGGCGCGCCCGCCCGCGAGGGCGGATCTGTCGCTGGAGGATTTCGAAATGAAAAGGCTCATGCAGTTTTCGAAGGCCGCCATGATCGCGGCCGGCGTCGCGTTTGGCGGGCTGGCCTGCGCGCCCGGCGCCTTGGCCTTTGGCGGCGGCCATTTCGGCGGCGGCGGCTTCCACGGCGGCGGTTTTGGCGGCTTTGGCGGTCTCCACGGCGGCGGCTTCGGCGGCTTCCATGGCGGCGGAGTCGGCGCTTTCCACGGTGGCGGTCTTGGCGGCTTCCATGGCGGCCGCTTCGGCCACGGCTTCGGCGGTTACGGCCGTTACGGCGGTTATGGCCGTTACGGTGGATATGGCGGCTATGGAGGCTATGGCGGTTACGGCGGCTACTACGGCGGTTATGGCGGCTATGGTTGGGGGCTTCCGTTCGCGCCCTTCCTTGGTTGGGGTTACGGCCCCTATTACGGGGGTTATTACGGCGACGATTATGCGGCGTGCACATTGCGCCGGGTTCATGTTCATACCGCCTATGGCTGGCGCTGGCGCACGTATGAATATTGCTGACGCTGACGCGTCGCGCGATTTCGCGGGCTGAGGCCCAGTCGCTTTTTCGGTCTTCGGCGGCTTCCCGCTTTCACGAAGGGAAGCCGCTTTTTTTCGATCGCGTCGTCTTGGGAACGAAAGCGTGGCCGTAGCGTTCAGCTAAGGTTCAGGGGCGGCGGCGTAAGTCTTTTGTGTTGGCTACCAGGAGTTTTCGCTATGGCGACGGGGAAGGGTTTAGTCAAAATGGCGTCGTTGGCTGGGATGACGGCCTGCGCGCTTCTGCTCGCTGAGCCAGCCTTCGCCTTTGGCGGCGGCCATTTTGGCGGCGGCCATTTCGGTGGGGGGCATTTTGGCGGCGGCCGTTTCGGCGGCGGCTGGCGTGGCGGCGGCTGGGGCGGCGGCTGGCGTGGCGGCGGTTGGGGCGGCGGCTGGGGTGGTGGCTGGGGCGGGCCCTATTGGGGCGGCGCGATGATCGCTCCGGCCTGGGGCTGGGGTTGGGGTCCCGGTTGGGGCTGGGATGACGGCTATTATGACGCCGCGCCGGTCTATGGCGCTCCGGCCTATGCCCAGTGCTACATTCGCCGCGCACGGGTCCACACCCGTTATGGCTGGCGCTGGCGCCGCGTGCGCTACTGCTATCAGTGAGCCTGTGGGGGCCGGGTTCCTGATCGGTCCCCGGCTCAATCCGCGATGAAGCGGCGTCCGTGGCGGTGAATCTCCTCCGCCAGAGACGTGAAACGGCCGTCGGCCTCGTGCAGGACCAGGCCGGGAAGGAGCGACAGCGGCGCTTTCGAGCCCTTGCGGCCGCGCAGGACGACCCGGCCCGCCATTTCGCCCGCCCGGGGAAAGATCGGCGCCGCGATCAGTCCGCCCAGGCGGCCGGAAAGCGCGGCGAGGAGATCGGCGAGCGCGTCGGCGCGATGGATCACGACCAGGGTGCCGCCGGGCCGAAGCAGCGCCAGGCAGGCGCGCAGCCATTTTTCGATCCCGCCGTCATCCAGCACATGGGCCATGGCGCGATCGGAATCGGGTGAGCTTCGCGCGGCCCCGCGCGCGAGAAATGGCGGATTGGTAACCACAAGTTCGGCGGCTTCGACGAGGCCTTCCGCCTTGCGCGCGGCGACGTCGAACAGATCGGCCTCGGCGACGCGAACACGGTCGGTCAGCCCGTTGAGCCCGACATTCTCGCGGGCCATGGCGGCGACCGCCGGGTTTTTTTCCAGCAATACGGCCCGGGCGCCCGGATTCCATTGCGCAAGGGCAAGACCCACGGCGCCGACGCCGGCGCCCGCGTCGACGATGAGGCCGCCCGGAACATCGGGCGCGGCGGCGGCGAGCAGGATGGCGTCCGTCCCGATGCGATGGCCGCGCGCCGGCTGCAGCAGCCGCAGCCTGCCGCCGAAGAAGGCGTCGGCCTCAGGCTTCGCGCAATTCATCGCCAAGTCCCGCCTCCCGCAGCAGGCGCCGCGCCTGGTTGATCTGGTCCTCCGCGACCCAGATCCGGCGCGGCAGGAAGCCGAGCGATCCTTCCAGAACGCTCATGTTCTGGTCCGCGACGAAACAATAGACGCCGGCCCCGCTCAGCAAGGCTTCGACGGCGGAAATCAGCACGATGTCGTTGGTGCGCAGCAATTCGACCATGGCGCGAGCCTAAATGCCGGGGCCGAAGCTGGCAATGCGCCGGCCGAGCGCCCCGCGGCGAAAACTGCGGCGAAAAAGCGCCTTTCCCTTTTCGGTCCGGCGCTCTATGGTCCCCGCGCTGAAAAGTGAAGGAACACGCCTTGGGTCTGGTCATAGCTTTCGACGAAAAATCCAGCGAATCCGGTCTGGAGCGGCTTGTCGCCCTCGTCGCCGAAGATATGAACCGGGTCAACCAGACCATTCTCTCCCGCACCGGCTCCGACGTGGCGATGATCCCCGAGGTCGCCAACCACCTCATTTCTTCGGGCGGCAAGCGGCTGCGGCCGATGCTCGTCCTCGCGGCCGCCGGCCTGTGCGGCTACAAGGGCGAGGGCCATGTCAAGCTCGCGGCGGCGGTCGAATTCATGCATACCGCGACGCTCCTGCACGACGACGTCGTGGACCAGAGCGACATGCGGCGCGGCAAACTCGCGGCGCGCATGCTCTGGGGCAATGAGGCCAGCGTGCTGGTCGGCGATTTCCTGCTCGGCCAGGCTTTCCGCATGATGGTCGAGGTCGGCTCGCTCGCCTGCCTCGACGTGCTCTCGGTCGCGGCCACGGTGATCGCCGAGGGCGAGGTGATGCAGTTGTCCGCCGCCAAGGACACACAGACCACCGAAGACGCCTATCTCGCGGTGATCCGCGCCAAGACTGCGGAATTGTTCGCTGCCGCGGCGGAAGTCGGGCCGACCGTCGCCAACCGGCCCAAGGCCGAGACCGAGGCCTGTCGCGCCTACGGCATGAATCTCGGCATCGCCTTCCAGCTCATCGACGACGCGCTCGATTACGGCGGCCAGGCGGCCAAGCTCGGCAAGAATGTCGGCGACGATTTCCGCGAGGGCAAGATTACCCTTCCGGTCGTGCTGTCCTTCCGGCGCGGGTCCGAAAGCGAGCGCGCCTTCTGGAAAAAGGCTCTCGAACAGGGCGATATCGCCGAGGGCGATCTCGAAACCGCGCTCACCCTCATGAAGAAGCATCGCGCGCTCGAAGACACGGTGGAGCGCGCCCGGCATTACGGCGCCATGGCCCGCGACGCGCTCGGGATCTTCAACGACTCGCCCTGGAAAAAGGCTCTGCTCGACGCGGTCGATTTCTGTATCGGCCGCGCGCACTGACCTCAGAGTTCTGATTCCCGAAGCAGCGCCTCGTCGCGGTCGGTGCGGACCGCCTCGTCCTCCGGCGACGGGGGCGCCGGCGCGTCCGGTTGCGGCGAGGCCGCAGCCTCCTCCTGCTCGCGCAGCTGACGCCGCCAGAGCGCGGCATAGGTCCCGTCGGCCACGAGCAGGCTTTCGTGATCGCCGCGCTCGATGACCCGTCCCTTGTCGAGAACGAGGATTTCATCGGCGTGGACGATTGTCGACAGCCGATGGGCGATCACGATGGTGGTGCGCCCGCGCGCCGCCTCATCGAGCGCGCCCTGGATTTCTCGTTCCGTCACCGTGTCGAGGGCGCTGGTCGCCTCGTCGAGCACGAGGACCGGCGGCGCCTTGAGCAGGGTCCGCGCGATGGCGACGCGCTGCTTCTCTCCGCCTGAAAGCTTGAGGCCGCGCTCGCCGACCTGGGCGTCATAGCCGCCCGGCGCGCTTTCGACGAATTTGTCGATTTGCGCCAGAGCCGCCGCCTCGCGCATCTCCGCCTCGCTCGCGTCGGGACGGCCATAGAGGATGTTGTAGCGGATTGTGTCGTTGAACAGGACATTGTCCTGCGGCACCATGCCGAGCGCGGCGCGCAGCGAATGCAGCGAGACCCTGGAGATGTCCTGGCCGTCGATCAGGATGCGGCCCTGTTGCGGGTCGAAAAAGCGGAAGACCAGCCGCGAGATCGTCGATTTGCCGGCGCCCGAGGCGCCGACGATGGCCAACGTATGACCGGCGGGAACCTCGAAGTCGATCCCGCGCAGGATCGGCCGCGCCGGATCATAGGCGAAATGGACATTCTCGAAGCGCAAGACGCCTTCCGTGACGCGGAGCGGCGGCGCATGGGGCGATTCGGCGATCTCATTGGGTTGTTTCAAAATTTCGAACATCATGTCAATGTCGATGGTCGCCTGTTTGACCTCGCGATAGAGCAGGCCCATGTAGTTCAGCGGCTGGTAGAGCTGGATCATCATGGCGTTGAGCATGACGAAATCGCCGACGCTGTTGCGCCCCGAGCGGATGCCGGCGACGCTGAGCGCCATGAGCGACACCATGCCGAGCGTGAAGATGAAGGCCTGGCCGAAATTGAGCGCCGCGAGCGAGACATAGCTCTTGACGCTGTTGCGCTCGTAGCGCGCCATCGAGCGGTCGTAGCGCTCGCTTTCGCGCTGCTCCGCCGTGAAATATTTGACGGTTTCGTAGTTCAGCAGCGAGTCGATCGCCTTGGAATTGGCGTCGGAATCGCTTTCGTTCATCGAGCGGCGGATGCCGATGCGCCAGTTGGTCGCAAGCCGCGTATAGGCCAGATAGGCGACGATCGTGGCGAGGGTGATCGCCGCATAGCGCCAGTCGAAATGGAACAGCATCACGCCGAGGATGAGCGCGAATTCGAGCGCCGTCGGCAGGGCGTTCATCATCACCATGCGCGTCAGGGTCTCGATGGCGTCCCGGCCGCGCTCGAGCACGCGGGTCAGGGCGCCGGTCTTGCGTTCGAGATGAAAACGCATCGACAGGGCGTGCAGGTGGATGAAGACATCCACCGCGAGTCGGCGGACGGCGTTCATCGCGACATCGGCGAAGACCGCGTCGCGCCCTTGGGTCAGGCCGGCCATGAGGATGCGCAGGCCGCCATAAAGAAAGGTCAGCGCGACCGGGCCGGCAAGGGCGCTCGCGGGGGCGTGGCCATTGCGCAAGGCGACGAGGGCGTCGGTCGCCCATTTATAGGCGAAGGGAACGGCGACGGTCGTAAGCTTGGCGATGATCAGCAGGCCGAGCGAGATGAAGATTCTCAGGCGCAGGTCGGCGCGCTCGCTCGGCCAGATATAGGGCCAGAGTTCGGTCACGACCGGCCCGAGACGGGCGCGTCTGCCTTGGGTGACTCGTGGTGCGCCGCGGTCTCGCATCCTTGCCTGCTTGCTCGAGCTGAAAAAAGCCTCTCCTGCCATATAAGGCTGGTTTCCCGAAGCGCCAACGCGTCTTTCACGCCGCGCTGCGCCGTCGCCACTCGAGGAAGCCGTCGCGCAGGCGCGCAAACAGTCGCTCGGTCGCCGCCGCCGGGACGAGCTTCCAGTCGAGCGCGGGCTTTTCCACCAGGTGCCAGGACAATACGGCGCAGGCCAGCGTCAGGACCGAGGCAAGGACATTCATCCGCGCCGCGGAGACGCCGGGAATGAGGGCCGCGAGCGTCTGCTGGATTGGAAAGGCGTAGATATAGACGCCATAGGAATAATCGCCGACGCGGTTATAGGCGCGGATCGGGCCGCCGAAGAGATAGGCGAAATGAAGGACGAGTGGCCCGAGCGTGACCAAATAGATCGGGAAGAAAGCCGCTCCGCTGGCGGCGGCAAGCGTGAGCGCGGCGACGAGCAGGCCGAAACGCGCATAAGACAGACCGATCCGGTCGCGCCACATCTGCAGGGCCGCGCCATAGAAGAACATTGCGCCGGGAACCTGGGCGGGATCGCGGTCGCCTTGCGCGGCGAAGGTCTTCAGGGCGATGAGCGTGAGGACGAGGGCGGCGGCCGGGGCGCCAAGACGGAAGGCGGGCCGGCGCCACGCGGGCCTGAGCGCGAGAAGAACCCATCCGGCCGCCAGATATTCATAGAGCCGCCATTCGATCGGCAGGGTCCAGAGCGAACCATTGACCGCGAACTTGTACGGATTGTCCTCGAAGACGCCGGGTAGATTGTACTTGACGCCGTTGATGAGGGTCGCGCCGCGCAGGACATAGTCGCGCGTGACGGAAGAGGAGAAGAAATCGGACGCCGGCGCGGTCGAGAGGAACAAGCCGAGGCCGGCGACGGTCAGGACGAGCATGACCCACAAGCCGGGAAAGATGCGCATGACGCGCGCCCAGGCGAATTCGAAAATGTTGCCGCGCGAAAACAGGCTGCCAGTGACGAGAAAGCCGCTGGTGAAGAAGAAGACGTCAACGGCGACGGCGCTGCTGTCGAAATTGCCGATCCCCAGGGTTGGCGCGCCGGCGGGAGCGCCAGAAAGCGCCAGGCTGTGGACGAAAAGAACGGCGAAGGCGGCAACCACGCGGATCAGGTCGAAATTATTGTCGCGACCGCGAAGCTCCCCCAACGAAATCATCTTGCGACCGCCCCGATCCTTTTACGCCATGGGCTGATAGGGGTTCGCCGCGCGATCGGCAAGCTGCGCCGCGCGACGCGGGGTTTCGAGGTCATTCGTGCAGGCCTGGCGTGTCGAACAGGCCGGGGACCGGCCAGGCGTGGGGGCGGCGGCGGCCATATTCTCCCTTGAAGGCCTCGCGCCAGATCTCCAGCGCCTCTTCCTCGTCCGCCGCGGAGACAAAGCGCGGGGTCGTCGCCGGCAGGCCCTCACGGTTCAAACAGGCGACCCAGAAGAGCTTGAGGTGTTTGGGGTTGTGCGGCTTGGCCGTGCGCAGGAAATCGCCGGCTTCGCAAATCGAATCCTGCAACTGGACGAGATCCGATCTTTTTGGCTCGGCGGCGGCTTCAATCGCCTCGGCCCAGAAGGCGAGGCCCGCCGCCTCATAGAGGTCGCCGGCAAGCCTCCGCGCCCGCGAGAGCGGCATGGTCAGGTTGAGGCCGGCGGACGCGCGTTTCTTCTTCGCCGGAGTCGGCTTGGCCACCGCCCTTTCCTTCATGGGCGCCGCTGCTTTTTTCGGGGCCGCCTTTTTCTTCAGGATCGCCTTCTTCTTGGTAGCCGCCTTTTTCGCAGGCGTCGGCGCGGTCGCGCGTTTCGTGGATTTGCTCTTCTTGACCATGGCGGACGGGGTCTCGTTGAGGCGCCGGGCCGATCGCCGCCCGCGCCGCCGCGACTATGCCCTAAATCGGGCGCGCGAGGAAATGGGCGATCCGCTCGGCGGCCTCGGCGATCCGCATGATCCCGTTATAATGGCCATAAGGCCCGGAAAGCGTCGCGGTTTCGACCGGGACGCCGTGGCCGCGCAGGATATCGGCGGCCGCCTCGACCCATTCGGGCAGGAAGACGAGATCGTCCGGCGCATAGATCAGCAAGGTCGGGGCCTTGATCCGCGCCAGCCCCTCGGCCACGCTCGTCGCGCCGGCCCCCGCGCCGGGGATATAGGTCTGGTTGGCGCGCGCGAGATAGAGCATGTGGTTGGCGTCGGCGAAGGGCGCCCTGAGCCGCGCGGCTTGCTCGAGCGCTTTTTCGATGGCGAAGGGAGTCGAGGCGATATCGGCGGGATCGGCGCCCTCGGCGACGGCGCGGCCGCCAGCGCCCTCGGTCCAGGCGCTGTGCAGGGCGTGGAGGGTCATGGCCCGCATGGCGGCCTCCAGCCCCGCGCTGGGCGGCGCGTCGGCGGCATAGGCGCCCCCGCGCCAGTCGGGGTCGAGCCGGATCGGCTGGACCCACATTGACAGCCAGGCGGTGAGCCAGCCGTTGAAATTGGGCGCCGCGATCACCGGAATGGTCCGCTCCACGAGGTCGGGATAGGAAGCCGCCCATTCGAAGGTCTGCAGCCCGCCCATCGAAGGCCCCATGACCGCGCGCAGTTTGCGGACGCCGAGGGAGTCGACGAGGGCGCGCTGCACCCGGACGAAATCGGCGATGGCGACGGCGGGGAAGGACAGGCCATAGGGCTTGCCGGTCGCGGGATCGGGGCTCGCGGGGCCGGTGGTGACGACGTCCGGGTCGTTGGCGTTGAAATTGACCAGGGTGTCGGACGAAATGACGAAATATTTGTCGGTGTCCACCGCCTTGCCGGGCCCGATGATCGCATCCCAATAGCCCGGCAGCGGGTCCTCCGGGCGATAGCGGCCGGCGGCGTGGCTCGTGCCCGAGAAGTAATGGGCGACGAGGATCGCATTGTCGCGCGCGGCGTTCAGTTCGCCGTAAGTCTCGTAGCCCACGGCGACATTGCGGATCGTCGCGCCGCCGATCGTTCGCAGCTCGGGCGTTTCGAAACGTTGCTTGGTCACGAGAAGTTCGGCCGCCATGTCGTTCCTTTCCGGCTTTTGGCTCGGGCGCGCACTATAGCTCGCGCTGGACGGGAGGCCAGGGCGGGTCGCCGGCTTGCAGGACGGCGACGCGGACCCACCTGAAAGTCCTATGGCGCCGCAGCATAAAATGCTGCATTGCAGCATTGAAATCATGAAAGCGTGTCGCGGCGCCATGGGTATCGTCCTCATTGACGTTATCCTCATCGGCGTCGTTCTCTCATCTTGTTTCGGGATCGTTCGATGGCAAGCCTCAATGATGGCCTGGGCAAGGCGGCGCGGTCGGACAGGCGTTCGGCCGCGGCGCCGCGCGCCGAGTCCGATTCCGAGGACGCCGGCGGCCTCTTCGCGCATCAGGCGCGCCGCGCCTTCGTCCTTCTCCAGGCCGCGATCGGCGAGGCGGCGGAAGCGGCGGAACGGCAAAATGTGAAACTTGCGGACGAATTGCGCGACCTTCAGCTGCGCGCTTTGCGCTCGATGCAGGACAGCGCGCTCGCGGCCATCGAATTGTTCGAGGCGCTCGGGGCCGCCCGGACGCCGGGGGAATTGGCCAGCCGCCAGATCGAACTCGCGCGCCGCCAGCGCCAGACGGCTCGTCAGAGGCTCGAGGAATTCTTGCTCTCCGCGCGTCGGATGGCGGCGGTGATGGCCGATCCGCTGCAGGCTCGACCTTCCGTCCCGCCCGGCGAGAGAGCGCCGGCGAACGGCGAGCGGCTGGACGGGGAAGACAGTCTTTCCGCGCGCCTCGAAAGCCTGACCGCGCGCCAGAAAGGCGTGCTCGCGCTTCTGGCGGAGGGGCTGCCGAACAAGATGATCGCCTTCCGGCTGGGCATCAGCGAGACCACGGTCAAGGCCCATGTCGGGGTCATCTTGCGCAAGCTCGGGGTCTATAATCGCGCGCGGGCGATCGTCATGCTCACGCAGTTCGATTTCCAGGGCGAAAGCGTCGGGGCGGAAAACGCGGACTGAGCGGGGCTTCAGCCTGGCTCGCCGGCCATGGCGCGGATCGCGGCCTCGACCTGCCCGGCGGCCTCGTTGAGCGCTTCGGCGGCGATTTCGGCCCAGGCCTGTTCGCGGCGCAAGGAATCCTCGAGTTCAGAGCGCGCCCGTTCGGCGGCCGCAGCCTCGTCGGCGATCTTCTTTCGCGCCGCCGCCAGTTCGTCGGCGATGGTCAGGGCGGCCATGACCGTGATGCGTTGGTCGCCGATTTCGCCGAAAGCGCCGCGCAGTTCATCGATTTTTGCGTCCACAAGGCGAGCGAGGGACTCGATATGCGGCTCCTCGCCCTCGTCGCAATTCATGCGATAGGTGCGCCCGGCTATGGTCACGACGGCCTGCGCCATTCACGCATCTCCTGACGAGTGGGGAGCAGTCGCTCTGGCGTCCGTCAACCGCTCCTGGGAGGAGTCTTTGCCGGTCGCTCTGGCGTGCGCCAACCGCTCTTGGGACGAGTCGGAAGCAAGGATCGCGCGGACGGCGGCGGCGGCGCGCTCGATGCGGCGCGCCGCTTCGCCATTGGCCGCCTCCAGCGCGCGCGTCTTTCGCCCGGTGGCGTCGAGCTCGACGGCGAGCCGGGAGCGGTCCTCCTGAAGCGCGTCATGTTCCGCCATCCGGTCGGCCTGTTCCTGGGTCAACTCGGTCTGACGGCTGATCGCGGCGCGCAAGGCGTCGAGCGCATTTTGCAACCGCAGGCGCGCGGCCTCGAAACGTTCCGGCCCCGGCGAGCGTCCGGCGTCGGCCAGTTCGGGGGGCTCTGTTTCGTCCGGGCTTTGGTCGATCGGTGTCGAGGACAATGGGCGCTCTGGCTCGCGTCGCGAGGCTCAAGGTAAGGCGATCTCGACAATCTATCATCGTCCCGCCCGCCGCCAAGGGGCTGGCCGCGAAGGCCACAGGAAAAGCTGAGCTTTTCTCGCCGGCGT
>JAJXYV010000204.1 GCA_021780435.1 Pseudomonadota bacterium
ATCGCCATGGAATGCACCGGCATCTTCACCGCCCGCGACAAGGCGGCAAGCCTGCTCAAGGCCGGCGCCAAGCGCGTCCTCGTCTCGGCTCCCTCCGACGGCGCCGACCTGACCGTCGTTTATGGCGTGAACCACGACAAGCTGAGCAAGGATCACCTCGTCGTCTCCAACGCCTCCTGCACGACCAACTGCCTGTCGCCCGTCGCCAAGGTCCTTCATGACGCCATCGGCATCGAGAAGGGCATCATGACCACCATCCACTCCTATACCGGCGACCAGCCGACGCTGGACACGTTCCACAAGGATCTCTACCGCGGCCGCGCCGCGGCTCTGTCGATGATCCCGACCTCGACGGGCGCCGCCAAGGCGGTCGGCCTCGTCCTGCCGGAACTCAACGGCAAGCTCGACGGCTTCGCGCTGCGCGTCCCGACCCCGAATGTCTCCGTCGTCGATCTCAAGTTCATCGCCAAGCGCGCGACCACCAAGGACGAGGTCAACGCCGCGATCAAGGCGGCGGCGGAAGGCCCGCTCAAGGGCGTCCTCGGCTACACCACCGAGAAGAATGTTTCGGTGGACTTCAACCATGATCCGCATTCCTCGATCTTCCATATGGACCAGACCAAGGTCATGGACGGGACCATGGTGTCGATCCTGTCGTGGTATGACAATGAATGGGGCTTCTCGAACCGCATGGCCGACACGGCCGTCGCGATGGCCAAGCTGATCTGAACGAAATATCAAGGCGCGCTTCACGGGAAGCGCGCCTTTTCTTCGTCGCTCTTTGATCTTAAAACGCGGCGTTTTCCGCGAAAAGCCGGAATCCGCTTTTTCGCACGCCGCTTTGCGCCCCGAGGCCGCCATGTCCGCTTTCCGCACCCTCGATTCCGCTGAACTCAAGGGCAAGCGCGCGCTTGTCCGCGTCGACCTCAACGTGCCGATGGAAAACGGCAGGATCACCGACGCCACCCGCATCGACCGCATCCTGCCGACCCTGAACGAGATCTCGTCCAAGGGCGGCAAGGTCATCATGCTTGCTCATTTCGGCCGCCCGAAGAACGGCCCGGATGAAGCCAATTCGCTGAAGCCGGTCGCCGCCGCGGTTTCCCAGCGTCTGGGCAAGGCGGTCGCCTTTGCTTCGGACTGCCTCGGCCCGGCCGCGGCCGAAGCCGTCGCCAAAATGAAGGACGGCGATTTCCTGCTGCTGGAAAACACCCGTTTCCACAAGGGCGAGGAAAAGAACGACCCCGCGATCGTCGAAGCCATGGCCGCGCTCGGCGACGTCTATGTCAACGACGCCTTTTCCGCCGCACACCGCGCCCACGCCTCGACCGAGGGCCTGGCCAGGAAGCTGCCCGCCTACGCCGGCCGCACCATGCAGGCCGAAATCGAAGCCCTGTCGAAGGCGCTGGAAAAGCCGGCCCGGCCCGTGGCGGCGGTGGTCGGCGGCGCCAAGGTCTCGACCAAGCTGGAGCTGCTCGGCAATCTCACCAAAAAGGTGGATTTCCTGATCATCGGCGGCGGCATGGCCAACACTTTCCTTGCCGCCCAGGGCAAGAAGGTGGGCAAGAGCCTGTGCGAATATGATCTGCTCGACACAGCGCGGGAGATCATCAAGACCGCTTCGGCCAACAAGTGCCAGATCGTGCTGCCGGTCGACGCCGTGGTGGCGCAGGAATTCAAGGCCCATGCGCCGTCCCATGTCGTCGGCGTCGATCATGTCGGCGACGCGGACATGATCCTCGACGCCGGCCCGAAATCGGCGGCCGAGGTCGAAAATGTCCTGACCGCCTGCAAAACGCTGGTCTGGAACGGCCCCTTCGGCGCCTTCGAGCTTGAGCCTTTCGACGCCGCGACCAATGCGGTCGCCCGTTTCGCCGCGCGCCTGACAGGCGAGGGCAAGCTGCTGTCGGTCGCCGGCGGCGGCGACACGGTGGCGGCGCTGAACCATGCCGGCGTGGCCGAGAAGTTCACCTATGTTTCGACCGCTGGCGGCGCCTTCCTCGAATGGCTCGAGGGCAAGGTTCTGCCGGGCGTCGAGGCGCTGCGCGCCTGACATTGCCTTGCGCCCGCGCTTCCCATCGGAAGCGCGGGCGCAAATCCATTTCACGAGGACGGAAACATGGCCCGCATTACCCTTCGCCAGCTTCTCGACCACGCCGCGGAACATGATTATGGCGTGCCGGCCTTCAACATCAACAATATGGAGCAGGCGCTGGCCATCCTGGCCGCGGCCTCGGAGCTCGACGCCCCGGTCATCATCCAGGCCTCGCGCGGCGCCCGGCAATACGCCAACGACATCATGCTCAAGCACATGATGGACGCCCTCGTCGAAATCTATCCGCAGATCCCGATCTGCGTGCACCAGGATCACGGCAACAGCCCGGCGACCTGTTTCTCGGCCATGCAGGCCGGCTTCACCTCGGTGATGATGGACGGCTCGCTGAAGGAAGACGCCAAGACCCCCGGCGACTGGGACTATAATGTCAATGTCACGAAATATGTGACCGACATGGCCCATCTCGGCGGCATTTCCGTCGAAGGCGAGTTCGGCGTGCTCGGCTCGCTCGAAACCGGCATGGGCGAGAAGGAGGACGGCCACGGCTTCGAGGGCAAGCTCTCGCACGACCAGCTCGTCACCAACCCGGACGACGCGGTGAAATTCGTCAAGGCGACCAAGGTGGACGCGCTGGCCATCGCCATGGGCACCTCGCACGGCGCTTACAAGTTCTCACGCAAGCCTGACGGCGCCATCCTGGCGATGAACGTCATCGAGGAAATCCACCAGAAAATGCCCGGCCTGCACATGGTGATGCACGGCTCGTCCTCGGTGCCGCAGGATCTGCAGGACATCATCAACGCCTATGGCGGCAAGATGCCCCAGACCTGGGGCGTGCCGGTCGAGGAAATCCAGCGCGGCATCAAGCATGGCGTGCGCAAGATCAACATCGACACCGACAACCGCATGGCGATCACCGGCGCGATCCGCAAGGTTCTCGCCGAACACCCGGCCGAATTCGATCCGCGCAAATATCTGAAGCCGGCGACCGATGCGATGGCGAGGATCTGCCGCCAGCGCATGGAGGAATTCGGCACGGCGGGCCAGGCCTCGAAAATCAGGAAGGTCTATACGCTGGCCGAAATGGCCAAGCGCTACGCCTCTGGCGAGCTCGATCCCAAGACCGCCGCCTGATCGGCGCCCGATAAGCGATTGCGATGGGGCCGCGGCTTGCCGCGGCCCCATTTTTGCCGTTGAATTCGGCCATCCCGCTGGCGAGCCAGCACTTGGTCCGCCCACGAGCCAGCCCTTGGCATGACATGACTGATTTCATCAAGCCGCGCCTCTATCTCATCACGCCGCCCGTCGACGACGCCGAACATTTCGCGCCAGCCTTGCGCGCCGCGCTCGGCGCGGGCGACGTCGCCTGCGTGCTGCTGCGCTTCGCGACGCCAGATGAAGGCGCGCGCAAGAAGATCGTCAAGGCGCTCGCGCCTTTGGTTCAGGAGGGCGGCGCGGCCCTTCTCGTGCAGGACGACGCGCGGCTTGTGGCCCGCGTGGGCGCCGATGGCGTGCATGTCGAGGGCCTCGGCGACGACTTCGCGTCGGCGCTCGAAAGCCTCAAGCCCGAACGGATCGTCGGCGTCGGGGCTCTCGTCAATCGCGACGAGGCGATGATCGCGGGCGAAAGCGACGTCGATTATTTGATGTTTGGCGGCCTCGATCCGGGCGGCGAGACGGCGGCCCAGACCCTTGAGCGCGCCTCCTGGTGGGCCGAATTGTTCAACGTGCCTTGCGTCGCGGTCGCCCATGAGGTGGCCGATGTCGAGGCTCTGGCGGGATCGGGCGCGGAATTCGTCGGGCTCGGCCCAAGTTTCTTCGCCGATTCGCGCGGCGTCGCGACGGCCGTCGCCGAGGCGCAAGGCGCGCTCGACCGGTTGGAGGCGCGCGCTTGAGTCGTTTGCGGGCGAGCGCCGCTCTCGTGACGGTAGCGATCATGGTCGCCGGTCCGGCGAGAGCCGTTCTGGCGCCGGGCCAGCCCGACCTTGCCTATGGCGCCTATCAGCGCGGTTATTACCGCACCGCTTTCGACGAGGCGATGAAGCGCGTCCAGGCCGATCCGCATGACGCGCCGGCCATGACCCTGATCGCCGAACTCTTCGCCGATGGCGTCGGCGCGCCGCAAAATCTCGCCGAGGCGATGCATTGGTACAAGCTCGCCGCCGAACAGGGCGACAAGAACGCCGAATATGAACTCGGCGCCGCCTTCCTGATCGGCAAGGGTGAAAAAAAGGACGTGGCGGCGGCGCTGTCCTGGTTCCAGAAGGCCGCAGCGCAGGATCACGCCGGCGCCTGGTTCAATCTCGGAGTCATGGCGCTTGAAGGCAATGGCGTCGCCTCGGATTTTGCTCAGGCCGCCCAGGATTTCCGCCATTCCGCGGAACTCGGTTTTCCCGACGCCGCTTATGCGCTCGCCTTGCTCTATCGCGAGGGGAAGGGCGTCGCGAAGGACCCGGCCCAGGCCGCCGAATGGATGAAGCGCGCGGCGCAGGAAGGGTTCCTCGCCGCCGAGGTCGAATATGGAATCTTGCTGTTCAATGGCGTCGGCGTTCCCGCCGACGAGGCGGGCGGCGCGAAATGGCTCTTGCGCGCGGCCAATCGCAACAACCCCATAGCGGAGAACCGCGTCGCCCGCATGTATTTCGCAGGACGCGGGCTGAAACAGGACCGCATCGAGGGCGCAAAATGGGCCATCCTTGCGGCGTCCGCGGGGTTGAACGATTCCTGGCTCGACGGCGAGGCCCACAAGCTGACCCCCGACGAGCGCCAGAAGGTCGAAAAAGCAATCCGGATCTTTCTCGGCAGATAGGCCTGCTTCGAGAGACGGTCGCCAGTCTCTTCTTCGGTCATCGCGACCGCAAGGAAGCCGTGCGCATCGCGGCTGCGCGCGTCGCGTTCGGTCATTGCCTTTCAGGTTGACGAGAGCCGCCGCGCTTGCGACAAATGCCAAGCTATGACGCGCTGCAAAATGAGCAGTTCGCGGCTGCGCAGAGTCGGCGGCTTTGGTCTTCGTCGGCCCGAGGTTGGCCGGCGCTATTGCGGACGAGGCGGCGATGGCGGAACGATCGGCGGAGGCAGCGGACCAGATGCGCGAAACCGTGATGATCGACCTGGCGCTTCAGGGCGGCGGCTCACACGGCGCCTTCACCTGGGGCGTGCTCGACCGCCTGCTCGAAGAGTCCTGGCTGAAGATCGAGGCCATTTCCGGCACGTCGGCTGGCGCGATGAACGCCGCCGTTCTGGTCAGCGGCTATATGCAGGGCGGCGCGATCGGCGCCCGCGAGGCGCTCGACGCCTATTGGGAGCAGGTCGCGGAAGCCGCCCGATTCAGCCCGATCCAGCGTTCGCCGCTCGACCGGCTGCTGAACCGCTGGTCGCTCGACTCCTCGCCCGGCTATATCATGATGGATCTGATGAGCCGGCTGGTCTCACCCTATAATCTCAATCCCTTCGGGCACAACCCCATCCGCTCGATCCTCGAGGGCAGCATCGATTTCGCCCATCTCAACGAGGCGGACATCAAGCTGTTCATCACCGCGACCAATGTCCACACGGGGCGCGGCCGCATCTTCCGCAACAAGGAGATCACGCCCGAGGTTCTGCTCGCTTCGGCCTGCCTGCCGACACTGTTCCAGGCGATTGAGATCGATGGCGAACCCTATTGGGACGGCGGCTATGCCGGCAATCCCACGATCTCGCCGCTGGTGCGCGAGAGCGAGGCCCATGACGTGATCCTGGTCCAGATCAACCCGCGCGAGCGCCGCGAAACCCCGCGTTCGGCAAGCGAGATCCTGGACCGGCTCAACGAGATTTCCTTCAACGCCCCGTTGATGAAGGAATTGCGGATGATCGCGCTTTTGCGTCAGGCCGCCGATCCGGGCGCGGGCGAAGGCCGCCGCTGGGCGGAAATGCGCACCCATCGCATCCTGACCGACAAGCTCGCGGAATTCGGCGCCTCATCCAAGCTGAACGCCGAAGGGCCGTTCCTGCTGATGCTCAAGGAGGAGGGCCGCAAGGCGGCCGATCTTTTCCTGCGCGAACATGGCGACGATCTTGGCAAGAAATCCACCGCCGATCTCGACGTTCTCCTCGAGGAGTGCTGAACCGTAGCGGGAGCTGAACATGAGCGGAAGCGAACTCGTCGGCCTTCTCGGCGTTCTGGTCGGCCTTGGCCTGCTGATCTGGCTGGCCTTCCGGGGCTGGAGCGTGCTGCTGCTGGCGCCGATCGCGGCGATCGTCGCCGCCTTCTTCTCGCGCGAGCCGCTACTCGCCCATTGGACACAGACCTTCATGCGCAGCGCCGCGGGCTTCCTGGCGCAGTTCTTCCCGCTTTTCCTGCTCGGCGCCTTGTTCGGCAAACTGATGGAGGACACCGGCTCGGTCTCGGCCATCGCCGATTACATGACCGAAAAGCTGGGAACCAAACGAGCGATCCTCGCGGTAGTGCTCGGCGGCGCGGTCGTCACGTACGGGGGCGTCAGCCTGTTTGTCGCCTTTTTCGTCATCGCGCCCATGGCGCAAGGCCTGTTCCGCTCGGCGGGCATCCCGCGCCGGCTTATGCCGGCGGCGATCATGCTCGGCACTTCGACCTTCACGATGTCGGCCATGCCGGGCACGCCGTCGATCCAGAACACCATTCCCATGCCCTTCTTCGGCACGACGCCTTTTGCAGCGCCGGGCCTCGGCGTGCTCGCCTCCGTCATCATGCTCGGCTTCGGCCTGTGGTGGCTGGCGCGCGAGGAACAGGCGGCCCATGCGCGAGGCGAGGGTTTTGGCGACGATCTCGCCTTGCGCTCGGCTAACGATCTTGGCGATGATGAGACCCTGCGCGAGCGCGCGACCGCCTCGCATGAATTCGACCCCGCGGAAATCCGCCATGGCGCGGCCTGCGCCGGCAAGCCGCCGTTCTGGTCGGCCGCCGCGCCGATCGTCGTGGTCATTCTCGTCAATGTCGTCCTGTCGCTGATCGTCCTGCCGCGCCTCGACCTCAGATTCCTGTCAGAGCCCGAATGGGGCGGCGTTTCTCCCTCCGCCGTCACGGGCGTCTGGTCGGTGCTCACCGCGCTGACGCTGGCGATCCTGACGGTGTTGGCGCTCAACGGCCGCCGCCTGCCGGATCTGCGCGCCACCATGGACGCCGGCGTCAACGCCTCGGCTTTGCCGGCGATCAGCGTCGCGAGCCTCGTCGGCTTCGGCGCGGTGGTCGCGGCGCTGCCCGCCTTCGCCATGGTGCGCGACGCTGTGCTCGGCATTGGCGGCGGGCCGCTGGTGTCGCTGGCGGTGGCGACCAACACGCTCGCCGCGCTCACGGGTTCCGCGTCCGGCGGCCTGACCATCGCGCTCGACGCGCTTGGCGCGACCTATCTGGAGCGCGCCGCGCAGATCGGCATGGATCCGGCGCTGCTTCATCGCGTCGCGGTCATCGGGTCCGGCACGCTCGACAGCCTGCCCCACAATGGCGCGGTGGTGACGCTGCTGTCCGTCTGCGGCTCGACCCATGGGGAAAGCTATAAAGACATCTTCATGGTGGGCATTCTTGGCGCCATCATCGCTTTGGTCGTCGTGATCGCGTTTGGCTCCCTCGTGGGCTCGTTCTGATTATTCTGTTGCTCGTCCTTTTGATTGGTTCCGGGCTCTGCGCCCGGAACGCCAAATTGGGGTTCGAATCTTGTTCTCTTCCGGCTCTTTCCACCACAATCGGCGCCTGTCCCGCCTAGTCATCGCCGCGGCGCCGGCGCTCGTCCTCCTTCTGTCAGGCTGCAAGCGCGAGACCGCCGAGGAAGCGCCGCCGCCGCGTCCGGTCCGTGTGACGGTGGTCGAAAAGGCGGGCCTCGGCCAGTCCATCGTCCTGACCGGGCAGATTCAGGCCGAAAAGGAAGTCACGCTGGCTTTCCGCATCGGAGGCCGGATCATCGAGCGTTCGGTCGACGCCGGCGACAAGGTGACGCCGGACGAGGTGGTCGCGCGGCTCGATCCGCAGAACGAGTTGAACGCGCTGCGTTCCGCGCGCGCCGCGCTTTCTGCGGCCGAGGGGCGGCTCGAGCAGGATTCCAACACCTTCGACCGGCAGCAGACGCTGCTGCGGCAGGGCTGGACGACGCAGGCCAATTTTGAACAGGCCCAGCAGACCATGCGCTCGGCGCAGGCGGCGGTGGACGACGCCGAGGCCCAGGTCGAGATCGCCGAGGATCGCGTCGCCTACACCGAGCTCAAGGCCGGCGTGATCGGCACGATCACCCGCCGCGCGGTGGAATCAGGCGAAGTCGTGCAGGCCGGTCAGCCGGTCTTCATTGTCGCCCGCGACTCCGGCTGGGACGCTGTGTTTGACGTGCCGGCCCAGGTGCTGCGCACGGCGCCGCCTGACGCCGACGTGATCATCGCTTTGACCGACGACCCCTCCGTCACCGCCAAGGGCCGCGTGCGGCAGGTCGATCCGCAGGCCGATCCGGTCACGCGAACCTTCAAGGTCCGGGTCGCGGTCAATGACCCGCCGCCGGCGATGCGCCTCGGCGCGACCGTCTCGGGCAGGATGGATGTCGATCACGGCCATGGCGTCTCGATTCCCGCCAGCGCCTTGACGGCCTCAGGCAACAGCCCCGCGGTCTGGGTGGTTGATCCGGCGAGCATGACGGTAGCGCTGAAGCCGGTCGAGGTTCTGCGCTACGACCCTGGAACCGTCGTGCTTTCAGGCGGACTCGAAGGCGGCGAGATCGTCGTCACCGCCGGCGTGCAGGCGCTCCATCCGGGCCAGAAGGTCCGGCTGCTCGGAGCCCGGTCATGACCGGGCCCAATCTTTCCGACTGGGCGCTGAAACACCGATCCTTCATCGTCTTCGCGATGATCGCGATCGTGATCGCGGGCCTGGGCGCCTATTTCCGGCTCGGGCGCAGCGAGGATCCCGCCTTCACCTTCCGCACCATGGTGGTGCAGGCGGCCTGGCCGGGTGCGACGCTCGATGACACCTTAACCCAGGTGACCGAGCGCCTCGAGCGCAAGTTGCAGGAAACCAAGGGCCTCGATTTCCTGCGCTCCTACACGACCCCCGGCCGAGCCACGATCTTCGTCAATCTCAAGGGCTCGACTTCGCCCCGCGATGTGCCGGACATCTGGTATCAGGTGCGCAAGAAGATCGGCGACATGCGGCGGACGCTGCCGCAAGGCGTCGTCGGCCCCGGCTTCAATGACGATTTCGGCGATACCTATGGCCTGATCTATGGCTTCACCGCCGACAGCGGCTTCAGCCATCGCGAATTGCGCGATTACGTCGAGGACGTGCGCTCGAAGCTGCTACAGGTTCCCGACGTCTCCAAGATCGAACTGCTCGGAGCGCAGGACGAACAGATCTATGTCGAATTCTCGACCCGGCAGCTCGCCGGGCTCGGCATCGACCGCGCGGCGCTGGTCGCCGCGATCCAGGCCCAGAACGCGGTGATTCCAGCAGGCGCGATCCAGACCGGCGACGAGAAGATCTCGATCCGCGTCACCGGCGCCTTCCATTCCGAAAACGACCTGCTCAACGTCAATTTCCCGTCCAACGGCCGCCTGATCCGGCTGCGCGACATCGCCGAGGTCCGCCGCGCCCTGTCCGATCCGCCGCAGCCCATGTTCCGGGTCAACGGCAAGCCGGCGATCGGCCTTGCCATCGCCATGCGCGACGGCGGCGATATTCTCGGGCTTGGCCGCAACGTCAAGGCGGCCCTCGATTCGGCCATGGCCGACCTGCCGCTCGGCGTCGATGCCGCGCTCGTTTCGGATCAGCCGGTGGTGGTCCGCAACGCCATCGGCGAATTCATGGAATCGCTGTGGCAGGCCATCGCCATCATCATGGCGGTCAGCATCGTCAGCCTCGGCTTCCGCCCCGGAGCCGTGGTCGCGCTGTCCATTCCGCTGACGGTCGCGATCATCTTCCCGATCATGGACTATCTCGACATCGACCTGCAGCGCATTTCGCTCGGCGCGCTGATCATCGCGCTCGGCCTGCTGGTCGACGACGCCATGACTACGGTCGATGTGATGATCTCGCGCATGGCGGCGGGCGACAGCAAGGAAAAGGCCGCGACCGTCGCCTATGAATCGCTCGCCTTTCCCATGCTCACCGGCTCCTTCATCACGGCGGCGGGCTTCGTGCCGATCGGCTTCGCCAAGAGTTCGGCGGGCGAATATACCTTTTCGATCTTCGCCGTCGTCGCGATCGCCCTGATCGTCTCCTGGTTCGTCGCCGTGCTCTTCGCGCCGCTCCTCGGCGTGTGGCTGCTCAAGGCGCCGGAAAAGAAAAAGGAGGAAAAGCCGAGCCGGATCATGGACGCCTTCCGTGCGCTCCTGCTTTCGGCCATGCGCCATCGCTGGATCACCATCGCGGTCACGCTCGCCTGCTTCACCGCCTCGCTCCTCGCCCTGCCGCTGGTGCCCCGGCAGTTCTTTCCCGCCTCCGACCGTCCGGAGCTGGTCGTCGACATGACGCTGCCGCAAAACGCCTCGATCTTCGCCAGCGACCGCGCGGCGAAGACGCTCGACGCCATGCTGAAGGATAATCCGGACGTCGCCAGCTGGAGCACCTATGTCGGGCGTGGCGCGATTCGCTTCTATCTGCCGCTGAACGTCCAGCTCGCCAATGACTTCTTCGCGCAAGGAGTGGTCATCGCCAAGGATGTTTACGCGCGAGAAAGATTGCACGCCGAACTGGAGAAGAAGCTCGCCGACGACCTGCCGGGCGTGGTGACGCGCGTTTCGCCGCTCGAACTCGGCCCGCCGGTCGGCTGGCCGGTGCAATATCGGGTGAGCGGCCCGGATCTTTCCGAGGTGCGGACGATCGCCTTGCAGCTCGGCTCCGTGCTGGGGGCGGAGGCGCAACTGCGCCGGGTGAATTACGATTGGATGGAGCCCGCGCGCAAGGTGCGCGTGGTCATCGACCAGGACCAGGCGCGCCTGCTCGGCCTGAGTTCGCAGGCGCTTTCCTCCTATCTCAACACGGTGATGACCGGCGCGCCGATCACCCAGGTTCGCGACGACATCTATCTCGTGGATGTGGTCGCCCGCGCCCAGGACGAGCAGCGGGTTTCGCTCGACACCTTGCAATCGCTTCAGGTTCCGCTGCCGAGCGGCCGCACTGTGCCGCTGAGCCAGATCGCCCGCTTCGACTATGACCAGGAATATCCTTTGGTCTGGCGGCGCGACCGCGTTCCGACCCTGACCGTCCAGGCCGACGTCGTCCCCGGCGCGACGCCCGAAGCCGTCGTGTCCGCGCTGGCTCCGGCGGTCGAGAAGCTGCGCGTCAGCCTGCCGAAGGGTTACCAGATTGCGCTCGGCGGCACGGTCGAGGAAAGCGCCAAGTCGCAGGCCTCGGTCTATGCGATGCTTCCGGCGATGATCTTCCTGATGCTGCTGTTCCTGATGGCGCAGCTGCACAGCTTCAGCCGTCTCGCCATGGTGCTGAGCCTCGTGCCGATGGGTCTGATCGGCATCGTCCTTGCCTTGCTGATTTCGGGACGGCCGCTCGGCTTCGTCGCCATTCTCGGCATTCTCGCCCTGATGGGCATGATCGCGCGCAACGCCGTCATTCTTATCGAGCAGATCGAGGCCGAGCGGGCGCAGGGGCGCGAAATGTGGGACGCGATCGTCGAAGGCGCCATGTCGCGCTTTCGTCCGATCATGCTGACGGCAATTTCGACCGTACTCGGCTTCATCCCCATTGCGCCGACGGTGTTCTGGGGGCCCATGGCTTTCGCGATCATGGGCGGCCTGTTCGTGGCGACGATCCTGACCCTGATCGTTCTGCCGGCGCTTTATGTGATCTTTCTCCAGGTCAAGGAGCCGGCGCCGGCCTCAACCTAAAGCCGTCGCCAGCAGCGCCAGAGCGATCAGCAACAGGGAGACGCCCGCCGCCGGCCATTGCCGCGCGCGGGCGTCAAGTTTTTCGAAGAGCGGCCCGAGCGTCATGAGGCGGACGAAGGCGCGCTCGTAAAGCACGACGCTGTCGCCGACCGCAACGCGCGGCGTGGCGATTCCGCTGTGCCGCCAGCCGAAGGCGAGGGCGACGCCGGCCGCGGTCGGCCAAAGTCCGTCCCAGACCTTGTCGAGGCTCATGGCTTTGAGGGGCGCGGGGAAGAACAACCATGGCAATAAGAGCGCGGTGAGCGCGATCGCGGGCCAGAATTGAGCGATCGCCTCCGGCGTTTCCTCGTGGGCGTCGGGCGGCGGCGCGGCGAGGCGCAGCAGGAAATGGGTCATCAGCATCGCGCTGGCGATCGAGGAAAGCGCCGCGAGAAAGGCGGGCCATCCCGTGACGAACTGGGATTTCGACGCCAGCTTGGCCAGCGCGCCGCCGGTCAGGGGCAGGCCGGCGAGGCTCAGGGCGAGCGCGCTGGCGAGAACGAGCGACAGGCCGGAAAGCCGCGCTCGATTGGCGGC
>JAJXYV010000052.1 GCA_021780435.1 Pseudomonadota bacterium
GGGCCATGGCCAAGGAAAAATTTTCGCGCACGAAGCCGCACTGCAACATCGGAACGATCGGTCACGTGGACCATGGCAAGACGTCGCTGACGGCGGCGATCACCAAGATCCTGGCCGAGTCGGGCGGCGCGACCTTCACCGCTTACGACCAGATCGACAAGGCGCCGGAAGAGAAGGCGCGCGGCATCACGATTTCGACGGCGCATGTCGAATATGAGACGGCGAAGCGCCACTACGCCCACGTCGATTGCCCCGGGCACGCGGATTATGTGAAGAACATGATCACCGGCGCGGCGCAGATGGACGGCGCGATCCTGGTGGTGTCGGCGGCCGACGGCCCGATGCCGCAGACCCGCGAGCACATTCTTCTGGCCCGTCAGGTCGGCGTTCCGGCGCTGGTGGTGTTCCTCAACAAGGTCGATCTGGTCGACGATCCGGAGCTTCTGGAGCTGGTCGAACTGGAAGTTCGCGAGCTTCTGTCGAAATACGAATTCCCCGGCGACGACATTCCGATCACCAAGGGCTCGGCGAAGGTGGCGCTGGACAATGGCGATCCGGAGCTGGGCCGCAACGCCATCCTGAAGCTGATGCAGACGGTTGACGACTATATTCCGCAGCCCGACCGTCCGATCGACCAGCCTTTCCTGATGCCGGTCGAGGACGTGTTCTCGATCTCGGGCCGCGGCACGGTGGTGACGGGGCGCGTCGAGCGCGGCATCGTCAAGGTCGGCGAGGAAGTCGAGATCGTCGGACTGAAGCCGACGGTGAAGACCACGGTGACCGGGGTCGAAATGTTCCGCAAGCTGCTCGATCAGGGGCAGGCGGGCGACAACGTCGGCTGCCTGCTGCGCGGCACCAAGCGCGAGGACGTGGAGCGCGGCCAGGTTCTGTGCAAGCCCGGCTCGGTGAAGCCCCACACCAAGTTCAAGGCCGAGGCCTATATCCTGACCAAGGAAGAGGGCGGCCGCCACACGCCGTTCTTCACTAATTATCGCCCGCAGTTCTATTTCCGCACCACGGACGTGACCGGCATCGTGAGCTTGCCGGAAGGCACGGAAATGGTGATGCCGGGCGACAATGTCACCATGACGGTGGCGCTGATCGTTCCGATCGCGATGGAAGAAAAGCTGCGCTTCGCCATCCGCGAAGGCGGCCGCACCGTCGGCGCGGGCGTGGTTGCGTCCATCATCGAGTAACAGGCGGATCAGCCCGGCGTCGGATTTCCGGCGTCGGACCCCAAGGGATTCATGCAATGAACGGCCAGAATATCCGCATCCGCCTCAAGGCGTTCGATCACCGGATTCTCGACACTTCGACGAAGGAAATCGTCTCCACCGCCAAGCGCACGGGCGCCCAGGTGCGTGGGCCGATTCCGCTCCCGACCCGGATCGAGAAGTTCACCGTGAACCGCTCGCCCCACGTCGACAAGAAGTCGCGCGAACAGTTCGAAATCCGCACCCACAAGCGGGTTCTCGATATCGTCGATCCGACCCCGCAGACCGTCGATGCTCTGATGAAGCTCGACCTCGCCGCGGGCGTCGATGTCGAGATCAAGCTCTAAGTCAAGTCTGAGACGTTTTTGTAACGGCTCGCGGCGCCTCTTCGCAGGACGAATGCGCCTTAAGGGAAAGAAACCATGCGCTCAGGCGTCATCGCACAGAAGGTCGGCATGACCCGCGTCTTCACCGACAGCGGGGAACATGTTCCGGTCACGGTTCTGAAACTCGACGGCGTTCAGGTCGTCGCGCACCGCACGATGGAGAAGAACGGCTATACCGCCGTTCAGCTCGGCATCGGCCGCGCGAAGGTCAAGAACGTCTCCAAGGCCGAACGCGGCCGCTTCGCCGTCGCGAATGTCGAGCCGAAGCTGAAGCTGGCGGAATTCCGCGTCGCGGAGGACGCTCTGCTACCGATCGGCGCCGAGATCACGGCCGACCATTTCGTCGTCGGCCAGTTTGTGGACGTGACCGGCGCCACGATCGGCAAAGGCTTCGCCGGCCCGATGAAGCGCTGGAACTTCGGCGGTCTGCGCGCCTCGCACGGCGTTTCGGTCTCGCATCGCTCGCACGGTTCGACCGGCGGCCGTCAGGATCCCGGCAAGACCTTCAAGAACAAGAAGATGGCCGGCCATATGGGCGTCGATCGCGTGACGACCCAGAACCTGCGCGTGGTGCAGCTTGATGTCGAGCGCGGCCTGGTTCTGGTCGAAGGCTCGGTTCCCGGCCACGCCGGCAACTGGATCTTCATCCGCGACGCCGTGAAGAAGGCCCTTCCCGCCGAAGCGCCCAAGCCCGGAAAATTCCGCCTCGCCGAGGCCGAAGCGCCCGCGCAAGAAGCGTCCGCCGAAGCGCCGGCTGCTGAAACCAATTCTTCGGAGGCCTGAGCCGTGAAGATCGACATTACTTCGCTCGACGGCCAGACCGCTGGCTCGATCGACCTCAACGACGACATCTTCGGCCTGGATCCACGCGAGGACCTGATCGCCCGCATGGTGCGCTACCAGCTTGCCAAGCGCCGCGCCGGAACCCATGCGGTCAAGAACCGCGCGGATATCGCCCGCACCGGCAAGAAGATGTACAAGCAGAAGGGCACCGGCTCCGCCCGTCACGGCTCGGCTCGCGTGCCGCAGTTCCGCGGCGGTGGACGCGCCTTCGGCCCGGTGGTGCGCTCCCATGCGCATGACCTGCCCAAGAAGGTCCGCGCCCTTGCGCTCAGGCACGCCTTGTCGGCCAAGGCCAAGGACGGCGCGATTCTCGTGTGGGACGCCGCGAACGCCGGCGAAGCCAAGACCGGCGCGCTCAGGGCCAATTTCGCCAAGATCGGCCTGAAGAACGCCCTGATCGTCGACGGCGCCGAGGTGCAGGCCAATTTCGCTTTGGCGGCGCGCAACATTCCACAGATCGACGTGCTGCCGGTCCAGGGCATCAACGTCTATGACATTCTCCGCCGCGAAAAGCTCGTGCTGACCAAGGCGGCCATCGATGCGCTGGAGGCGCGCTTCAAATGAGCCAAGGGACCACTGACCCGCGTCACTACGACGTGATCGTCGCCCCGGTCATCACCGAAAAGGCCACCTTCGCGTCCGAGCAGAACAAGGTCGTGTTCAAGGTCCGTCCCGACGCGACCAAGGACCAGATCAAGATGGCGGTCGA
>JAJXYV010000068.1 GCA_021780435.1 Pseudomonadota bacterium
CGCCTTGGCGATCCTCGCCATCGCCGCCGCCGCGCTCGAAGCCCCGCTCTTTCCGATCGACCCTTCGCTGCCGGCGTCAATCCAGGCTGATCTGCTGCGGCAGGCGGGCGACGCGCTGGTTGTCGACGACGACCAGATCGTTGAAATTCAATCCATGATTGCCAGCGCCGCAGGCGCGCCCCTGGCCTATGCGCCGCCTCGAGGCCCCGCCCTGTTCATCGCGACAAGCGGCTCGTCCGGCGCGCCCAAGGCGGCCATTCTGACCGGGGCCAATCTCGCGGCCTCGGCCGCCGCCTCGGCGACGATCACCCCCCTCGATCCGGGCGACCGCTGGCTGGCGACTCTCCCGCTTTTTCACATCGGCGGATTCTCCGTTCTTGCGCGTTGCGCTTTCGCCGGGGCCGATCTGGTTCTCTGCGATGGTTTCGATCCGGAACGAACCCGTTCAATCCTGGCCGCCGAGCGGATCACCCACGTCTCCCTTACGCCAACAATGCTTGCGCAACTTGTCGCGCAAGGCCCAGCGCCGCGCAGCCTTCGGCACGCCCTCGTCGGCGGCGCTTCGCTTACCGCGCAACGCGCGCATGAAGCCGCCGCCTTGGGCTGGCCGGTTCAGCCGACCTATGGGATGACGGAAACAAGCGCGCAGATCGCGACGCTGCCCCGTCTGCCGGAAGGCTGGCGCAGCGGTCAGATGGGAAGGCCGCTGCCCGGCGTTGAAATCGGGTTGACGGCGGACGGACGGCTCAAAGCGCGCGGTCCCACAATCATGCGCGGTTACGCCAATCCGGATCTGGAGCCGGGCGACGGTTTGCGCGACGGCTGGTTCATCAGCAATGATCTCGCCGAAATTTCCGCTTCCGGCGACCTGAGCATCCTGGGTCGCGCCGACGACGTCATCGTGACCGGCGGCAAGAAGGTTCTGCCCTCGGCGATCGAGGATCTGCTCGGCGCCTGCCCTGGCCTTGGCCGTTTCACAATCGTCGGCCAGCCCGATCCCCTCTGGGGCCATATCGTCGCCATTCACTACGATGGCGCGATCCCTCCCCGTGAGTTGCTCGACTGGTGCCGGCGTCATGTCGCCGGCGCTCACCGGCCGCGCGCCGCCCATCGGATCGAGCGCTTTCCTTTGCTCGCCAATGGCAAGGTGGACCGCGTCGCCTTACGCAGACTGGCGCTCAGGCGCGAGTCCCAGACCGGCGCCGGCGGGAAGAACGATCCGGCCGCCGGCGATTTTTAGAGGCTCGGCGACATCCTCGCGCAGCCAGCTTCCGGTTGCGAGGCCATGGACCGCGTCGCCGTCGAGCGCGGCGGCCAACTGGGCCGTGGCGGCGACTCCGATCGCGGATTCCACGACGGAGGTCGCCACCACCTCCATCCCCGCTCTGGCGGCGCGTTCCGCCAGGCGCATGCTCGCCCCGAACCCGCCGACCCGCGCCGGCTTCAGGACCAGCCGCCGCACCGCGCCCGCGGTGAAAATCCGCTCGGGCCCAAGATCGAACAGGGATTCGTCGATCGCCAGCGCGAAGGGAACCCGCTTCTGCAGCACGGCCAGCCTTTCCAGCGACGGCTCAGCCAGCGGCTCCTCGACGCCGTCGATCGGCACATCGGCGATCGCATCGAAAAAGCACGTGGCCTCGTCGTCGCGCCAGGCGCGATTGGCATCGAGCCGCAACCGCAACCGACCTTCGACCCTCCTTGAGAGCTCCACGAGGCGACCCGCTTCGACCTCGGGACTGTCGAGCCCGACCTTGATCTTCGCGACCGCAAATCCCTGTTCGAGCGCCGCCGCCGCGCGCTCCGCGCAAAGCGCGTCGAGCGGGCCGAGCGCCGCATTGACCTTCAAGGCGTCCGGAGCGCCGCTGCGCAAGGCGTGGCGCAACGGCAGCCCGCGCAGGCGCATGGAAAGGTCGAGCAGCGCCATCTCCAGCGCCCAGCGCGCCTCGGCACTGGCGACCTCCGGCAGGGCCCCAAAGGCCTCCTCCGCGTCCAGCTGCCGCAACCGCGCCGCGCCGCGCTGGAGCGCCGCGAAGGCGCGCGCATGGCCCTCCCCACCCGAGCTGGGAAGCGGCGCGCAATCGCCCCAGCCGGAGGCGCCCTCGCCATCGGCGCGGACAAGCATCCCCATCCGCGTTCCAATGGTCGCGGACGCCGCGCGCCACGGCTGCTTCAGCGGCAGGCGGTAGGGTCGCAGATGGATGGACTCGATGCGCAATCAGGGACGCCTCTTGAACCGCCCGAAATCCGGCGCGCGCTTTTCGACAAAGGCGTTGCGGCCTTCCTGGCCTTCCTCGGTCATATAGAAAAGCGCCGTGGCGTTGCCCGCCAGTTCCTGGACGCCGGCGAGGCCATCGGTGTCGGCGTTGAAGCCCGCCTTGAGCACGCGCAGCGCGGTCGACGAATGGCGCAGCATCTCCCGGCACCAGACCATGGTTTCCGCCTCCAGCCGCGCCAGCGGGACAACCGCGTTGACGAGCCCCATTTCGAGCGCCTGGGCCGCGTCATATTGCCGGCAAAGAAACCAGATCTCCTTCGCCTTTTTCGTGCCCACCGCGCGCGCCATCAGCCCTGCGCCGTAACCCGCGTCGAAACTGCCGACCTTCGGCCCGGTCTGGCCGAAGCGCGCATTTTCGGCGGCGATTGTCAGATCGCAGACAAGATGCAGCACATGGCCGCCGCCGATGGCGTAACCAGCGACCATGGCGACGACTGGCTTCGGCAACGTCCGGATCATCCGTTGCAGATCGAGCGCGTTGAGATGATTGACGCCGCTTTCGTCGCAATAGCCGCCGTC
The DNA here is from genome assembly GCA_021780435.1 of Pseudomonadota bacterium. GTDB lineage: Bacteria > Pseudomonadota > Alphaproteobacteria > Rhizobiales > Beijerinckiaceae > Rhodoblastus. The sequence goes on from JAJXYV010000068.1 coordinate 2,795, forward strand.
GTCGCCACGAATTTTCTGGTCGCCGCCGGAGCAGAAGGCCTCGGTTCCGGCGCCGGCGAGGATGACGACGCCGATCTCGGCGTCGAGCCGCGCGGCGTGCAAGGCCGTCATCATTTCCTCGACCGTTTCCGGCCGAAATGCGTTGCGGCGATGCGGACGATTGATGGTGATCTTGCCGACGCCTTCTGCTTTCTCGAACAGAATGTCACGAAACGCCGCGGCCGTAGCCGGGCGCCAATCGATTGCGGATGTGATCACTTATGCGTTCTCCTGACTCGTCGCGAAAAATGTGCGACACAGCGAAAGGCTGAGCCGCGGATCGATGACGGCATGAACCAATGTCGCGCCCGGCGCATTCAGGCTTTCGGCGACGGCGGCGACACCCTCGGCCCCATTCTCGACGCGCCGGTAGTCCAGTCCGAAAGAGCGCGCCAAAGCGGCGACGTCGAAAACTTGCGGAGTTCGCCAGCCGCGCTCGAATTCGGGCAAGGCGTTTTGTGGCAGATGGTCGAAAATGCCGCCGCCGCCATTGTCCATGACGACGATCGTCAGCGGAAGTTCGCGCGCCAGCAGCAGCGCGTTGACGTCGTGCAGAAAGGCGAGATCGCCGAGCACGGCGACGACCCGCCCGCGCGCGGAGGCGAGGCCGCAAGCGGTGGAGAGATTGCCGTCGATGCCGCTCAAACCGCGATTTCCGAAACAGGCGATCCGTCTGGCGGCGGCGCCGCAGAACCATTCCGCCGCGCGGATCACCAGAGAATTGGCGAGGAAAAGCGTGGCGTCGTCGGGAGGCGATTGGAACAGGGCGCGAAGCAGCCCGCCTTCGAAGAGAGGACCGGCGGCGCAGACGGCTTCCGCGTTGCGCCGGGCGCTTCGGTCCCGCGCCAGCAAGGCTTCCAGCCAATCGTCCGGCGCGGGCGCCGCCGCAAGGGCGCGGCACAGGGCGGCAGGGTCGGCGGCCAGGAAATGCGAGGCGATCCGGTCGGGATCGGCGAAGCGCCCATCCTCGGCAACGACGATCTGGACCGCTGCGGCGTTGGCGCGCAGCCAGGAATGGACCGCCTTGCCGACCGGCGCCGGACCGAAGCGCAACGCCCAGTCGAAGCGGGGCGCTGCGCGCGCGATCCAGTCGGGAAAGGCGAGAATGCGCGGGTCGTCGCGCCCGTCGAAACGAAGGCCGGACAAGATGTCGGCGACGATCGGAGCGTTGAGGCGGCGCGCGAGAGCGACGACGTCATCACGAAAATCCTCGCCCAGATCTTCAGGCCCGCAAAAGATGACGCCGCGACCGCGCAGCAAGGCTGCGACGCGTTCGAGTTGAGGCGTGTCGAGCGTGGAGCGGCCATGCAAAACCTCGGGCCGTTTGGCGCCCGACGAACAGGGCGACGCATCCCGAGGCGCCAGCGGCTCGCGAAACGGCGCGTTGACATGAACCGGGCCCGCGACGGGAAACCGGCTCTGCTCCACCACGCGGGCCGCGAAATCAGACAACCATCCATCCTCGCCCTCCGGCGGCGGCAAAGCGTGGAAGGCGCGGACATGGCGGCCGAACAGACCGATCTGGTCCATGGTCTGATTGGCGCCGCAATTCTGCAATTCCGGCGGACGGTCCGCCGAGATCAGGATCAGAGGAACCTTCGCCATATCCGCCTCGACCACGGCGGGCGCCCAGTTGGCGACCGCCGAGCCGGAAGTCGCGATCAGGACCACGGGACGTTTTTCCGCCTTGGCGAGCCCCAGCGCGAAAAAGCCGGCCGAGCGTTCGTCGAGCACGACATGGGTCTTGAGATCCGGGCGCCGCAGCGCCGCGAGAGTGAGCGGCGTCGAGCGCGATCCGGGCGAGGCCACGACCCGGCGCACGCCGGAACGCGCCAGACCGTCGAACAACGCGGCCGCCCAGCGAAAGCCCAGTTCGGCGTCGCCCGCAGTCATGCGCTCTCCTCGATAAGCCGCAACAGATTCTCCATTTTGAGGCGGGTTTCGTTCCACTCCGCCTCGGCGCGGGATTCCGCCATGATTCCGGCGCCGGCCCACAGCCGCGCCTCGCGCCCGCGCAGGAAAGCCGAGCGAAGCACGACCGCCGCCTCGCCGTCGCCGTCGAGATCGACCCAGCCGGCAAGGCCGGTATAGAGACCGTCGCGCGACTCTTCGACCCGCTCCAGCCAGGCCCGCGCCGCCTCGCGTGGAAAACCAAGCACGGCTGGCGTCGGATGAAGTCGCTCGATCACGTCGAACAGATCGAAGCCGGGCCGCAGCCGACCGGAAACCGGCGTCCACAAATGCTGCAAGCCAAGAAGGCGCATGACCATCGGAACCGGCGCGCGATTGACGTCACTGCACAATTCGCCCAGGGCGTCGGCGATGAAACGCGCGACGATTTCGTGTTCGCGCCTTTCCTTGGGCGAGGCGAGCATGGCCGAAGCGGCGCGCCGGTCCTCGGCGGGATCGTCATGGCGGCGCGCCGTTCCCGCGAGGGCATGGCTTACGACAAGATCGCCGCGTCTTTCGGCCAGAAGCTCGGGGCTGTCCGCGATGACCACGCCTTCCTGCAAGGGAATCTTGAACCGCCGCCCCGTCTGCCTCGTCTCGGCCATCCCGCGCAGCAGGCGATCAGCGTCGAAAGGAGCCGACGACGTCACGGTCATGTGGCGCGCGAGGACGACTTTCGAAAAGCGACCGGATTTGATTCCCGCGACAGCCTCTTCGACCCGCGCGCGCCAGGATGAAAAGTCAGGCCGCGGCGCGCGCTCGCGCCGTCCGCCCGAACGCGGCCCTGGCGGCGGCGCGGACTCCAGAAGCCGCATCCAATCGGCCTCCGCGGCCTCCGCTCCATTCGCGTCCCGCAGGCCATTCAAATAGAGCCATTGCCCGCCGCGGCCCGACCTCAGGACGATTTTCGGCAGGCCAAGCCGGGTCGCGCCGCTGAAGGGCGGCGCGGTCAGCCGCGCCGAGGGCGGCGGGCCAGGATCGCCGAACGTCTCCAAATCGCGCCGTAGATAACGCCAGCCAGCGACGTCCATTTCGGCGCCGACGAGGCCAAGACCGCAAAAGCTGGCCGATCGCGCAGGCGCCTGCCAGATCCAGTCGCCATGGCTTCCATCGAAAAGCGGGGAAAGACTCTCGGGAACCCCCAAGACAACGCTGAAGGCGCGACCGGAGGGCAGGCGCGCGACCCTCGGCAGAACCCGATGGAGCTCGCCTCTCAACCAGACCCGCCATGGCGGCGGATCGGCGGTGGAGGCTATCGCACAGGAACTGGTGTTGATCTGCCGCAAAGGACGCCGCCGCCAAGAATTGTTCGCTGAAGAGCAGCTTGCCTCAGACTCCCGACGCGAAATTTGTTGATCGTCAAAGACGGGAGCCGCAATCCCGCAAAACTGTCGCCGATCGATATGGGAGGTTTGGATGGATCGCCGCGCCCTCTTGCTGGGAACATGTTCCTTCGCGCTGAGCCTGAAAGTCGCATTTGCCGACGACGCCGAGCCTTCTTATGGCGGAACCTTCATCCTCGTCGATCAGCATGGGCGCCCCGTCACGGACGAAAACTATCGCGGGAAATACATGCTGATCGCCTTTGGCTACACCCATTGCCCGGACATCTGTCCGACCGTGCTGGCGACCATGGCCAACGCCTTGAACCGGCTCGGCCCCGAGAGCGATCGGATCACGCCGATCTTCATCACATTGGACCCCGCGCGCGACACGCCCGCCGTCCTGGCTGACTATGTCTCTTCCTTCTCGCCGCGGATGGTCGGATTGACCGGCCCGGACGAATATGTCGAAAGCGTCGCGAAGAAATACCGGATCAAATATGAAAAGCATCCCGAGAAGAACGGGGACTATTCGATCGACCACACGGCCGCGATCTTCCTCATGGGCCGCGACGGGCAATTTCTCGAACGTTTCAACGACGGCATGAAAACGGAGGATATGGTGGAGCGAATCCGGGCGCGCCTGAAAAGCGACAAGCCGTGAAAGCGCCAACCGACCAGACCTTCGGCTATGAGAATGTCGCGCCGGAGGAAAGGCGCGCGCGAATCCGCCGCGTCTTTGCGAATGTCGCCGAACGCTATGACCTGATGAACGATCTGATGTCTTTCGGGATCCATCGACTTTGGAAGCGCGCCCTGATTGGCGCGGCGGCGCCGAGGTCAGGAGAAACCCTGGTCGATCTCGCGGGAGGCACGGGCGACGTCGCCGCGCAGCTGGGCGGCCCCGACCGGCGGGCCATCGTCTGCGATCCGAGCCCGGAGATGATGGAAGCCGGGCGACGGCGCGGATTGCCGCAGGTCGAATGGATTGCGGGCGAAGCCGAGGCCCTGCCTTTCGCCGATGGAACGATCGATTGCCTGACGATCTCCTTCGGTATTCGCAACGTCACCCGGCTGCGCGAGGCGCTGCGCGAAATCCATCGCGTCCTCAAGCCCGGCGGGCGTTTCCTGTGCCTCGAATTCTCGCGCCCGCAGGCTTGGCTCGCGCCGGCTTACGACCTTTTTTCCTTTCAGGTCATCCCCCGACTCGGCGCCCTGATCGCGCGCCAGCCTGAAGCCTATGAATATCTCATCGAATCGATCCGGCGTTTCCCCGACCAGCGCGAACTGGCCGATTTATTCGCCGAAGCCGGCTTCGCCTCGGTGCGCTGGCGCAATCTCTCCTTCGGGATCGCCTGTATCCACAGCGGCGTGAAGGGCTGAACGCGCTTTTCCCTATTCCTCGCCGAACAGCCGTTCGAACAACGTCGTAATGCGGCTGCTTTCCCAGTTGATCGGCCCTTCGATGCGCGCGACGATCCGGCCGTGGCGGTCAAGCACCAGCGCGCTTGGTATGCCGACGAAGCCGAGCTTCTTGGCCGCCTCGCGCGAGGGATCGGTAAATTTCGCGAGATGGATGATGCGCCGCTCGGCATAAAAGGCCGCGGCGGCCTCCAGTCCGTTCGCATCGATCGACACCGGAACGACGACCAGCCCGCGGCTTCCCCAAAGCGCCTGCAGACGGTCCAGGGCGGGAATTTCATCGCGGCAAGGGAGGCACCAGCTCGCCCAGAAATCGAGCAGCACAACCTTGCCGGAAAAAGCGTCGATCGTCGTCGGGAGACCCGCCGCATCGCGAAATTCCAAATGCGGCGGCGCGCCGCGATCCAGCGCCAAGGCCCAACGCGACGGCAGCCACAAGGCGGCGCCAAGCGCAAGAATGGACAATCCGGCGAGAACGGCGCGCTTCATATCAGGGCGCCGAGGCCGAGGAGGAACGCATAGAGCGCCTGGGTCAAGGCCGTGCGCGCAAGCACCCGGTTGAGGCCTGGTCCCGGCGCCTCGGCGAAGAGCGCCCGCGCCTGGCCCCAGGCGAAAGGCGCCGCGCCGAAGGCCAGCCAGAGCGCGCGCTCAGGCGCCGCGGCGACCATGACGACGACCAGCGCGAAAGGCGCCGCCATCATCAAAGCGAAGAGGGCGCGGGAGCCCCCCGCCCCCGCGACAATGGCGAGCGTCCGGCGCCCGACGCGGGCGTCGGCGACGGCGTCGCGATGATTGTTGACCATCAGGACGCCTGCGGCGAACAGGCCGAGCGCGAGCCCGGCCAAGAGAGGCTCGGAGTGAAGCGCGCCGGCGCATAGCCAATAGGTTCCCCCGACCGCGCCGAGGCCGAAAAAGGCGATCACGAACAATTCGCCGAAGGGCGAATAGGAAATCGGCGCCGGCCCGCCCGCATAGGCCCAGCCCGACAGAATCGAGAGCGCGCCAAGAAGAAGGATCGGCCAGCCGCCGAAAGAGACGAGAAACAAGCCGCCGGTCGCGGCGAGCGCGAAAAAGCCAAAGGCCGCCCGTTTGATTTCCTCGGGCGTGAGCAAGCCGCCGGCGGCGGCGCGCGCGGGCCCCATACGATCCGGCCCGTCGCCGCCACGCTCGAAATCCCCCACGTCATTGTACAGGTTGGTCGCGATCTGAATGCAGATCGCGGCGAGCGCCGCGACGAATACGGCCGGCCCATTGATTCGCCCGGCGAATGCCTCGGCGAAGCAGGCGCCGACGAAGACGGGCGACAAAGCCATCGGCAAGGTGCGTGGCCGCATGGCCGAAAGCCAGACGTCAAGACGGGAGCCGGAAACCGGACTTGAAACGACAGTCATCGCGCCAACCTTCGCTTTCATGGCCTTCTCCTGAAGCGCGGCCGCCGCGCAACAGGTTGCGTCTCAGACGAGATCGCTCGATTTGAAACGCCAGAATCCGATCGCGGCGGCGACGATCCCGATCAGCGCCGGGTAGAGAAAGGCCCAGACGAGATAGGCGTCCGGCCCCACCCTGTCGAGAATCGTGAAGGCGGCGGGCCCCAAAAGAACGAGCTGCGGATCGAACAAGGCCATCGCCGCGGTTCGGAATACCTGCAGCGGATTCATCAGGCTGATCCCGACGATGAGTTCAGGTGAGACGCGTTCCTTGAGCATGATCCCGAGCAGGATGAGGTCGAGAAAAAGCAGCAGGACCAACCAGAGCATGAAGGCGGCGCTCTGCGCGACATCGGATGAGCGGGCCAGGGCCGAGATCAGGAAGCCCAAGCCGAGGAAACAGATCGACAGCGAGAGCAGCAGCGCCGAATAGACGAAAAAGTGCTTCCACGGAATCGGCAGGCCTTTGAGACCGCCCCAGACGGCCGCCGCGGCCATGGCGAGAAAGACAGGCGCGAAGATCGCGACGAAGCGGCCGAGAAAACGCCCCCAGTACCAGGCGCCGATCGAAACCGGCAAGGACAGCATATATTCGAAAACCCCCGCTTCGCGGTCGCTCGCCACCGAGCGAACAGTCGAAATCAGGATGAAGATCGGCAGGATCGCCATGCTGAGCTGGATATAGGTCACGAGCAGCCGCGACAGGCCGGTGAAGCCCATGACCTGGCTTTCGGTCAGCCCGAAGACCATGAGCAGCGCGACAATGCCGCCGAAAACCATGGTATAGAGCAGGAACCACCGCGCGCGCAGGGACTCGGTCACATCAAGCCGCGCCGTCAGAAAAAGGTTGTTCATTTCGCTTCCTCCTTCGGCGCGCAGTGCTTCTTCTTCTGTGCGTCCTGGCGCATCGCGGCGAAATCGACGGCTCCTTCGCCGGGCGCGGGAACGGCCGCGAAATCATAGTTCATCGGGCTTCGTCCGGGGCGATAGAAGGCATGGCGCGCGTCGAGCCAGGTCTTGCCGTCCTCGCTGTCCATGACCCAGATTTCCTTCGCGCCATCGAGGCCAGGACCTTGCATGTCCAGCCAGTTCAGGGCGTCGCCGACATCGTCGAACTTGTGAACCGAATTGTCCTTGGCGAGGCGGATCTCCGCCGCATAGTTCGGCGTCGAAATGATCATCCCGCACATCTCGCAGACGTCCCGGCCATATTTGATTTCGACCGGCCCGGGGCCGTCGCTGCACGCCGCCAGCAAAAAAAGCACGGCGGGCGCAAGCCGCCTAAGCATTGACAGGGCCGGACGCATGCCGTGTCTCCGGGCAAGGGGCTTCATCGAACGAGGCGGAGGAAATCGAACCGGAATAATGCGACAGGAGGCAGAGAAAGCGCAGCCGATCCGGCCCCGCCACTTCGCCGGCCCAGGCGCGGCCGTCGGCCCCGCCCTTAAAGCCCCACTGCGACAGCGCCGAAGCAAAAGCCGGCTCCGCAAGCGACATTTCCAGGCTGATCCGCAGCGCCGCGCTGTTGAGCCGATCTTCCGCGAGATGCTGGTCGAAGGCGATGACGCCACGATCCATCTCGATCACGCGCGTGACGAGCGCGGCGACTTCGTCAACCCTGTGGCTCGACATGATCATCGTATTGTCGCGCCGCTGGGCCAAAAGAGAGAAAAATTTCTGGCGGGCGATCGGATCGAGATTGGCCGCCGGCTCGTCGAGAATGAGCAACTGGGTCCGCCGTCCGAGCGCGATCGCGATCAGCAGCTTCTGCTTCTGCCCGCCGGAAAGTTTCACGAAAGGCCTGTTCGAGATTTCCGAAAGGTCGAGGCCGAGTTCTCCCGCGACCTCTCCGATGCGTCTGGCGTCCGCGGCGCTGACGTCGGCGGCGAAACAGACGAGATCGGAGGCCGTCATCTTCAATGGCGGCGGCAATTGCGGAACAAAGCCGATCTGCCGCAGGACATCCGAGCGCCGCGCGCGCGGATCGAATCCACAAACGCGAATCTGTCCCTGTGCGACATATTCGCCGAGGATGCAGCGGATCAGGGTCGTCTTGCCGGCGCCATTGGCGCCGATCAGCGCGATGCGTTCGCCCGCTCCCACCTTTAGCGCAAGGTTATCGATGACCCGCGTCTTGCGAAAGGCCTTGGACAGTCCCTCAAGTTCGATCACGCCTCATCCTTTCGAGCGCGTTTTTCCACACGCTATCGGCTTTGGGCATTGCATCGATGCTTTGGCGCAAACAAATTCGCGAATGGCGCGCCTACAGCAATTTGTTCAGGCCCTTGATGTCAAAGGTCAGGGCCTTGGTCGGGCAGACTTCCACGCACATGCCGCAGCGGGTGCAATCCGCGCCGATATTGATGCGGACATCGTCCGCATAGCCGATCTTGGTCATTTCCAGCACATGCGGCACCATGCAGACGTCGCGGCATTTGCCCTCATGCAGGCAATTGGCGAGGCTGTAGGTCACGGTGATCGGCGCGGCCGAACCGACAAAGCCATAGGTCATGCCGATCGGGCAAATGTAGCGGCACCAGAACCGGCGCGAGTAGAAGACCTCGATCAGCAGCAGAACGCCGACCCATATCAAGGCCAGCGACGCTCCATAGGTGAAGGCGCGCGACAGGATGCCGACCGGCGAGATGACTTCGAAGACCGTATAGCCGGTGGCGAAGGCAAGCGCCGCGAAGATCGCATAGAGCACGGTGCGCGCGCCGCGATGAAGCGCATGGTCTTTGACCAGCCCGCGCACGGCGAGCCGCAGGTGCAGCATCTCCGCCCATTCCCCAAGCAGGTGATAGGGACAGGCCCAGGCGCAGAAGCTCCGGCCGCCGACCAGCCACCAGATGAATACGACGGTGGCGGTGCCGATCAACAGATTGATCACGACATGCTTGTAGGCCAGCATGACCTGCAGCGCCGAGTTCACGTCGGCCATATGGAAGCCGACGAAACGAGAAGCGGTCAGCGCGCCTTCGACGAGCTGGACGTCGGCGCGATAGGACAGCACAAAAAGCAGGTTGATGACGATGATCGAGATCCAGCGCCAGTTCCGCCAGAAATGGCTTCGATAATTCTGTTCGCGCTCCTCGGCGATGCGGCGCTTTCGATCGGCTTTGCCTTCCTTGCTGTTCTGCCTCGCGAATTCGGCCTGCGCCGCAGGCGTCAGGACCGTGGGTTTCCGCGGCGCCCGCCCGAGCATGATGGCAAGATTGTCCAGTAGCCTGCTCATCTCACGCTCCGTGTTGCCCCGGCCACACGGCGCGCGCATCGACAACGATCGCCGCGGGCTGCGCCGGACAGATCGTCTCGCAAAAGCCGCAGCCGACGCACGACTGGTGGACGACCGGGGTCTTTCTCTTGTCGTCGGGCTCGCCGGTCAGCTTCTCCAGGGTGATCGCGCCTTCGATCGGGCATTCGCGCACGCAAAGGTCGCAGAGCTCCAGATCGTATGGGTGCTCGGCGAGTTCGATCGGCTTCCAGCGATTGACCGACATGTAGCGATGCAGGATGGTCGAATCGTCGGCGCGCGCGACGCCCTTGAAGCCGCGCCCCTGGCGCGCCAGACAGCGGTCTGGCCCCGCGAGGCGCGCGACGCCCATCCGCACCTGATCCTTCGTCGAAATATCGTGCGACAGCGCGCCGGTCGGACAGGCGAGGACGCATTGCACGGCGTCGCAGGAGAAGTCGCAGCCCTGCTTGCGCGCATCGATATAAGGCGTTCCGATCCCGTAGCCTTCGTCAATGTCGGCGAGATGGATCGCCTTGACCGGGCAGACCTGGACGCACTGGCCGCATTTGATGCAGGCGGCCAGAAATTCGTGTTCGACGAGCGCGCCGGGCGGTCGCAATCTCTCGCGCCAACGCCGGACGACGGGTATGAAGCCCAGCATCGCCAGCCCGGTGAAAAGACCCGCCGCGACCGTGGAGCGCAGCAATCGCCGCCGATCCTCGCTCTTGAGCTTTTTCCCGTTGCGCTCGAACAATCGATCGAAGAGCGACATGTCTAACCTCCTGCCGCCGCGCCATCGTTGTCGAAGGGATGCGTCGCCGGCTGCTTGTCGCGCAGGACCAGCACGGGCCTGGAGAAGGGCGCGAGCCTCAGAAGAAAATCGAGGCTTTCGAGCGCGGGCGAACCGCGGAAGAAGCTCGCCAGGGGCGTGTTCGCCCAGAGCTTGTCGGCGTAGGAATAAATTTCGAAAGGCGTCTCGCCGACCCCGGAATGTTTGCGATCGAAGCCCTGGTAGTCGTCCCAGTAATTGCCGTCCCATTGGCTCGCCGTCGCGGCGCCGCCGTCCTGAACCATCACGTCGGTGAAATTGCCGACGAAATCATTGCGCGAAAAAATATTGCTCTCCTGATTGCGGTGATATTGCACGCCTATGCCGTTGAAGGCGAAGCGATTGCCGCGAATGACATTGGGGCGGTCGGGATCGGAGGGCGAATCGTCGTTGTAGAGACCGATGGCGCAATCGAGAATGAGGTTGTTCTCCAGGGTGACGTTATCCGCCTCCTTGAGGCCAATTCCCTTGCCGACGGCGCCGTTGCTGCGCAGGATCCGATTCCCGACAAGGCGGAGATCGCTGGAGAACATCGAGAAAATACCGACGCTGTCCTCGATGTAGGTGTTGCCCTCGGCGACATTGCCGCTCGCATACATGAAATGCGTTCCGTAGCGGCCGCCTTCGATCTCATTGCCCTTGAGGAGATTGCGGGTGGAATATTCGAAGATCACGTCCCGATGGGCAAAGACCTTGTTGCCTTCGATGCGGTTGTCATTCGACCACCAGACGCGGATCCCGTCGCCGCGCATGTCCTCCGAGCCCTTGCCGCCGAGGATTCGATTGTCGCGCAGGATGTTGTTGTCCGACCGCTCCACATCCACGCCGGTCAGGCAATCCTCCAGGACATTGTCCTTTACGATGCTGAAGCTGGCGTTCTGCAGCAAAATGCAGGCGTCGCCGGCTTCGTGCCGCTGACCGCTATGTTCGATCTTCAGGCCGGCGATCGTGATCTGGGCGCCGTTCACGGTCAACACCGTTCCCGCGTCGTTGCCGGTCACCACGACAGAACCGGAGCCGTCCAGCGTCATCGCCTTCCCGAGGACGACCGGCCCGGAATAGCGGCCGGCCGGAGGGCGCAGCACGCCGCCCTCGGGCGTCGCGTCCACCAGCGGCTGCAGGGGCGGCGCTTCGTCGGCTCGGGCGGCGGCGGCGGCGAACAAGGCGATCGCCGCCAACACGATCTGTTTCATTGCCCGCCCCGCGCGGCGCGCAACTGCTTGCGCCGCAGCAGCACGGCGACGACGAGAGCCAGTGACGACGCGACCAGAAGGCCGAAGCCGTAGGTCGGATAGGAAAAAGTGGAGAATTGCGCGACCTTGCCCTCGCCGAACACCGTCGGCATGAAGGGCTTCACGGTGAAGGCGCCCATGGGGCTCAGAGTGTGGCCGAAATACCAGAGCCAGCCCGAATAATCGATGACGAAGCCCAAAGGCACGAGAATCGCCGGCAGCGCGAGCAGCCACCACAGCGGGCCGCTGTAGAACATGAAGGCGACCAGCATCAGCCCGAGGGCGATAAAGATATAGGGCGCCAGCGCGATCTCAAATTTCGCGCCTTCGGCGATCGGCTTCATGCCGATGTAATGATTGATCGTGTTCATCTCGTGGACGCAATCCAACGTCTCGTCCGACTCGATTTCCGCCCTCGGGCGGGTGTGACAGCCGTTCATGACGCCGTTGAAATGGAACTCGATGCGGATGCCGTCGGGAAAGGCGTCTGCTGGATATTGCGGCGCCGTGAGGGCAACCCACCAGATCGGAGAGAAAAAGGCCATGGCGAGCAAGGCCATGGCCGCGAGGGTCAACAGGCGGAACGGCGCCGCGCCTGGTTTTCCGGAGTTATTCATCGAGCGCTCCGCATGAATTGGGATTTGAGGGGACGGTTCCGAACTCAGATTCCGGGCCTGCCGCCAATCTGGCGCCGTTGCTCAGGTTCGACCGTGCGGTTAAGCAAACAGCAGGACGAACACTCGCTTTTGCCGGGATCATGGAGACATCCGGCGACGCCGCGTCTCTCGGTGCGACGACGACGCGCGCCGGATGTTCCAAGGTCAAAGGGATTCGCGGCCTCGGTCGCGGGCGTCACTCGAAATCGGGATTCTTCCAGCCGCTTGGCGCGAGCTTGTCCTTGGGCGGCGACAGACGCGACACGTAGTCGAGCACGTCCACCGTATCCTTGTCCGAGAAATTCTTGATCTGCGCCATCATGTCAGGATTGGCGTTGCGGCGCTTGCCTTCCTTGATCCATTTGTACTGGCGCAGCAAATATTCGTAATGCTGGCCCTGGATGCGCGGATAATATTTCTCCTCATTGCCCTCGCCGTTCTCACCATGGCAGCGCACGCAATTGTCGGCATAGAGCTTCTTGCCGTGTTCGAGATCCGTGCCCGGGCCTTTGCCGTTGTCGGGGTTCATCGGCAGGTTTGCGATATAGGCCGTCACGTCCGCGACCGATTGCTCGCCGCCGATCTCGGACGTCAAGGCGAAGGGATACATGGTCGGATTGTCGCGGTTGCCTTCGCGAATATCGGTCAACTGCTTGATGAGAACCGTGCGGTGCTGTCCCGCGAGTTCGGGGAAGGTCCCGTCGATACGACCCCAACCTTCCGGCATGTGGCAGGCCGAGCAAACCTCGTAGACTTCCTTGCCGTGCTTGAGATCGGGCGTCAGTTTCAACGCCGCGTCGCGCTCGCCGCCCTGCACCATCCATTCATGCTTCTTGCCTTCGGCGTCCACTGTGACCTTTGCCGCATCCTCGGCGTGAGCGATTGGCGCGCCCAAGGCGAGGACCGAGGCCAAGGCGATTGCGAATCTCTTCATGTCTCTCTCCATTTGTCTCGATTGCCGCGGCCGCCACGCCTGACGCCGGACCCGGAACGCGAACATTCCGGAACCCAGGCCGGATGACGCTGCAGAAATTCGCAGCACGCGGCGCCTCAACTCGCATTCCGCGGAACGCCGCCTTATTTCGCGGCGCTTCGATCGACCTGCGACAGATATTCGGACAGCGCGTCGACGTCCGCGTCGCTGACGCGCTTGACCATCGCCGTCATCAATTTGGAACGGCCGTTATTGCGGACGCCGTCCCGAATCTCCTTGATCTGAAGGGCGAGATATTCCTTCTTCTGCCCGCCGATGACCGGATAGCCCGCCGTCGGCTTGATCCCTTTCGCGCCGTGGCAGCCAACGCAGCCGGATTTCGCATAGATGGCTTCGCCCTCGGTCGCCTTGGCGGCGTCGCCCGGCTTGACCGGCGGCGACGGCAAGGCTGCGAGCCAGGCCGCGATCGTCTTGAGTTCGTCGTCGCTGACGACGCCCATCACATCCTTCATCGCCTGGGTGCGCGGATAGCCGCGCGCGTCGGGCCCTGAAACACGCTTGCCCGATGCGATGTCCTTCATCTGCTCATAGAGATAGGCCTCGTTCTGAGCGGCCAGATTTGGATACATGAGGATCGCTTTCGAGCCGTCCCTGCCATGGCAGGCCACGCAGGTCCGGCTCATGAAAAGCTGCTTGCCGCCGGGCGCGTCCTCGGCCCGCGCCGTTGCGGACAAACCGGCAAAAATCCCCGCCAGCGACAACGCCAGCAACGTTTGTCGTTTCCAAGAAGCCATGTGCGGCCTCGCTCCGATGGATATTTGGGAAAAGGGAGGCCGGGACGCCCGGCCTCCCTCGGGACTTACTGCGCCTTCTTCGCGCCGTTCTGCTCGAGATAGGTCTTGGCGCGCAGGCCGATGTCGGCGGCCTTCACCTGATATTGCCACCACTGGTTGGCCCACAGCATCGCGTTCTGCCAGTCCTTCTTCTTGGCGAAGTCGTCGGCCTTGGCGCGCGCGTCCTTGGCGAAATTAAGCTGGTCGGTCGCATCCGTGACCAGCCCCACCACCGTCGGGAAATCCTTGTAATTGACGGACGTGATATAGGCGACGACGCCGTCGATCACGTCCTGGGTCTTCAGGTTTTCCTTGTACTGGTTGTTGAAATCCGCCTCGGTATAGGTCTGGCCCGTGCTGTATGCGGCCGGCTGGGCGACCGCCCCGCCCTTGGGCGCGACCATCAGATAGCCTTCCATCTCCAGATGCAGCGCCGAGCAGAACTCGGTGCAGTAATAGGGATAGACGCCGGCCTTGGCGCTCTCGATCGTCGCGGACGCGGTCTTGCCGGGCTCCAGCGACAATTGGACGTCATGCTGGGCGATGGCGAAACCATGAGTTTCGTCCTCCGCGCGCTCCGCATTGGTCCAGTGGAAGATCACCTTGTCGCCTTCCTCCGCCTGGACGATTTCCGGGTTGTAATGCGAGCGGATGACCGTCCCGAAGACCTCGACCTTGCCCGGCGAACGATCGACATGCTCCGAGCCCGGACGCACCGCATAGGGCGAGGCTTCCTCGGTGCGGCTGTTGGTGCCGTATTTGTAACGGATCAGCGGCTTGATCTTGTCCAGGGAGATCGCCACCGCGTAATGCGGTTCGCCAAGCGGGAGCGGCATGTCATAGAGCAGCTTCATCTTGTCGCCGCTGATGTCGATCAGCTCCTCGTTCTGCGGATGCAGCGGACCGACCGGGTCGAAGCGATCTATGGCGAGCTTGTTGAGCGCGACGAGATATTTGCCCTTCGGATGCGCGGTGTCGCCTTCCATCGTCATCAGATGGCCGATGTTGTAGTAGACCGGGATCTTGTCGAGGACCTTGCCTTCGCAATAGTCCCACTTCACCACCTGGCTGTCGACATAGAGCGAGGTGTAGACAATGCATGGCTTGCTGTCGAACTGGTTGTGCAGCGGGCCGAGGCCGAGCGCGACCTGGGTGTGCAGCGATTCCTTCATATCGAGGATCGGAATGCCGTAATCGTCCTTTCCGGCGAATTTCTTGGCGTCGACCAGCTTCATGATCTTGTCGAAATCGAACACCGAGTCATGGGTGTCGAGCTTGCCGCTGACGATCACGAATTTGCCGTCGGGCGACACATCGACGCCATGCGGGCTCTTCGGCTCGGGCACGAGATAGAGCAGGCCCTCATCGATCGCGGTCTTGAGCCGGATCACTGCCATGCCATTGATCTTTTCGACCTTGCCGGCCTTGAAGACGGCTTCCGCCTTCTTCCAGTTGATGATGTGCAGAAGGTCCGTGTCGTGAGCCGAACAACCCGCCTCGAAGGGCGGACGGCCGGATTCGATGCCGCCGACATAGCGTTCGGTGCACAGCGAATTGGTGAACGACCAATCATTCGACGGACCCTTGCCCGTCGCGGTCAGATCCTGGCTGTAGGGCGGAAGTTCGATGGTGAAGGAATTCTCGGGCTCGATCAGGCCCTTGTCCCGATTGAATTTCCAGTAGGTGATGCCGCCGCGATAATCGTTGAACTTGTCGAGCCCCTGGTATTTGCGGTCGAGCGTTCCCGGATATTGCGACGCCTCAACGACATATTCGGTATTGTTGGTGACGAAGGCGCCGCCGTGATCCGTCGTCAAAATCGGATTGACGACGATCTGATGCGTCTCGAAATCCTTGAGGCTGATGACCGCGATGCGCGGCGTCGATTTGTCGTTGATGAACAGATATTGTCCATCATAGTCGCCATCGGTCTTCGAAATGTTGGGATGATGGGTGTCGCCCCAGGTGATCGGCTTGCCCTCGGGCGTCTTGGAGCTTTCCAGGATCGCCTTCGACTCGTCGTCATATCCGTAGCCCTGCCACGGCTCGCGGTTGAAGACGCCGATATATTTGATGATGCGCATCGACGGGATGCCGAAGACGATGACGCCGCCATATTGGCCGCCCGAGGCGAAGGACAGGAATTCGTCGCGACCGCCGGTCGGCGTGTAGGTCTTCGCGGCGGCAAGCAAATCCTGATCTGTCAGGTTGCGCCGTTTCATCACATCCTGAAGCGACTCGTCCGCGAAGGCCGAACCGACCAAAGAGACAGTCACACCCAGCACGCCCGCGAGCATGGTGGTTTTCATCAATCTGGATTTCATTTTTGCCCCCTTCGGCAAAAGCCCTCGCTCGCGCAGCGAAAGCTGAACGCCGGCCGCCTCGCGCCCGCGAAGCCACATCAGCGACGTGAACCTAGGCGGACGAGGTCAATACGCCTTGATTTTTGTTAATCTGAATATGTGCATCCAATTTTTTCTTTTCTAATCAATGCGGTGTCATTTTGTCGCGGGGCGCAAATCCAGATTGCGCTCGCCATCGGGAATCGCGGCGAACGCAGTCAATGAAGCGGAAGCCGAGGACCGGCGCGGAACCAAAAATGCACGAGCCGGTCGCCTCTCCATCGAGCACCGGGAGCGGGCCGCCGATTTTCCCACGGCGCCTGTCTTGCGCTGGCGGATCTTTATTGCCGTCCGGCCGGCTCGTCGGCGATAGGTTCGCCTTCGATGCAATCGCGCCCCGACGAACCCGCCTTGCAGACCCGATCCGTCGGCCAGAGCGCTCCCTCGATCTTGGCGCCTTCCAGGCGAACCTTGCGGAGATCGACCAGTTGCAACCGCGCGCCGCGCAAGTCTGCGCTCGAAAGATCGGCGCCTTCGAGCAAGGCGAAGCTGAGGTCGGCGTCGCGAAGGTCTGCGCCACGCAGGTTCGCGCCTTCCAGATGAGTCTGACGAAGGGTCGCGCCGTTGAGGTTCGCGCCCGAAAGATCGGCATGTTTCAGATTGGCGGCATAGAGATTCGCGCGCGACAAATCCGAGGCGGAAAGCCTCGCGCCTTCAAGCTCCGAAGCCGAAAGGTTCGCGTCATGAAAATTGGCGGCGGAAAAATCGTGATCGACGCCATCGAGTCCGCGCAAATCGGCGCCCGCGCAGACAGCCCCGGCTCCGGGCTGGCATTCAGCCTGGGCAAGCGCAGGCCCCAACGCCGACAGAAGCGACGCAAAAACCAATTTCGGGAACCAGCGCATGAACAGCCCCTGTCGCTACGACGAACTCTGTCCATCTCTTCTCCGATCTTGCCGGCTCGTCTTTGACCATTGTCAAGGACCGCGTCCGGGGCGGCGCTAAACTTGGGCGATCTGACGCCGGGCGCAAGAAAGATGAGCGAAAACGACGACTTCCTATTGATCCTCGGCGTTCCGGAAATGGATCGCGACCATCAGGCGATCGACGCTTTGTTTTCGGCCGTCGCCGCGACGGGGGATGCGGAGCTTCCTAGCTTGCTCGATCGGATCAGCCGCGAATTGGAGGCGCATTTCGCCCGCGAGGAACAGTTGATGGCGGACGGCCATGTGCCTCTTGTCGAATGCCACAAGGCGCAGCACAGGATGCTTCTCCGCGAGGTCGCCGAAATGACCAAGGTCGCGCCCGTCGCCCCGGCAAAAGACCTACGCCGGCTCATGCAGTTCGTCCTGCCGCAAGTTGTCGCCGCCCATGTCGCGAGCGTCGACCGTGTCGCCGCCGCCTATCTGACGGGAGACATCGAAGATCGCGATCTGGCCGCGCTGCGTTTGCAAACCGCGGCGGCTAAAGTGTAGGATCAAATTCGTCGTCGCCCGATTGGCGTTTGTTCCGTCTTCCTGTAGTTTGCGGCGAATGAAGGCTTCGTTCCCTCCGCCATCGGCGCGAGAACACCCAAGCCATCGACGCGAGACGCCGGACAAGACATGTGCGAACAGGCGAAATTATCGGGACGCTTCAATCCCGATCTTTGCCCACTGCTGGACGGTCTCTCGCCCGAAGCCAAGGTGAAGCGGATGCGTGAAGATCCCATCATCCGCAACTGCGTCGCGGCGATCGAAGGCGTCCAAGAGGTTTCGCGCGAAACGGCCAAACTTGCGGCGGCTTATGAGCGCCGCCGGGGTCGTCGTTGCGGATTGGATCAGGGTGGCGACGAAGCGAAAGACAGCCCCGTCACGTAATTCGCGAAACAATCGATCGATCCGCGACCGCTTCCGCCGGGGAAATCCCGCAGGCCCCTTCCCATGTCACGTCGCTCGGATGATCGAACGGCGACGCGAGCGCCTTTCGCTCCGGGTCGGCGCCTTCCACAAAACCGTCTTCCGGACAGGCGCGCAAATGCCCGGCGCCCCCATAATTGGCGCAGGCAATGCGGGAAGCCTGCGGCCGAGGCCCTTTACTCCACCGTGACGCTCTTCGCCAGATTGCGCGGCTGGTCCACGTCCTTGCCCATGAAGACCGCGGTGTAATAGGCGAGCATCTGGATCGGGGCGGCGTAAACAATGGCCGCGAAATCCGGCGCCATGTCGGGCAAGCGGATTTCGCCGGCGAGCGAGACCGCCGCGGCGTCGATGGCGTTGGAATCGCCGACCATGACGATCCGGCCGCCGCGCGCCGCCACCTCCTGAAGGTTCGACACCGTCTTTTCGAGAACGGGATCCGTCGGCGCAATCACGATCACCGGCAATTGCTCGTCGATCAGCGCGATCGGGCCGTGCTTCAACTCGCCCGCGGCATAGCCTTCAGCGTGGATATAGGAAATTTCCTTGAGCTTGAGCGCGCCTTCGAGCGCGAGCGGAAAAGACGGGCCGCGCCCGAGATAGAGCACGTCCCGCGCCTTGCCGAGATGGTGCGACAGGGCCTCGATGCCCGGTTCGAGCTTCATCGCCTCCGCGAGCAGGCCCGGAACGACCATCAGCTCATTGACCAGCCGCTTTTCCTCCGCCTCGTCCAGCACGCCGCGCGCCCGGCCGAGCGCGATGGCCAGCGCCGCCAGAACGGTAAGCTGGCACGTAAAGGCTTTGGTCGAGGCGACGCCGATCTCTGGCCCGGCGAGCGTCGGCGCGGCGACGTCGCTCTCGCGAGCGATGGTCGAGGTCGGCACATTGACCACGCCGATGACCTTCTGGCCGTGAGCGCGCGCGAAGCGCAGGCTGGCGAGCGTGTCGGCCGTCTCGCCCGATTGCGACACCACGATCATCAGGCCCTGTTCGGGCAAGGGCGCGTCGCGATAGCGGAATTCCGAGGCGACGTCGATCTCGACCCGAAGGCGCGCGAAGCGCTCGAACCAATATTTGGCGACCATGCCCGCGTAAAAGGCCGTGCCGCAGGCCGTCAGCGTGATTCCCGTGAGGCTTTTGGCGTCGAAGGGCAGGTCAAAGGGCAACCGCACCGCGCCGGCGGAGAAATCGACATAATGGGCGAGCGTCCGCGCCACGACCTCCGGCTGCTCGTGGATCTCCTTGGCCATGAAATGCCGGTAATTGCCCTTGTCCACCAGAAAGGCCGAGGCTTGGGTCTTGAGCTTCGGGCGCTCGACCGCGCGATTGTCCTCGTCGCGGAATTCCGCCGCGCCGCGGCGCAGGATGACCCAGTCGCCATCCTCGAGATAGGTGATCGTGTCGGTGAAGGCGGCGAGGGCGAGGGCGTCCGAGCCGAGATACATCTCCCCGCCCTCGCCATAGCCGACCGCCAGAGGCGCGCCGCGCCGCGCGCCGATCAGCAGGTTTTCCTCGCCATCGAACAGGAAGGCGAGCGCGAAGGCGCCCTTGAGCCGGCGCAGGCTCGCGGCCACCGCTTCAACCGGCGACAGGCCGCGATTGAGCTGTTCCGTCACGAGATGGGCGACCGCCTCGGTGTCGGTCTGGCTGACGAATTTGTGGCCGAGCGCGATCAGTTCCTCGCGCAATTCGCGGAAATTCTCGATGATCCCGTTATGGACCACCGCCAGCCTGTCGGTCGCGTGCGGATGGGCGTTGTTCTCGGTCGGCCGGCCATGGGTCGCCCAGCGGGTGTGGCCGATGCCGACCGAGCCGTGAAGCGGCTTGGCCTGCAGCAAGGCTTCGAGATTGCGCAGCTTGCCCTCGGCGCGGCGGCGCTCCAGCCGGCCATGCTCCAGCGTGGCGACCCCCGCCGAATCATAGCCGCGATATTCGAGCCGCTTCAGAGCGTCGATCAAGGCGCCGGCGACCGGGCCCTGACCGAGGATGCCGACAATTCCGCACATGAAAACACTGTCTCCGATTGAACTCGCGATGCAACAAGGCCGAGTTCAGGCTCCCGCGCAAATCACTTTGCATGACATTTGTTAACGCAGCCGCCTTATTTCGCAGCCTTCAGCGCCGCCATCTTCTTGCGGAAGGCCGTCGCCCAGCCGGGGATGACCGCCTGCCGGCCGCGCGCCACGGCGAGCGCGTCGGCCTCGACATTGTCGGTCACCACCGAGCCGGAGCCGACGAAGGCCCGGTCGCCGACCTCGACCGGCGCGACGAGCGCCGAATTCGAGCCGATGAAGGCGTCGGCGCCGATTTTCGTGCGATATTTCAGGAAGCCATCATAATTACAGGTGATGACCCCGGCGCCGATATTGGCGCGCGGGCCGATGCTGGCGTCGCCGACATAGGTCAGATGGTTGACCTTGGCCCCCTCGCCAATGTCCGCCTGCTTGATCTCGACGAAATTGCCGATCCGCGCCTTTTCGGCCAGTTTCGCCCCCGGCCGCAGCCGCGCATAGGGTCCGATCGCGACAGACTTCGCGAGCGTGGCGCCTTCGAGATGCGAGAAGGAATGGATGACGCAGCCATCGCCGACAGTGACGCCGGGGCCGAAGACGACATGCGGCTCGACGACCACATCGGCCCCCAGCACCGTGTCGAAGCTGAAGAAGACGGTTTCCGGCGCGACCAGGGTCGCCCCGTTCAGCATGGCGGCGAGCCGCAGCCGGCGCTGGATTTCGGCCTCGGCGACGGCGAGTTGCGCCCGGTCGTTGACGCCCAGCACCTCTTCCGCCGGGGCCATGACCAGGGCGCAGGCCGCGCCGCCCGCGCGGGCGATGGCGACCGCGTCGGGCAGGTAAAATTCCTTCTGCGCGTTGTCGTCCCCGATCTGCTCCAGCCAGCCAAGCGCGCGAGCGCCATCGAGCGCCATCAGGCCGGCGTTGCAGATTCCTACTTTCAACTCGTCGGGCCCCGCGTCCTTGTGCTCGCGGATCGCGAGCAGCGCGCCCGCTCCGTCGGTCAGGAGACGGCCATAGCCCGTCGGGTCCGCGGGCTCGAAGCCCAGTGCGACCACGCCGGCGCCCGCGCGAAGCCTTTCGCGCAGATGCGAAAAGGTTTCCGGACGCGCCAGCGGCGTGTCGGCGAAGAGAACGAGAATATCATCGAAGCCTTCGGCGATGGCTTGACGCGCCGCGAGCACGGCGTGGGCGGTGCCAAGCCTTTCCGACTGCACGAAAACCCGGGCCTCTGGCGCATTGCCGCGCGCCTCGGCGGCGACGTCGTCTCGCCCCGGGCCGACAACCACGGCGATCGAATCCGCGCCGGCGCGGGTCACGGAGTCGAGCACATGGGCGAGCATGGACCGACCGGCGATCCGGTGGAGCACTTTCGGCAGGGTCGAGCGCATCCGCTTGCCCTCGCCGGCGGCGAGAACAATGGCGAGGCAGCGTCGCGGCGCGCCGCTCCGATCCTTTTGCATGGTCATGAATGGACCTCGGGAATGACGTGGCTGGTATAGGTGAGCCGCAAAATAGGGCAAAGCAAAAAAATCGGCCTCGCCTCCGCCGCAAATTAGTTTATAACGCGCCGAATCCGGGAAGATGCGCGCGAGCGGGCGCCCCGCCGCGCTCCCCCGCCCCGCGGGCGATCCGCGCATCGAACAAAACAACGGGACCATACGGACGGCCCAGCCGATGCTGAAAAGACGGGATCTCTTGCAACTGGCGGGAACTGCCGCCGCTTTCGCCGCCGTCAGCCCCGTTTCGTCCGCCCTGGCCGACAATCCGGCCGCCGAGCCGACGCCTTTCAGCAACTCCTCGGTGGTCGATCTCGCCCGCGTGCTCTCGACCAAGCCATTTTCCGCGCCGAACGCCGAACTGCCCGGCCCGCTCGCCAATCTGTCGCAGGAGGCATTCGCGGCGATACACGCCAAGCCCGAAGGGCTCATCTGGGCCGACAATTCCAGCGACTTCGTGATCGAGCCCCTGCATCGCGGCTTTGTCTACACCACGCCGATGATGATCTATCTGGTCGAGGACGGACAGGCGCGGCGGCTGAACTATGACGCGTCGAAATTCATTTTCGGCGGCGTCAATCTTCCGTCGCCGCCCGTCAATCTCGACTTTTCCGGCTTCCGCGTCCTGCGCCGCGACGACCACGGCGCCCTGAAGGAACTCGCGGTCTTCCAGGGCGCGAGCTTCTTCCGCTCGCTCGCGCCGGGCCAGAATTTCGGCGTGACGGCGCGCGGGCTCTCGATCCGCACCGGCGACGCGCGCGGCGAGGAATTTCCAATCTTCCGCGCGGTCTGGATCGAGAAGGCCAGCGTCGCCGCCAACGCCTTGACCGTCAACGCCCTGCTCGATTCCGACAGTGTCGCCGGCGCCTATCGCTTCACGCTCCATCCCGGCGACGCCACGATCATCGACGTCGAGTGCTCGCTGTTCCCACGCGCGCCGATCGACCTGTTCGGCCTCGCAACCATGAGCGCCACCTGCTCTTTCAACCCGCTCGACCGGCGCGGCGACGACGATATCCGCGAATCCGCCGAGGAGTTGACCGGCTTGCAGATGCTCACGGGCGCCGGCGAATGGCTGTGGCGCCCTGTCGCCAACCGCGGCAATCTCCAGATTTCCGAATTCGTCGACCAGAATCCCAAGGGATTCGGCTTCCTCCAGCGCAACCGCGACTTCGACGATTTCTATGATCTCGCCCAGCGTTGGGAGCTCCGCCCCTCGCTCTGGATCGAACCGATCGGCGATTGGGGCTCCGGCTCGGTCGAACTGGTCGAGATCCCCTCGGACAACGAAACCGCCCAGAACATGATCGCCTTCTGGCGCTCGAAAACCCCGCTCGCCAAGGGCCAGCAGGCCGATTTCGCCTATCGGCAGTTCTGGTGCTGGACGCCGCCTTCCCAGCCCAGCGTCGCGACGACCGCCGGGACGCGCGGCGGCCGCGGCGCAGCGGCGAAACAACGACGATTCCTGGTCGAATTCCGTGGCGACACTCTGGCCGACGCCGCCCGGTTGGCCGACGCCAAGCCCAATATTTCGGTTTTTCCGGGAAAAGTGGTCGCCCAGCGCGTCTACAGGGCGCCGGAGAGCAAATCCTGTTATGTGCAATTCGACCTCGATCCCGGCGGGGAGGCCGCGGTCGAGATTCGCCTGACGCTTGACGCCCAGGGCGCCCCCCTGACCGAGACCTGGCTGTACCGATGGACTCAGTGATCGCCTCCGCCGCCCCGACGCCCGCCGCCGAAATCGCGCCGTCTCTTGCGCCGGCCATGCCTGCGGAATCGCCGCTGGAAATGCACGCGCAGAAATTGTTCCGTTTCGACCCCTCCAAGGAACGGCGCAAATTCGCCCGCAAGCCCCGCGCGCCCTGGCTTTCCCGCCTCGTCACCTTCGGCGGCGGCCTCGCCCTGACGGTCTGGGGCGGCCATGAAATGTACCGGGTCATCGACGTCGGCGGCATCACCTTCCTCAAATGGGTGCTGCTGGTTCTGTTCGTCGCCAATTTTTCCTGGATCGCCTTGTCCTTCGCCGCCGGCGTCGTCGGGTTCCTGCATCTCCTCTTTTCCCGCCCGAAGCCGCCGGCCCTGCCGGAAAAGCTCGCGACCCGCACCGCCGTGGTCATGCCGATCTATAACGAAAGCCCGTCGCGCGTTTTCGGGGCGCTCCAGGCGATCTACGAGGACGCCGAGGCGACCGGCCTTGGCTCGGCATTCGACTGGTTCTTCCTGTCCGACACGACCGATCCCGACACCTGGGTCGCCGAGGAGCGGGCGCTGATCGGACTCCGCGGGCGACTAGGGCCTCAGGCCCGGATCTACTACCGCCATCGCGCCAAGAACACCGAGCGCAAGGCGGGCAATATCGCGGATTTCGTCTCGCATTGGGGCGGCGCCTACAACCAGATGGTCGTGCTCGACGCCGACAGCCTGATGACCGGCCACGCCATCGTCTCGCTCGCGGCGGCGATGGAGGCGGACCCGGACGCCGGGATCATCCAGACCCTGCCGCTGATCATCAACCGAAACACGCTGTTCGCCCGCGTGCAGCAATTCGCCGCCCGCATCTATGGACCGATCATCGCCGACGGACTGTCGTGCTGGATGGGCCGCGACGGCAATTACTGGGGCCATAACGCGATCATCCGCACCGCCGCCTTCGCCGCCCATTGCGGACTGCCCCAACTCAAGGGCAAGCCGCCGTTCGGCGGCCATATCCTGAGCCACGATTTCGTCGAGGCCGCGCTCATGCGCCGCGCGGGCTACACGGTTTACATGCTGCCCTCGCTGCCGGGCTCCTATGAGGAGAGCCCGCCGTCGCTGATCGACGTCGCCGCACGCGACCGCCGCTGGTGCCAGGGCAATCTCCAGCACATCAGCATCCTGCCCGCCAAGGGGCTCGTCCTCGCAACCCGCCAGCATTTCGCCACCGGCATCATGGCCTATATCGCCTCGCCGCTCTGGCTGGCGCAATTGCTGGTCGGCATCCTGCTCGTCCTGCAGGCGAGCTATATCCGGCCGGAATATTTCTCCAAGGACTTCACGCTTTTCCCGACCTGGCCGCGGTTCGACGCCGAACGGTCGCTGCAATTGTTCATCGTCACCATGGCTGTGCTGCTCGCCCCCAAATTGTTCGGCCTGATCGTCGCGCTTTTCGACGGCCCGACCCGGCGCGGCGCCGGCGGCGCGATCCGCCTGGTTCTCTCGACCCTGTTCGAAGTCCTGATGTCGGCGCTGCTCGCCCCCATCATGATGCTGGTTCACGCCGGCCATGTGCTTCACATCCTGTTCGGCTTCGACACCGGCTGGGAGCCGCAAAGGCGCGACGACGGCTCCGTGCCGTTCAAGTCGATCATGCGGCGCCACCGCGACCATGTGATCCTCGGTTTCATTTCATTGATCGCGGCGTTGCTGATCTCGCCCTCGCTCGCCGCCTGGATGTCGCCCACC
Source organism: Pseudomonadota bacterium (assembly GCA_021780435.1). Lineage (GTDB taxonomy): Bacteria > Pseudomonadota > Alphaproteobacteria > Rhizobiales > Beijerinckiaceae > Rhodoblastus. The sequence continues at coordinate 27,866 of JAJXYV010000068.1, forward strand.
ATCGCGGGCCTGATCCTGGCGATCTTGCTGTCGTGGGGAACCGGGCTGAAATCGGTAGGCCTCGCCTTTCGCCGCCTGGGCCTTCTGACAACTCCCGAAGAGCGCGAGCCGCCGCCGATCGCCGTCCGCGCCAACGCCTTGTCCGAAACTCTGGCCGCCGAGGGCCAGGATCACTTCGACGCCCTGCGCGTCCTGCGCGACGATCCTGAACTTTGCGCCCTGCATCAGGCTTATCTGCCTTCCGCCTCCCACCGCGCCCGCGGCGAAATCACGCCGGAACGCGCCTTGGCGATCGCCAAGCTCGGCGAGGCGCGTTCGATCGACGACGCGGCCGCATGGATCCAGCGCAAGGAGCGCATGGCTCTGTTGCAGGACCGGGCGCTGCTCGCCCTCCTCTCGCGCCTGCCCGCCGGAGAGCCGCGCGCGGCCGGATGATGCAAATCGGCAACGCCGGACGCGAAAAATCGGGCGTCGTTAATCCGAGGTTAATCCGAACCGGCGAAAATCGGGGCGTTACAGAGCGGGCATGGCCCGCCGGAGCCGCCGATGTACGACCTGATTCCGCCGTCGAAGCCCTTGCCGCAGGAGGCGCAGCGGCCTTTCCGACCGTTTGAGGACGAAGCGCCGGAGATCGAATTCCGGCCTGTCGATCCGCGCCAGAGCAAATGGCGTTTCGCCGCCGCAGCAGCCGGCGCCCTGCTCGTGACCGCCGGTCTCGGCTGGGCGAGCGCCGGCGGAATGAGCGCCTTGTTCGCGCCGCCGCCGCCGGACCCGATCGCCGTCAAGGCGGCCGAGGCTTTCAACGCCGCCACGGCGCAGGGCCAGGAACTGGCCGCGCTGCGCGTCCATGTCGAAAGCCTGAAAAGCAAGCTCGACGCGCAGGCGCAAAAATCACGCTCGGAAGAGACGACCATCGCCAATCTGCAGAAGAACCTCGCGGACGCCAAGGCCATTGCGGCGGCGACGACCTCGCAACTGCAGGCCAGGCTCGAAAAGGTCCAATCGGAAACCGAGAAGACCGCACAGAAGCTCGTGGACAAGACCCCGACCGCCTCGATCGGCAAACCCTTGCCGAAACCGGCGCAGGTCGCCGCCCCCGCCGCTGCGGGCCGTTATCGCGGTTTCGTCCTGCGCGACGCGAGCGGTCGCCGCGCCATCATCGAGGGCGCCGGAAGGATGGAAGAGATCGAACCGGGCGACATCCTGCCCGGCGGCGCCGTGGTCGAACGGATCGAACGGCGCGGCCAGAATTGGGTGGTCCTGACCGACCGCGGCTATATCGGCCCCGAATATATGTTCGACGATTGAGGCCCACCGCCTCGCGAGCGGCTGACCGGCGCCAGAGCGAGCGTCTAAAACTCGGGGCGCAGCGCGCGGCGCGGCGCGCGAGCCTGGACGAAGGCCTCCGCCAGGGCGGGCAGAATGTCCTCCACCCGGTCGCGGACGAGATAGCGCGCCTCCAGATGCGGGCGGATGAAGCCCTGCTCGCGCATATGGTCGAGCAAAGCCAGCAATGGCCCCCAGAATCCGGCGATATCGGCGATCAACACCGGTTTGTCATGGCGTTGCAACTGGACCCAGGTGAGTTGTTCGACGAGCTCCTCAAGCGTGCCGATTCCGCCCGGCAGAGCCACGAAGGCGTCGGCTTTTTCGAACATCAGCCGCTTGCGCTCGTGCATGTCCTCGACGACCACGAGGTCCTGGACGCTTTCGAGCATGTGTTCGCGCTTTTGCAGGAAGCGCGGGATGATTCCGGTGACATGGCCGCCGGCTTCCAGCACGGCATGGGCGACCGCGCCCATCAGGCCGAGATCGCCGCCGCCATAGACGAGGCCGACGCCGTTTTTCGCCAGTATTCGCCCGAAATCCCGCGCCGCCGCGACGAAAGCGGGATCCGCGCCCACCGACGAACCGCAATAAACGCAGATTTTGCGAATCCCAGTCATCGGCGGCTCCTTATCGGTCCTTTTTGTCGCGGCGGGCGGAGACGGTCAAGGCGGGCGCAAGGCGAATTTCTCTTTCGTCGGATGGCGATTTCGGCGCCGCAATCATAAATTGGGCGCTATAGAGTTCCCCTCAGAGAATCGCAGGATCGTTCGCAGGGCCTCCCGCGCCCGCAACCCCGAAGAGGCGTCATGTCCGACAAGCCCGAAGCCGCTCCCGCCCCGCCTGTCCGCCTCGCCGATTACCGCCCCACCGACTATCTGATCGACCAAGTCCATCTCCAGATCAGCCTCGACCCTGTTGCGACCCGGGTCATTTCCCGCCTCAGCCTGCGGCCGAACCCGGCCGGCGTTCCTGGAGCGCCGCTCGTTCTCGACGGCGGCGACCTCCGGCCTTTCCGCGCCCTGCTCGACAACGAGGCGTTGAACCTTGCCGAGGTCGCGACGCCCGATCGCCTGACCATCGCAAACCCGCCGGCGCGCCCTTTCACGCTGGAGGTCGAAACTTTGCTCGACCCCTCGGCCAATACGCGTCTCGAAGGTCTTTACCGCTCCGGCTCGGCCTATTGCACGCAATGCGAGGCCGAGGGCTTCCGGCGGATCGCCTATTATCTCGACCGGCCAGACGTCATGAGCGTGTTCACCGTGCGCATTGATGCCGACAGGAGCGAGGCGCCGGTCCTGCTGTCCAATGGCAATCCGGTCGAGAGCGGCGAACTCGGCGGCGGCCGCCATTATGCGGTCTGGCATGACCCTTTCCCCAAGCCGGCCTATCTCTTCGCCCTGGTCGGCGGCGATCTCGGCTCGATCGAAGACGAATTCACGACCGCCTCCGGCCGCAAGGTCAAGCTGGCGATCCACGTCGAGAAGGGCAAGGAGCACCGCGCCCATTACGCCCTGGAGGCGCTGATCCACGCCATGCGCTGGGACGAATTCGTCTATGGCCGCGAATATGATCTCGACGTGTTCAACATCGTCGCCGTGCCCGACTTCAACATGGGCGCGATGGAGAACAAGGGCCTCAACATCTTCAACGACAAATATATCCTGGCGGTGCAGGAGACCGCGACCGACGTGGATTACGCCGGGATCGAGACGGTCGTCGCCCACGAATATTTCCACAACTGGACGGGCAACCGCATCACCTGCCGCGACTGGTTCCAGCTCTGCCTCAAGGAAGGCCTGACCGTCTATCGCGATCAGGAGTTTTCCGCCGACCAGCGCTCGCGCGCCGTGGGCCGCATCGCCAATGTCCGGACCCTGCGCGCGACCCAGTTCGTCGAGGACGCCGGGCCGCTCGCCCATAACGTCCGTCCGGACGCCTATCATGAGATCAACAATTTCTACACGGCGACGGTCTATGAGAAGGGCGCGGAGATCATCCGCATGCTGCGCGCGCTGATCGGCCACGAAGCCTATCACAATGGCATGGCGCTCTATTTCCAACGTTTCGACGGCAAGGCCGCCACGGTGGAGGATTTCATCTCCTGCTTCGCGGAGAGCTCGGGCCGCGACCTGTCGCAATTCTCCCTCTGGTACCACCAGGCCGGCACGCCGCGCCTCAAGGCGCGCGGCGCCTATGACGCCGCGGCCAAGACCTACACGCTCGACCTCTCTCAGGAGACGGCGCCGACGCCTGGCCAAGCAGAGAAAAAGCCTCTGCTCATGCCGATCCGGCTCGGGTTGATCGGCCGCGACGGCCAGGAAATCCGGTTGGTCGTCGACAACCCAGCCGATGCGCGCGAAGCCGCGACCGGCATTTTCGAATTGTCGGCCAAGGAGCGGCGGATCGTCTTCGAGAACGTCCCGACCCGGCCTGTCCCGTCGCTCCTGCGCCGCTTTTCGACGCCCGCGATCCTCGATGTCGATCTCGACGAAGACGATCTGCTGCTGATGATGGCCCATGACAGCGATCCCTTCAATCGCTGGCAGGCGGTCCAGACCTTCGCCACAAGGCTGATGATCCGCTCGACCCGGCTGATCCGGTCCGGCGAATTGCCCGAATTCAACCCCGCTTTCGCCGAGGCGCTTGGCGGCGCGATCGAAGCCGGCGAGGCCGACCCCGCCTTCGCCGCGCAGATGGCCATGCTGCCCAGCGAAAGCGACATCGCCCGCGATATTGGCGCCGATGTCGATCCCGACGCCATCCACATGGCGCGCCGCTCGTTGCGCTCCAATATCGGCAAGCTGCTCGGCGGACGCCTTGTCGCCGTCTACGAGCGCCTGACCTCCGATGCGCCCTTCTCACCCGACGCCGCCAGCGCCGGGCGCCGCGCCCTGCGCAACGCCTGCCTGGACCTTTACGCGGCCGGCGCGCCCGGCGACGGCTCCGAGATCGCGATGCGCCAGTTCCAGACCGGCGCCAACATGACCGACCAGATGGCCGCGCTCGCGACGCTCTGCGCCCACGCCACGCCGCAGCGCGAGCGGGCGCTCGATTCCTTCTTCCGCTCCCATGCCGACGAGCCGCTGATCCTCGACAAATGGTTCTCGCTTCAGGCGATGATCGCCGAACCGGAAACGCTCTCCCGGGTGAGACGCCTGACCCACAGCCACGCCTTCAGCCTGACCAATCCGAACCGCGTGCGGGCGCTGATCGGCGCCTTCGCCAACGGCAATCCAACCGGCTTCAACGGCGCCGACGGCGCAGGCTATCGTTTCATCGCCGAAACCGCGCTGAAACTCGACGAGATCAATCCGCAGGTCGCCGCGCGGCTGCTTTCCGCCTTCCGCTCCTGGCGCAATCTCGAAGCGGGGCGGCGCGCCCTGGCGAAAGCGGCGCTGGAGAGCGTCGCCGCGCACGAAAGGCTCTCGCCGGACGTGCGCGATATTGTCGCCCGCTCGCTGGCCTGACCCAGGACGGCCAGGCCCGCCAACTCCGACGACGGTTCTGGCGGGCGAAGCCCCAGCGCAAGGCGCGCCGAAGCGCCTCGCCTTGATTTCGCGTCAATTTCGTCAAATTCCAGCCGCGCCCCGCCGAGAAGGGCGGCGTCGTCCCCTTTGCCGCGACGGCGCGACCAGCGCTTTGTTTCGACTCGACTTTTCGCCCTTTTGCGCTTGAGGACGCCCTGCGTCACTTGACCTAACGTCTTCAAACCGCGCCGATTTCCGCCATAAAATTCTCTTTCATTAACGAAAATTTAGTCTGGACAAAAAGCCGCCTTCGGATTCGAATGAGGGTGATTCGGAGGCGTCTCAGTAAGGCTCCGGATCGCCCAATTTCACCACAGTGGGAGCGTGTCATGGCGCGTGCGAACGCAGCCGATGCCTCATTATGCCTTGATCCGGCCGAGCCGCTCGACGCCCCCCGCAAATCGGCCGGGGCCGCGATGAGCCAGCTTTTCCTGGCCAGCGACGCGCCCCGCCGCCGTGCGCCGCCAACGCCCGCGCGCGGCGCCGAACCGCCGACCGCTTCTCTGTCGTCGAGGGAAAAGCTGGAGCCTCTGCTCCACAGCGCCATTCCAACGATGATCGTGCTCTTCCTGCTGACGCTGTTCGGGGTCGCCGCCCAGGTCGCGCTGCAGAGCCATGACCGGGTCGTGCCGGAAGCCCTTGGGCAGATGGAAATGGTCGCCCGGCTTGCCGCCGAGGACCTCAACGCCGCTGCGCGCCGCGCGCCGCCCGGCGAGCCCGCCGCCATGATTCTGGAATCCGCGCTCGGCCGCCTCCAGACGCAGGGCAGGATCATCGCGGTGACCGACGCCGACGGCAGGGTGGTCGCCGCCTTGCCGCAGGGCGCGATTCCAGAAGTTCCGCTCGCCGACCATCTCGGCCCGGCCCAGCCCCTCACGGTCTTCGCCGAAAAGGCCGGGCCAATGCGCCTGATGCTTCCGAACGGCGCCGAGGTGCTCGCCGCGGTTCGCAATCTCGACGCGCCCTTCGGCCAGCTCGCGATCCTGCGGCCGATCGAGAGCGCCATGTCCGACTGGCGCACGGCCGCCCTGCGCTCGGCCATCCTTTTCATCCTGACCAGCGCGGTCACGGCCATCGTCGCCTTCGCCTATTTCACCCAGGCCAGTCGCGCCATCGACGCCGAATCCGACCGCGCCCGAATCCGCAACCGGATCGACGCGGCGCTGGAGCGCGGACGTTGCGGCCTCTGGGACTGGGATCTCGCCACGGGGCGCATCTACTGGTCGGAGTCCATGTACGACATGCTGTCCATGACCCGCGCCGGCGAATTCCTCTCCTTCGGCGACGTCCGCGAGCTCATCCATCCCGAAGACGACAATCTCGCGGCCGTCGCGGAACAGCTCACAGCCGGGCGGATCAATGCGATCGACCACGCCTTCCGCATCCGCGACGCCCAAGGCCAGTGGATCTGGATCCGCGCCCGCGCCCAGGTGATCCACGAGGGCCGCGAGCGCGCGCCCCATCTCGTCGGCATCGCGGTCGATATTTCCGAACAGGTCCGTCTCGCCGAGCGCAGCGCCGCCGCCGACCTTCGGTTGCGCGACGCGGTCGAGTCGATCTCCGAGGCCTTCGCGCTCTGGGACGCCGACAACCGGCTTGTGCTGTGCAACTCCCGGTTCCAGCGCGTCCATGGCCTTCCCGCCGACTGCACGGCGCCGGGCGCGCCTTACGCCAGGGTCATGGCCTATTCGAACGGCTTCGCCGAACAGGCCGAAGCGCTGCCCGACGACGGCGCCGGACGGGCCTATGAGGCCCGGCTGGCCAACGGCCGATGGCTGCAGATCAACGAGCGCCGCACCAAGGACGGCGGCTATGTCTCGGTCGGCGCCGACATTTCCGCGCTCAAGCAGCACGAGCAGCAATTGCTCGACAGCGAGCGCCGCCTGACCGCCACGGTCGCCGATCTGCGCAAGTCCCGCCAGACCCTCGAGCTTCAGGCCCAGCAACTCGCTGAGCTCGCGGAGCGCTATCTCGAACAGAAAGCCGCGGCGGAAACCGCCAATCGCGCGAAATCCGATTTGCTGGCCAATATGAGCCATGAGCTGCGCACGCCGCTGACCCATATCATCGGTTTCGCGGAGGTGATGGAGCAGCAGTTTTTCGGCGACATCGGCAATCCGCGCTATGTGCAATACGCCAGTCATATCCGCCAGTCGGGCGAATATCTCCATGGCGTCATCAGCGACGTGCTGGAAATGTCGCGCCTCGACGCGGGGCAGGTGATCCTGCACGCCCGCGAGGTTGACCTCGCCCCGACGCTCGCCGAAGCGGTGGACGCCTATCGCGCGCCGGCGCAGGCCAAGGACGTCACGATTGCATTCGATCCGCCCGCCGAGGCCCGCGTTTTCGCAGATCCGGACCTGCTCCGCCGCGTCGTTGGCATCCTCCTCAAGAACGCCTTGAAATTCACGCCCGAGGGCGGCAGGGTCGCCGTCCGCGCGCTGCGCCAGGGCGCGGCTCACGATATTGTCGTGGAGGACAGCGGCTGCGGCATGAGCGCGGAAGAACTGGCGCTTGTCTGCCATCCCTTCGAGCAGCCTTCGCCGCTGATGCAGGACGGCATGAAGGGCGCGGGCCTCGGCCTGTCGATCGCGCGCTCCCTCGTGGAGCTGCATGGCGGCGAATTGCGGATCGATTCCTCCCCCGGCAAGGGCGCGCGCGTCTGCATCCATCTTCCCGGCCCGCGCGCGCAGGCGCGCAACCGCCTCGCCGCCATCAGCGCTGCGGAGTGATCAGGGACAGGAAATCAGCGGGAAAAGACCTTGTCCATATGGGCGGCGAGCGCGAGGTCCTTTTCGGTGACCCCTCCAGCGCTGTGGGTGGACAGGTCGACCCAGACCCGATTGTAGATATTGGTCCATTCCGGATGGTGATCGACGCGCTCGCAATAAAGGCCGACCTCGACCATGAAGGCCAGAGCCCGGGCGAAGCTCCCGAATTCGAACACCTTGGCGATCCGCTTGTCGTCGCCGCTCCACCCATCAGGAATTCCGACCATTTCCCGCCCTCCGCCGCAAAGCGTGACGCGCTCCCCGCGCGCTGGTATTTATAGCCTGAATCAAGCAGGAGCCGACATGTCCAATCTCGAAAAGGCGCTGGCCGCGCTCGACGCCGACCGACAGGGCGCGTTGGAGCGATTGTTTCACCTCCTGCGCTTCAAATCCATCTCCACCGATCCGGCCTATGCCCCGGAATGCGCCTCCGCCGCCGACTGGCTGGTCGGACAGCTCAAGGAGCTCGGCTTCGAGGCCTCCACGCGGCCGACGGCCGGCCATCCGATGGTCGTCGGCAAGGCCAAAGCCGCGCGGCCTGACGCGCCCCACGTGCTGTTCTATGGCCATTACGACGTCCAGCCGGTCGATCCGCCGGAGCTTTGGAACACCGATCCGTTCACGCCGGCGATCGCCGAGCCGGAGCCGGACCGCAAGCAGATCGTCGCGCGCGGCGCCGCGGACGACAAGGGCCAGCTCATGACCTTTCTCGAAGCCTGCCGCGCCTTCCGCGCCAATGGCGGCCTGCCCTGTCACATCAGCATCCTGTTCGAAGGCGAGGAAGAATCGGGCTCAACCTCCCTGCCCGCCTTCCTCGCCCAGAACGGCAAGGAGTTGAAGGCCGACCTGATGCTCGTCTGCGACACCAATATGTGGGATCGCGACACGCCGCTGATCACCTGCATGCTGCGCGGCCTCGTGCTCGAAGAAGTCGTCATCAAGGCCGCGAGCCGCGACCTTCATTCCGGCATGTTCGGCGGCCCCGCCGTCAATCCGATCCATGTCCTGGCGCGGGTCATCGCCGGCCTGCACGACGAGGACGGCCGGATCGCCCTGCCGGGCTTCTATGACGACGTTCCGGAACTGCCGCCCGAAATCAAGGCGCAATGGGCGGCGCTCGACTTCAGCGAGGCCGCCTTTCTCGGCGAGGTCGGGCTTTCCGTTCCGGCGGGCGAGGCGGAATATTCCGTGCTTGAGCAGATCTGGGCGCGGCCGACCTGCGACGTCAACGGAATCGTCGGCGGCTATACCGGCCAAGGCTCCAAGACCGTGCTGCCGGCGCAGGCGAGCGCGAAATTCTCGTTCCGTCTCGTCGGCAAGCAGAACCCCGAGGAAATTGTCCAAGCCTTTCGCGATTACGTGCGGAAAAATCTCCCCGACGACTGCGAGGCGGAATTCGTCAGCCATGGCGCAAGCCCGGCGCTTTCCCTGCCCTTCCGCTCCGAGGCGATCCAGCGCGCCAGCCGCGCGCTTGAAGCCGAATGGGGCAAGCCCGCCGTCCTTGCCGCCTCGGGCGGCTCGATCCCGGTTGTCGGCCTGTTCAAACGCGAGCTGAAAATGGATTCGCTGATGGTCGGCTTCGGCCTCGACGACGACCGCATCCACTCGCCCAACGAGAAATACGAGCTCTCGTCCTTCCAGAAGGGCGCGCGAAGCTGGGCCCGGATTCTCGCGGCCCTCGCCGGCTGAGTCGAAGGAACAAAAGCCGAATCGGCGACCTGCGCCGATTCGCGCTCGTTTTGTTCGCGCAAAATTCCGCGCTTCCCATTTTGGGGCGCCGCCCGTGCGGATCGTCTCAAGTTTTCATTCAAATTTCGAACAAATCGAAAATATGCCCGTTTCAGCGATTCGTTCGGTGAATATTCCCGTCCTGATCGCCGAATCCCGTTTCGGGCCTTAAGCGCGCGTTAACAGGCAAGGCGACGTTAGGACTTTTTCCCGCGTCCCTTTTTCGCGGCTCTGGGAACCTTGGCCGGCCAGGCGACGATATGGTCGAGCAGATCCTCGACCGTCAATTCGTCCTCGAGCGCGCTGACCCGGCCGAGGATGGAAATCCCCGCCTCGACAACGCTCTCCGGGCGTCCGCTGACCAGCGGATGCCAGTCCGGCAGGTCCTCGCCATGAGCCAGCAGGCGATAGGCGCAGGTCGGCGGCAGCCAGGTCAACGCGGCCGCCGTCTCCGGCGCCAGGCGGATGCAATCCGGCACGCGGCGCGTGCGATGGCCGTAATCGGCGCAACGCGCCGTCGTCGGATCCAACAGGCGGCAACCGACGTCGGTGAAATGAATTTCGCCGGTGTCTTCGTCCTCGAGCTTCACCAGGCAGCAGCGGCCGCAACCGTCGCACAGGCTTTCCCATTCCGACTTCGTCAGATCGGACAGCGCGCGGCCACGCCAGAAAGGCTCCTTCGGCTTGGCGGCGCGCGTGACTTTTTTCGGCGGATTCATGGACTGTTTCAGTTTGGGGCAAAAGTCGCTGGCGCAGCTTTTGCGCTTGAAGGTCGATGGCGTTAAGACAATGTTAAAGGCGTCGGCGCGAACGACCTGTCAAGACCCACGACCTCGGGCGAGACAAGGTCGAACGGGTCGCCCCGGGGAAACTGCAATGGAGCGGAGCCGCCTTGGCCTATGATTTCCGCAAAGCCAGATGGTTCCGCGCCATCAGGAATGCGCTGCTCGGCCTTGATTCGTGGATCGACAGCACGTTCTATTCGCTCGGCGTCGACACGGCGGAGTTGTGGCGCTCCTATGCCGGCTTCACCGAGCGTTTCCATGTGCGCGGAGCGACCCGCGCGGCGGTCGAAATCGCCTGCGAAGGCCTGACGCTCGGCGTTTTCGGCGGCATGGTCCTTGTCGTCCTCGCCCAGCCGGCCTTCCGCCTCACCGCCTCCGGGGACTGGCTGAAAAAAACAGACCTCGCCGTCACCTTCCAGGACCGCTACGGCAAGGAGGTCGGGCGGCGCGGCATTCTCCACGACGACGCGGTCCCGCTCGACCAATATCCCGATTATGTGGTCCAGGCCGTGCTTTCGACCGAGGACCGCCGCTTCTACGATCATTGGGGCGTCGATCCCATCGGCCTGTTGCGCGCCTTCACCGTGAACGCCCGCTCCTCGGGCGTGGTTCAGGGCGGCTCGACCCTCACCCAGCAGCTCGCCAAGAACCTGTTCCTCTCGAACGAGCGCACGCTCACCCGCAAGATCAACGAAGCCTTCCTCGCCTTCTGGCTCGAATCCCATCTGACCAAGAAGGAAATCCTCCAGCTTTACCTCGACCGCGCCTATATGGGCGGCGGAACCTTCGGCATCCAGGCGGCGGCGCAATTCTATTTCGGCCGCTCGATCAAGGACGTAACCCTCGCCCAGGCGGCCATGCTCGCCGGCCTGTTCAAGGCGCCGACCAAATTCGCGCCGCACGTCAACCTTCCCGCCGCCCGCGCCCGCGCCAACGACGTGCTGAACAACATGGTCGTCGCCGGCTATCTGCGCGAGAACCAGATCGCGGACGCGCTGCGCAACCCCGCCTCGCCGGTCGATCGCGGGAGCGAGGCCGCGCCGCCGGACTGGTATCTCGACTGGGCCTTCGACGAGATCAAGGCCCTGGCCGACGCCGGCAAGCTCGGCCGCGACCGCGTCTTCACCGTCCGCGCGGCGCTCGATTCGGCGCTCCAGCGCAAGGCTGAAGAAACCATCGACCAGATGTTGCGCGAGAGCGGACCGGGTTTCAACGCCCATCAGGGCGCGGCCATCGTCCTCGAACCTGACGGCGCGGTGCGGACGATCGTCGGCGGCCGCGATTACGCCGCGAGCCAGTTCAACCGCGCGACCGACGCCCAGCGCCAGCCCGGGTCGTCCTTCAAGCCCTATGTCTATCTGACGGCGCTGATGAGCGGAAAGTTCACCCCCGACACGACGGTGGTGGACGCGCCGATCTGCCTTGGCAACTGGTGCCCCAGGAATTACGGCGGCTCCTACAAGGGCGCCATGCCCATGTGGAATGCGCTCGCCCATTCGCTCAACACCGTTGCGGTGCGGCTTTCGGTGGCGATCGGCGACGGCGACGCCAAGAAAGGCCGGGCGCGGATCATTGCGACGGCGCGGCGGCTCGGCGTCACCGCGCCCCTGCCCGACACTCAATCCCTGCCGCTCGGCGCCGACGAAGTCAGCCCGATGGACCAGGCGACCGGTTATTCCGCCTTCGCCAATGGCGGAAAAAGGGTCAAGCCCTATGCCGCAATGGAAATTTACAACAGCCGCGGCGAACTCATCTACAGCCATGATCGCGACGGCGAGAAGCCGGTGCAGGTCGTGGACCCACGCTATATCAACGAACTCGTCTTCATGATGACCCAAGTCGTCGAACAGGGCACCGGACGGCGCGCCCAGCTTGACGGGATCAAGGTCGCCGGCAAGACCGGCACGACCAACGAATATAAGGACGCCTGGTTCTGCGGCTATACGGGCAATTTCGTTGGCATTGTCTGGTACGGCAATGACGACGACCAGCCGATGGAAAAGATGACGGGCGGTTCGCTCCCCGCGGCGACGTGGCACGACATCATGGCCTTCGCCCATAGCGGCGTGGACCTCAAGCCGCTACCGGGCCTGCCGTTGCTCGCCGAACAGGGTCCGGTGGCGCAACTCACCGACAGCGGGGGCGGACAAACGCTCAAGGTCCGCGAACAATTGACCAGAAAGTCCTCGCAGGCGCTCGGAACGATCGAAAACCTCATGAAATCGGTCGGCGAAAAGCATGGCGCGCTGGATCTCGCCCAGCGGCGTTACGCTGCGGCAGAGCTTTCGACGATCGCCATTCGGCGCCCGCCGCCGATTGTCAACCTGCGTTAGGGCCATCCCCCCGCCGCGCTCCCCTCCCGGCCGGAAAAACAGCGACAGGACCGAGCGAAATCCGATGCTTGCCGCTTGAATCGTCATTGCATTTCCAATTGGACATGCAAAACTCCCGGCGTCAGGCGCGAGCGCCCGTCGATATCGGGCGACGACGGAACGCCGTTCATTCGGACGCCGCCAAACCTGGCGTCGGGAATAAAATCAGCCAACGGAGGAACAAGGTGACGACCGCGACGAAAGCCCCCGGTGAGGCCGGTCATGAAGGCGCCTTGGTCAAAATCGCAATCGGCTTCACGGCCTGGGCAGAACGCTGGTTCCCCGACGCCTTCATCTTCGTGGCCATCGCTGTGGTCGTCGTCGCGCTGGGGGCTTTGGCGAATGGCGCTTCCCCTGTTTCCATCAGCCTCGCCTTCGGCAATGGCTTCTGGAGCCTGATCACCTTCACCATGCAGATGGCCTTCGTCGCCATCGGCGGCTATGTCGTCGCCACCTCCGCCCCGGCCGCGCGCCTGATCCGCGGCCTCGCGGCCTGGCCAAAATCGGGCGTGAGCGCCGTGGGCATGGTCGCCGCCATCAGCACGACGGCCTCCCTGCTCAACTGGGGCCTCAGCCTGATCTTCAGCGGACTGCTGGTTCTCGCCCTCGCCCGCCGTCGCGAACTCCGCATGGATTACCGCGCCGCTGGCGCGGCCGCCTATCTCGGCCTGGGCTCCGTCTGGGCGCTCGGCCTGTCCTCGTCGGCGGCGCAACTCCAGGCCAACGCCGCGAGCCTGCCCAAGAGCCTGCTGCCGATCACAGGCGTTATTCCGTTCAGCGAAACGATCTTCCTTTGGCAATCCATGACGATCGCGGCGATCATCATCGTGGTTTCGATCGTCATCGCGACCTGGTCCGCGCCCGGTCCGGAAACAGCGCTGACGGCGGAAGCGATGGGAGTCGATGTCACGCCGGAAGGCGCGATCGACGAGGACCGGCCGACCCAGCCGGGCGAATGGCTCGAACATTCGCCGATATTGACCCTTCTGCTCGTCCTGCTTGCGAGCGGATGGGTCATTCACGAATTTTCGCGCCAGAGCGCGATGATCGCGATTTCCAATCTGAACACTTATAATTTCCTGTTCATCATGGTCGGCATGCTCCTGCATTGGCGACCCGCGCGCTTTCTCGACGCCGTCAAGAAGGCGGTTCCCGCAACCTCGGGCGTCCTGATTCAATTCCCGTTTTACGGGGCGATCGCAGCCATCCTCACCCAGCCGAAGAACGGCGCCGGCCTCACGGTTTCGGATCAGATCGCGCATGCCTTCGTAAGCCTGACGACCCAGCACGTCTATCCGCTCGCGATCGGCGTTTATTCGGCCATTCTCGGCTTTTTTGTTCCCTCGGGCGGCGGGAAATGGCTGCTGGAGGCGCCCTATCTGATGCAGGCGGCCAATGACCTGCGCGTGCATCTTGGGTGGGCGGTGCAGGTCTATAACGCCGCCGAGGCCCTGCCCAACCTGATCAACCCGTTCTGGATGCTGCCGCTTCTGGGCGTGCTGGGCCTTCGCGCCCGCAACCTCGTCGGCTTCACCTTCCTGCAATTGCTGGTGATGCTGCCGCTCGTGCTCTTCCTGCTTTGGGCGTTCGCCTATACGCTCGATTATCATCCGCCTGTGACGCCGTGAGGATCGTCCTCAAGCGGCGCCGCGCCGCTTGAGGACAAGGCGCCCGAGGCCCAACTGCTGGGCGGTGACGCCCAGCGCCCTGCAGCCGCCGATCATCGCGCCGCCATAGACGACGAGGCCGACGAGGCCGAACAGCGCCAGCGCGATCAGGCTGCCGAACACGCCCATCCTCGCGCCGAGCGCCGCGAAAGGCGACTGAAGCCAGAGCGCGATATTGGCGAGGACGACCGCGGCGGTCGCCGCCGCCAGCGTCACGCCCTTGAGGATGTCATCGGGCTGGAACAGAAACCGGCGCAGGCCGATGATCGCGAGCGCGGCCAGATTGATCCAGGCGTTGGCCGAGGTCGCCAGCGCGATGCCGACCGCGCCGAGCGGCTTGTAGAGCAGGATCTTGAGCAGCAGGTTGATCGCCAGCGCCCCGAGCGACACCAGCATCGGCGTCTTGGTGTCGCCCATGGCCTGAAAGCCCGAGCGCAAGGCGTTGATCGCGACGATCGCCACGAGCCCGGAGCCATAAGCGCGCAAGACGGCGGCCGTGGCCAGCGAATCGCCGGCCTGGAAGGCGCCGTGCTGGAACAGGGCGCGGACGATCACGTCGGGAATGACCATGAAGGCGACGACGAAGGGGGCCGTCAGCGCGAAAGTCATGCCGAGCGTGCGGTTCTGGGCGGTGAAGGCGCCTTCCCAGTCCTCACGTGCGAAACAGCGGCTCATTTCCGGCAGCAGCACGGTGCCGGCGGCGACGCCGACAAGTCCGATCGGCAGTTGATAGAGCCGTTCGGCGTAATAGATCGACGACATGCCGCCGGTGTTGAGCATCGAGCCGATGATCGTGTCGGCGAACATCGCGATCTGGAGGCCGGACGAGCCGATCACCGCCGGGCCGAACATGCGGAAGAAGGCGCGGACATCCGCGCTCAAGGTCGGCCGGGCGATCTTTTCCATGAGGCGCAGCCGGCGCGCCGAGAACATGAGCAGGGCGAGCTGGGCGAGTCCCGAGGCGGTGACGCCCGCCGCCGCCGCATAGGCTGCGTTGGGGAAGAGAAAGGCGACGGCCAGGAAGGCCATGGTGACGACATTGAGCAGCACCGGCGCGAAGGCCGCCACGGCGAATTTGCCATGGGCGTTGAGTGTCGCCGAATGCATGGTGACCAACGTCACGCAGAACAGATAGGGGAAAGTGATTCGCGTGAGGCGAACGGCGAGATCGAATTTTTCCGGATCGGCGGCAAAGCCTGGCGCCATGAGGTGAACGAAGCCCGGCATGAACATCCAGCCAAGAGCGAGAATCACGATCTGCGCGATGAGCAGGAGCGTGAAGATCTGGTTGGCGAAATGGCGCGCCGCCCAGATATCGGATTTTTCATAGACCCGCAGATAGGTCGGCACATAGGCGGCGTTGAAGGCGCCCTCGCCGAAGATCGCCCGAAAGTGATTCGGCAGACGCATCGCGACCGCCAGGGCGTCGCCCATCATGCCGGCGCCGACCAGGCCGCTGAGCATGACGTCGCGCAGGAAGCCGGTCAGGCGGGAAAGCAGCGTCAGCCCGCTGACCGAGAGAAAACTTCTGTACATGGGGCGACGGCGCTCGCAATAAGATCGGACGGATCGGGTTTATTCGTCATCCGCCTCGGCCTGGGCGCCCGCCGCGGCGCCGATTCGCTCGGCGACGACATAGAGCGGGCGGCCTTTCACCTCAGCGAAGACGCGGCCTATATATTCGCCCAGAACGCCGAGCGAAATCAGCTGGACGCCAGCAAAGAACATGATCGACACGATCAGCGAGGCGAAGCCAGGAACGGTGACGCCCCAGATGAACACTTCAAGCACGTAATAGACCGCGTTGACCAGAGCGAAAGCGGCGATGGCCGTGCCGATATAGGTCCAGACCTTCAAGGGCACCGTGGTGAAGGACACGATGCCGTCGAAGGCAAAGCGGGTCAGCTTGCCATAGGAGAATTTGGATTCGCCGGAATGGCGCTCCGCAACTTCGAAGGGCACGCCGACCGATTTGAAGCCGATCCAGGCGTAAAGGCCCTTGGAGAAACGCGCGCGCTCACGCAGGCCCTTGAGCGCGTCGAGCGCGACGCGGTCGAGCAGGCGGAAATCGCCAGCGCCCTCGGGGAGGTCGATTTCACCGAAAGCGCTGAAAATATGGTAGAATTTTTTTGTGAACCAGCGCCGCGCCGGCGAATCCGTTTCGCGGCTTTGCCGGACTGCGTAGACATTCTGGTAGCCCTCGCGCCATTTGGCGACGAAAAGACCGATCGCCTCGGGCGGATGCTGGAGGTCGGCGTCCATGATGACCGCGCCCCGGCCGAGCGCGGCGTCCACCCCGGCGGCGATGGCGATTTCCTTGCCGAAATTGCGCGAGAAGGAAATCGCCCTGAGGCGCGGATCTTCGGCGTTGAGCGCGCGCAGAACCTCCCGCGTGTCGTCGCTGGAGCCGTCATCGATGAAGATGACCTCGAAACTCTCGACGCAATCGAGGGCCGGAACGAGCCGCCTGACCAGCGGGCGCAGATTCGCGCTCTCGTTGAATACCGGGACGATCACCGAGAGTTCGGGGGTCGCGCCGTTACATGGGTCAGGCATCAAAAGTTCCGTCTCTTCCGTCGCCGGGCAATCTGCCCCGGACGTTACCAAAAGTCCCGCAAATTCGCCCCCCTGTCGGGATTTTTCGTCGGACCCGTCAAAGAACTAGGCCGCGCGGCGAAAATGCGCAAGAAAGGGGCGATTTTGCGTCTGTAACGGCCCCCTCATGACCGCCCTCGCCTCTGTCGCGCTTTGCGCCGATGATTTCGCCCTGTCACCCGCGGTCACGCAGGGAATCCTCGAAGCGCTCGCCGCCGGGCGATTGACCGCGACCTCGGCCATGACCACGCAAGGAAACTGGCCTGACGCGGCAAAAGCCTTCCGCGCGCTTCGACCTGACGCCGATCTCGGCTTGCATTTCAACCTGACTCTGGGCGGGCCGCTGGGGAAGATGCCGTCCTTCGCGCCCAATGGCGCCTTTCCGGCGATGAACGCCATCGTTCCCGCCGCCTGGCGCGCCGCCTTGCCGCGCCACGAAATCCGCGACGAATTGCGCCGCCAGCTCGACGCTTTCGAAGACGCCTATGGCGCGCCGCCCGATTATGTGGACGGCCACCAGCATGTGCAGGTTTTGCCGGGAATCGCCGAGGACCTGATCGCCGAACTCAGCCGTCGCGGGCTGGCGGGAAAAATATGGCTGCGCGACAGCGCCGACCGGCCCAAGCGAATCTTCGCCCGCGGCCGGCACTGGGGCAAGGCCCTGACCGTGGCCGCGCTGGCGCGCGGTTTCCGCGCCAAGGCCAAGGCCGCCGGCTTCAAGCTCAACGACGGCTTTTCCGGCTTTTCCGATTTCGACGCGAAAGCTGATTATGGCGCGGATTTCGCGACCTATCTGCGCGCGCCCGGCGCAAGGCCGCTGATCATGGGCCATCCCGGCCATGTGGACGCCGAACTGGCGCGCCTCGACCCGGTGACCGAATCGCGCGAAACGGAACTGGCTTTTCTGCTCTCCGACCGTCTCGGCGTCCTTCTCGCCGAGGCCAACGCAAAACTCGCGCGGCTCTCCGCGATGTGACGTTCAACAGTCGAGCACGTTCGCCAGATCGGCAGCGTCGGCGCCGACGGCAAGGAAGCGCCCCTGCTTGACCTCGGCGAGATCGCGCAGGAACGGTTCGTCGCCATCGCGGAATCGGACCAGGTTCAGGCCGCGCGGCGCGAAGGCGGCGTTGGCGAGGGCCTCATCATCGGCGCCGACGATCCATTCCGCGCGCGCAAAGGCCTGCGCCCGCTCCGCGAAAGACATGGGGCGCGGATCGACCACGGCGAAGTCCCGGCGCGCGAGCAGATCGACGAGCGCGGCCTCGTCTTTGGCGGCAAGACCGCCTCTGACGAAAATCCTCAGGGGCGAAGCCTCGCTTTGCGCAAAACGGGCGGGCAGGAATTCCAAAACTTCCATCGCGCTCTGCGATTTGACTGGAGGAAGACCGGCGACTGGCAGCGGAAAAACCAGGCGTTGGAAAAAGACCGGCTCCTCGCCGATGGCGACGATCCGCTCCGGCCGCACGCCGAACAGGCCAAGACTGTCGCGCATGATCCCCGCCATCGCCCCCGGAGCGCCTGAGACGACGATCCTGAACTCCGACAGGTCGCAAAACTGCGCCGCGATCGCGATGCGCGGCAGCGTCTCGACCAGCCAGCAGCCATAGTCGCCATCGCCCGGCTGGCGCAGGAAGATGAAATCGCCGGAGAGGCGCTTCATCTGTCGCAGGGGCGGGATGCGCACGGAAATTCCGCCGTCCCTCTCGCGGCGGAAGGGCCCAAAGCGTGGCTGCTCGGCAGCGCGGCCAAAACTTTCGGCGACGATCCCGCCGCCGGCGGCGACCAGGATTCCGCCATCGACGGAGCAGGCGTCCTCGAACAGGGCCAGGCCGCCGGCGGGGGGTCGACCTTCGCCGCCATCTGCGCGCGGATACGGCGATTCGGCCGGCATGGCGTGAAAAGCCTTCGCCAGCTCCGCCGCGGGACGGACCCGCGCGCGACGCCAGAACGGCGAGGTCAGCGCCAGCCTCTGCTCGCCCAAATCGAAAAACCGCCAGGCGAAATCCGCAGCCCTGCCCTGCGTCATCGCGCTCAATAACCCATCGGCGGCGGTTCTGAGTCGCCGGACGGCGACGGGCCCGTGGCGCCTAACTTCTCAATGGGCATGGTCACGGTGATCGGCCCGGCCTTGGCGAAATCCAAAGTGACATGGACGGCGCCGCCCTGGACGAGCGGCTGCTTCAGGCCCATCAGCATCAGATGATAGCCGCCGGGCTTGAGGGGCACGGTCGCGCCGGGCTTGATCTCGAGCCCCTCGGGCAAAGCCCGCATTTTCATGACCGAATTGTCCATCGCCATCTCATGGAGCTCGACGCTTGTGGCGACGTCGGCCGTGATGGATTTCAACCGGTCAGGCGCCGAGCCCTTATTGACGATGGTGAGATAGCCGACGCCGACCGTGGCCCCTTGCGCGGTGGCGCGGCTCCAGGGCGCGACGATCTCGATATCAGCGGCCCAGGCGGCGCCCGCGGCAAAAAGCGCAACGCCGGCAACCACGGCGCGCGTCGTCATCTTGAGATAGCGCATGTCTCCCCCCTTCATTCATCGGCGACGCGATTGATCTTTCGCCCGCGCGAATAAATGTACGCCAGCAATATGGCGATCAATGCGCCGACTGGCGGCGTGAAATCGCGCATGAGGTCCGGCGGCATGGCGCTCGACAGAACCAGCGTGTCCGCCGCCGCCATCCGCCCGGCGATCCAGCCCAGCAGGCCGGCGCTCGCCCAGAGCAGCGGCGGCTTGCGCAGGATGGTGATGAATTGCGCGGAACCAAGGGCGAGCAGCGGGATCGACAGGCCAAGGCCGAACATGACCAGCGGCTTGTCGCCCTGCGCCGCCCCCTGCACGCCGATCATGTTGAGCAGGGCGCCCTGGGAATCATAGGCGAGCGCCGCGGCCATGGCGGGCCCGAGGCGGCGGTTCGGCGTTATTTGCGGGCTCTTGTCGGATTCGCCGCGCATGGTCGCCAGCAGCGCGGCCCACAGCAGGAAAGCGGCGCCCACGAAGCCAAAGCCAGGCAGGTCCGAAACCGCCATGAGCGCATAAACGAGCGCGATGCGCAGCAGGATGAACAGGATCGTGCCGAGATTGACGCCCAGCCGCTTCTGCTCCTGCGGCAAGGCGCGGGTCGCCAGAGCCAGCACCACCGCGTTTTCGCCGGCGAGGACGAAATCGATCCACAGAAGCTCGATCAGGCTGGCGATCGTTTGCGAAAGATCCATCGATGGGCTCGTTGTCTTGTCTGGCGCTCGCGCGGGCTTAGGCCAAAAGCTCGTATGATGAGCGAACGCGCGGCGCAAGTTAGGCGATCGCGAAATCTTTCGCCATGAGCAGAATGACGCGGGCCGCGCGCTCAAGCATGACGCCGCGCCAGTTCGGAAGATGCAGGAAGCAGGCTCGGCGATCCATCAGCAGCGAAAGATAGAGGCTCTCGTTGCAGAGATAATCGCCGGCGTCGCGCGACGGAGCGGTGGCAAGGCCCTTGCGGCGCGCGAGCGCCGCGAGACGCGGCGCCGAGCAGGGCGCGCGCAAGCCGTCAGGTCCGCCATGGACGATGAAGCGGCAAAACGCCCGCCGCCGCGCCGCATCCGGCTTCAGGATCGAGACGCGATTGCGCGCGAGCGTCTCGACGGTCAGGCGGCGCCGGCGTCCGGCCACGCCGAGCAGCAGGACCGCATCGGGGCTTGTCGCCGCGAAGAGGCGCGACAGCAAGGGCGACAAGGCGTCATGCTCCACCGGCAGGACGGCGACATGGAGGTCGATCCCGGCCAGGGCGAAACGCCTTTTCTCCATTTCCAGTCGCCGCGCAACGATTTCCGCCGGGTTGCGGCGATGACCGGGAAAGGCGCTGAAACCCGCGACGAGCAGCGACCGGCGCATGGTCACAGCCCAAGCGCGGCGGCGATCTTGTCCACGGCGATTGTCGGCGACAACGCGCCCGCCGCGACCTTGCGCTCCAACTCCGGCAGCATGGCCCGCACCTTGTGATCCGAGCGCAGCCGCGAGAACATCAGTTCCTCCAGCATCGCCCACATCCAGCGGACCTGCTGGTCGCGGCGCTTGCGCGCCAGTTCGCCCGAAGCTTCGAAGCGATGGCGATGTTCGACCACCTTGGCCCACATGTCGTCGAGGCCGATATTTTCCAGCCCCGAGATCAGCACCACCGGCGGCGACCAGTTCGCTGAGGCCGGCTGCATGATGTGCAGCGCCGCGCGATATTCGCCTGCCGCCGCGACGGCGCGGGCGCGGCCCTCGCCTTCCGATTTGTTGACCGCGATCATGTCGGCGAGTTCGAGCACGCCCTTCTTGATGCCCTGCAACTCGTCGCCGGCGCCCGGAAGCATCAGCACCAGGAAGAAATCGGTCATTTCGGCGACCGTGGTCTCCGACTGGCCGACGCCGACCGTCTCGACCAGAATGACGTCGAAGCCCGCCGCCTCGCACAAGAGCATGGTCTCGCGAGTCTTGGCGGCGACGCCGCCGAGCGTGCCGGACGAAGGAGAAGGCCGGATGAAGGCGTTGCGCTCGACGGAAAGCCGCGCCATGCGGGTCTTGTCGCCAAGGATCGACCCGCCGGTGCGCGCCGAGGAGGGATCGACCGCAAGAACGGCTACCCTGTGGCCGCCCGCGACGAGATTGGCGCCCAGAGTGTCGATCGTCGTCGATTTGCCGACGCCCGGCACCCCGGTGATCCCGACGCGCATCGCCTTGCCTGTGTGCGGCAACAAAATCTGGACGAGTTCGCGCGCCTGGCGCTGGTGATCGTCTTTTCGGCTTTCGACCAGGGTGATGGCGCGGGCGAGCGCGGCCCGGTCGCCCGCGCGCAGGCGTTCGGCGAGTGTCGGGATATCAAGGGCGCGGGGATTGGGTTGCGGCGAAGTCATGCGGTTTTATAGGCGGGCGGCGTCGCCGGCGAAAG